>CAIQEI010000062.1 GCA_903870815.1 uncultured Verrucomicrobia subdivision 3 bacterium
CGATCCGAATCCAAGCTCACGCCGATGATTTCAAAGCCCTGCCCGTGATATTTCTGGTAGGTAGCGATGACGTTGGGCAGTTCGGCGCGGCAGGGCGGGCACCAGGTCGCCCAGAAATCTACCAGGACCACTTTGCCTTTCAGCGCGGCGACGGAAATCGGATGGCCGTTCAGGTCTTTCACGCTGAAATCGGGGAATGCCAACCCGGGTGTGAGGGCCGACTGGACTTTTTTGGCCGCTGCCTGTTGGTCGATCATTTGCAAAATACGGCCCGCCTGTTTCCCCATGATGGTGTCCGGATATTCCGTCTTGAGCTGCGTGATCAAAGCCCGGCCCTTGCCCGGATTGTCCAGGACCTGAAGGTATAGCATGGCTTTCATGTAAATGATCTGTGCGCCGGTGTCGGTCTTTTCACCATTTTGCTTGGCGAGTAACTGGTCAAAGCCAGCCAGATCGGGCGCCAGATCGGCCTCGGTCTTCTGGCCATCTTTTATCTTGGTCTGGATTTCCTGGACAATTTTTTTGAGATCAGGATCCATGCCGCCGGCAGCGCGGTTGGTGGTTTGGGCGTTCAAGCCGGCCGGAACGAAAAACGCGGCCGCGGCAATCAGAGCGAGCAGAGATTTAATTTTCATAAGCGGATGAATTTGATTGACGATTTCAGGTTTTGGCCGGCGGGGCAAATGTTTTCTGGTGACGAAATATGCTATTGCCTTGACTCTCGGGCGTCACCTGTAGTTTCCTTAATTCATTGTTACGCCCTCGGTTCCTCAATATTTAAATTCCTTTGCCGGGTTGGAACCCGGCGGGCCCGGGCTGGAGCGGTTCCTTCGAGCCTGAATCATCCGGCGCGCCGTATCCGTCAGCTAGAATTTACAAATAGACACATGAAAGCCGCATTTCCCGACATCGCTAGAATCCAATACGAAGGGCCCCGATCCAGAAATCCGCTGGCCTTCAAACATTATAACGCGGACGAAATCATCGCCGGCAAACCGATGCGCGACCACCTCCGCTTCGCCGTCGTGTATTGGCATACGTTTCGCGGCACCGGCTCAGATCCGTTCGGGGTCGGCACCATGCAGCGTCCGTGGGACGATGGCTCGAACTCCGTGAGCAACGCGCAAAAACGCGCGCGCGTCGCCTTCGAGTTCATGGAAAAACTCGGTGCGCCTTTTTATTGCTGGCATGACCGCGATGTCGCGCCGGAAGGCAAAACGCTTGCTCAATCCAACCAGAACTTTGACGCCGTTGCGAGAGTCTTGAAGGAGGAACAACAGCGTTCCGGGATCAAACTGCTGTGGGGCACCGCGAACCTGTTTTCCAATCCGCGATTTGTTCACGGGGCCGGCACGAGTTGCAATGCGGATGTGTTTGCCTTTGCGGCCGCGCAGATCAAACAGGCTATGGAAGTGACGCATGAGTTGGGCGGCGCGGGCTACACGTTCTGGGGCGGACGGGAAGGCTATATGACGCTGCTCAACACCGACATGAAGCGCGAACTGGAGCATCTCGCCCGACTCCTGCACCTGGCTGTGGACTACAAAAAGCAGATCGGCTTCAAGGGGCAGTTCTACATTGAGCCGAAACCGAAAGAACCAACCAAGCATCAATACGATTCCGACGCCGCCGCCTGCCTGAATTTTTTGCGCCAATACGACCTGCTGCCACATTTCAAGCTCAACCTCGAAACCAACCACGCGACGCTCGCGGGGCACTCCATGCAGCACGAACTTGAGGTGGCCGGCGCGGCGGGCGCGCTGGGTTCGATCGACGCGAACACCGGCGACGAACTGCTGGGCTGGGACACGGATCAGTTCCCGACGAACATTTACCTGACGACCTATACGATGCTGGCCATCTTGAAATATGGCGGCCTGACGACGGGCGGCGTCAATTTTGACGCCAAAGTCCGGCGCGAGAGTTTCGAACCGGTGGATTTGTTCCACGCCCATATTGGCGGCATGGATGCGTTTGCCCGGGGGTTGAAAATCGCGGTTGCGATTCGTAAGGACGGACGGCTTGCGGAATTTGTAAAACAGCGTTATGCCTCGTGGGATTCAGGAATCGGCGCCAGGATTGAATCGGGCAAAACCACTTTACCGGAGTTGGAGCGCTACATTCTCAAGCAGGGCGAAGCGGCACCCAACGTCAGCGGGCGCCAGGAATTTCTGGAAAACCTCATCAACGAATTTATTTGAACTTTCACGGTGAAGTTGGTTTTCCATCATTCTGACCATGGGGATTTTGGATGTCAGGTATGACGCTTGGAGATAGCACCACGCATTGCTCGCAAGTTGTCACTGGATCCGCTTCGCGCCAGGTCGATGACCGCCGTTTCAATCCAACGGCTCCAGCGACCTGGCTGTTTTCCGGCCAACGGACCGGGGCAGCCGAACCAGGCCGGCTTTGTGGCCCGAACTTAAATAATTTCACGGCAATTGGAAACTCGGCAAGCAGGCTGCTAAACATAAGTGGATGGTCAGAATCAAATCCGTCAGGCGGGCTGAAATTGGATTGGCGGAATCAATTGACACCCTGATAAAACATGGTGAAACTCGTGTTGTAGGATTTTTTCCAACGCGAAATTCTTAGGTTTTGGCCGGATCTGGCTGGCGGTAAATGCCCATGAAGTTCAAAAAACAACTGATGGAATATGCTGAATCAATATCAGGTCAACGAAGGTTTCGACGAAATGGCCGACGCGAAACGCGGGGTGCGGCCGCACTACCAGAAATTTCACAAGCTGTTTGCCGATTTGACGGAACCGGAGTTTCAGGCCAAGCGCGAGGCGATTGACAACGCTTTTCTCCGGCAGGGCGTCACGTTCAATGTCTATGGCGATGCGGCGGGCGCGGAAAAGATTTTTCCATTCGACTTGCTGCCGCGCATCATCCCGGCGTCGGAATGGGAGCACCTGGAGCGCGGTCTGACACAGCGCATCACGGCGTTGAATCTTTTTCTGCACGACATCTATCATGACCAGCGGATTTTGAAGGATGGGGTGATTCCGGAGTTTTATGTCCTGTCGGCGCGGCACTTCCGGCGCGAGTTCGTGAATTTCAACGTGCCGAAGGATATTTACATCCATATCTGCGGCACCGACCTGATCCGCGACAAGGACGGAAATTATCTGGTGCTCGAGGACAACGGTCGCTGCCCGTCGGGCGTGAGCTATGTCCTGGAAAATCGCCGGGCGATGAAGCGCGCCTTTCCGGGAATGTTTGAAGGCATCGGGGTGCGTCCGGTCGAGAATTACTCGCAGGAACTTTTGAAGTCGCTCCGGTACATCGCGCCGGCGGGCGTGGCCGATCCCACGGTGGTCCTGCTCACTCCCGGCGCTTACAATAGCGCCTATTTCGAGCACACGTACCTGGCGCGGCAGATGGGCATCGAAATCGTTGAGGGCCGCGACTTGTTTGTGAAAGATGCCCGCGTATTCATGCGCACGACGAAAGGACCGCAGCCGGTGCATGTCATTTACCGGCGGATTGACGATGATTTTATCGACCCGACGGTGTTCCGCAAAGATTCGATGCTCGGCGTGCCCGGGCTGATCAACGCTTATCGCGCCGGCAATGTTTCGTTGGCCAACTCCATCGGCACCGGCATCGCGGACGACAAGGTGATGTATTATTTTGTGCCGCGGATGATCAAATATTATCTCGACCAGGAGCCCATCCTGCCCAACGTGCCGACCTTCCTGGCGAGCGAGGAAAAGGACAAGCAATACATCCTCGACCATCTCCCTGAACTCGTGGTGAAAGCGGCGAACGAATCCGGCGGCTACGGCATGTTGATGGGGCCGAAGGCTTCGAAGGAAGAAATCGAAAAATTTCGTCAGCTCATCATTGCCGAGCCGCGCAATTACATCGCTCAGCCGATGATTTTTCTATCCCAGCACCCCACGTGCTGCGACGGGAACTTTGAAGGCCGCCATGTGGATCTGCGGCCGTTCGTGCTGTCGGGTGAACGCACCAGCATCATCCCTGGCGGGCTGACGCGGGTTGCGCTGCGCAAGGGTTCGCTGGTGGTCAATTCATCGCAGGGCGGCGGCAGCAAGGACACCTGGGTATTATACGGAGACGAATGAAAGTAACGTCGAACATTCAATATTTAACGACTAACGCCAAATGCTGGGCGCAGTCCGCAATTGGCAGTTCGAGGTTGAAGGTTGAATGTTCCCAATTTGAAAATATGTTAAGTCGCGTTGCTAACTCTCTCTACTGGATGGCCCGTTATATCGAGCGCTCGGAAAACATTGCGCGCATCGTGGAAGTGAACCTGCAGCTTCTGCTGGACATCCGCAACCTCGACGAGAAACGGCTTACCGCCTACTGGCTGCCCATCGTGCAGGCCACCGGCGACGAAGAGGCGTTTTTCAAGACCCACGCGAACGCCACCGGCAAGGCGGTGACGGAATTTCTGGTGTTCGAAATGGAAAATCCCAATTCGCTGCTGCAGTCCATCTGCCAGGCCCGCGAAAACGCCCGCATGGTGCGCGACCAGATCACGCTCGAATTATGGGAGGAACTGAACCGCCTGTACCTGTTTATGCGGTCGCCCTACGCCCGCGAAGTCTGGCGGCGGAGCCCGGCGGAGTTTTTTCAGGAGATCAAATCCAGTTCGCTCCACATCATCGGCATCATCAACGCCACCCTGATCCGCAACGAAGGCTGGTGGTTTGTGCAGATTGGCCAGTTTCTGGAGCGGGCGGACAAGACCACGCGCATCCTCGATGTGCGCTATCAAAGCCTGCCCGAGCGCGGCGTGCCCGAGCGCATCAGCCCGGATGAGGCGCTCGAATGGTCGGCCGTGCTGCGCTCGTGCAGTGCCTGGGATGCCTACAAGACCAGCCATGGTGCCGACGTGCATCCGCGCAGCGTCGCGGAATTCCTCTTGTTGAGCGATGTCTTCCCGCGCTCGGTCCGCTATTGCGTCAATGAGTTAAACCACGCTTTGCGGCGCATTTCCGGCGTCGCCGAGGGGCGATTCACCAACGATGCGGAAAAGCTCACCGGCCGGTTTCTGGCGGAACTTCAATTCTGCACCATCGAGGAAATATTCGACGTCGGCCTGCACCGCTATCTGGACGAGGCGCAGTTGAAACTGAACAACATTGGCGCCGAGTTGTTCCGCGCCTATATTTTCCAACCGTTCGAAAACCCCGACGAAGTTCACATGGTGCAGCAGGAGGAACAACAGCAGCAATCCGCAATCTTATAAACCCATGAAACGCATCGGCATCCTCACTGCCGGCGGCGACACGCCGGCCCTCAACGCCACGATCCATGGCGCGGTCACGCGCGCCAACCAGCTCAAGGTCGAGATCATCGGCCTGATCAAGGGCTTTAATTGCCTGTTCAATCCGCGGGTCCCACACGTCCATCTTAATCCGCTTTACCAGAACATTCCCGAATTGGACCCGACGAAAGGCGGCACGCTCATTGGATCATCGCGCGATTTTGTGGACCCGAACAAAAAGGACGATCTGGACATGGTCGCGTCGCGCCTGAAACAACTCGGTATCGAGGGGCTGATCTGCATCGGCGGCGACGGCACCTTGAACGGGCTCCAGCCGTTTGCTGAACGCCTGCCGACGGTGCTGGCGCCCAAGACGATCGACAATGACCTCGGCCTGAATTATCCGAGCGAGCCCGACGAGTTTGTGCGCGTGAACGATCCCTCTGCCAAGTCCGGTTTCCGATACAAGCGCACGGAATCGCACACGCAGTTTGACCTGAACAACATCGTGAATTACGCCACGCCGGGTTACGCGACCGCCGTCTTTGTCTCGGCCAGCGGCGTCGAACGCATTCGGACGACGGCGGAAAGCCACCGGCGCATCGCCATCATCGAAGTCATGGGCCGGCATTCCGGTTATATTGCGCTCGGCTCGGCCTACGGGCAGCCGGACATTGTCCTGGTCCCTGAAATCGCGCCGGACTTGGAACTGCTGGTCGCGCGGGTGAAGCACCTTTACGATCTGCAAAAGAACGTCGTCATTGTCTGCGGCGAGGGCATTGTGGACGAGCAAGGCCGCGAACTTGGTGCGGAAACGAAATCCACCGACCCGGCAGGCAACGTCGTTTTGAGCGGGGCATCGGAAGCGTTGCGCGGAAAATTGATCCAGATGATTGGCGACAAGTTTTTCCAGCTTTACCGGCGCGGGGAATCAGCCAAGGAGGCGATTTTTACCCGCAAAGTCGGCCATACCCAGCGAGGCGGCCGGCCGATTCTATTCGACCGGTTCTACGCGGCCGCGCAAGGAGCGGAGGCCGTCGAACTGCTGGTGGAAGGCCGTAACAACGCCGTTTCCGTCCTGCAATACAACTCGACAAAGGGATTTTTCGTCGAAGGCTACGATGCGAACCGTTTTCGCGACCGCTGGGGTCTGATTCATGCGCGCCGAATGCACCCGTCGCTTTACGATTCTAAATTAATGAAGCCTTCCAAGCTTGGCATGGATTACCTGATGCCGATTTTCACGGATGCCATCGGCGAGGACGATATGGAGCATACGCGGCGCACCCTCTTCGCCTCCGGCAATCTTTCGCAGCCCTACCACTCCATCAACACGGATGTTCACAAGCGCATCCGGTACATGGAAAATGCCGTATGAAACGATGCCTGCAACCATTTCGGTTCAGGGTAAATCGCCAATCGTAAATTATAAATTCCTGTGTCCATCCACGTCGCGCTCCACCACAAGACGCTTTACAAATATGACCGGCTGGTCAACTTGGGCCCGCAAGTCGTGCGCCTGCGGCCGGCGCCGCATTCGCGGACGCGGATATTAAGCTACTCGCTCAAAATCAAGCCGGAAAAGCATTTCATCAATTGGCAGCAGGATCCGCAGTCCAACTACGCCGCGCGCCTGGTCTTTGAAGAGCCGACGCGCGAATTCCTGGTCGAAGTGGATCTGGTCGCGGAGATGGCGGTGCTGAACCCGTTTGATTTTTTTCTCGAACCGAACGCGCAGAAATTTCCGTTCGCCTACGACCCGGCGCTCGAACACGAACTCGCGCCATTCCAGCGCAAGTGCTGGCTCACGACCAATTTCACCAAGTATCTGACGGAGTTGCGCCGGGATTTGATTGACGAGATCAAGCGGCGCACGAAGCAGCAGCGGCTCGAACTGCCCGACAGCGAGAAGAAGCCGACAAACGATTTTATAGTCGCGATCAACCAGCGGCTTTGGAAGGACATCAAGTATACCATTCGCATGGAGCCGGGCGTGCAGACGCCGGAGGAAACGCTCACGAAAATGAGCGGTTCCTGCCGTGACTCGGCATGGCTGCTGGTGCAATTGCTGCGGCACTTCGGCCTCGCGGCACGCTTTGTCAGCGGCTATTTAATTCAGCTCAAACCGGACGTAAAATCCCTCGACGGTCCCAGCGGCGCGGAAAAGGATTTCACTGATTTGCACGCGTGGACCGAAGTGTATCTGCCCGGGGCCGGTTGGATCGGCCTGGATCCTACCTCCGGCCTGCTCGCGGGCGAAGGTCATATTCCGCTCGCCTGCACCCCGGACCCTTCGAGCGCCGCGCCCATTTCCGGCGGCGTGGATGAATGCGAAACCGAATTTGAGTTCGACATGACCGTGAAGCGCGTTTACGAATCGCCACGGGTCACCAAACCCTATACCGAGGAGCAATGGCGGGAGATCGAGCAGCTTGGTCACGCGATCGACGTGGATTTGAAGCAAGGCGATGTGCGCCTCACCATGGGCGGCGAGCCGACCTTTGTTTCCGTGGATGATCCCAACGGCCCGGAATGGAATTTTACCGCCGTCTCGAAGAAAAAGCGCATTCTTTCCGGCGAACTGATCCGGCGGCTGCACGGAAAATTTGCGCCCGGCGCACTGCTGCATTATGGCCAGGGCAAATGGTATCCCGGCGAACCGTTGCCGCGTTATGCGCTCGCGGCATATTGGCGCAAAGACGGCGTGCCGGTATGGAAAGATGATTCACTCATCGCCGACGAATCGAAAAATTACGGCCACGGCCCGAAAGAGGCGAAGGCGCTGGCTGAGGGCCTCGCCAAAACGATTGGGGTGAATCCCAAGCACCTGATACCCGCCTACGAGGACGCCTTTTATTACAGTTGGAAAGAGCGCCGTTTTCCCACCAACGTCACACCCGAAAAATCCAATCTCAAGGATAAACAGGAGCGCGAACGCATCGCGCGGATATTTCAGCAGGGACTCGGCACGGTTGTCGGCTATACGCTGCCGATCAAGCGCGCGTGGGATGGCAACGAGCAGGGCTGGATGTCGGGTTCGTGGTTTTTGCGGGACGACGATACGCTTTGGCTTATCCCCGGTGATTCGGCGATGGGTTTGCGACTGCCGCTGGATTCCGTGCCGTGGGTTTCGGAAAAAGATTATCCCTGGCTGCGGCAGCAGGATCCATCCGAACCGGATTTGCCGGAACTGCCGAAAGAATTTCCGTATCACCTGCGACCGGAATTGAGCGGACAGCGATTCATGCGCGGTAGCGGTGCGCCCTTGCCCGCCGGTTACGGGCCGGGCCAGCGCGCACAAAAGCTTGGCTCGCCCAAAGTAAAATCGGAATTGAAGCCCGACGAAGATCCGAACCGCCGGCCCGCGCCTGGCGAGTCCGCTCCCTGGATCATTCGTACCGCTCTCTGCGTGGAGCCGCGTGATGGACGGCTGCACCTTTTCATGCCGCCGGTCGAAAAGACGGAGGATTATTTGGATCTCATCGCGGGCATCGAAACGTCCGCTGCCGAAGCCGGTTTGCCGGTCGTCATCGAAGGCGAAACGCCGCCCAAAGATCCGCGCCTGAACAAACTGGCGGTCACGCCAGATCCCGGTGTGATCGAGGTGAACATGCATCCGAGCAAGACTTGGGATGAGCTCGTCGAGCGCACGACTGTGCTGTACGAGGAGGCGCGCCAAACGCGGCTCGGCACGGAAAAATTCATGGTGGACGGCCGTCACACCGGCACCGGCGGTGGAAACCACATCATCATCGGCGGCGAGACGCCGACGGATTCCCCGGTTTTGCGCCGGCCGGATTTGCTACGCTCGCTGCTCTCGTATTGGCAGAACCATCCGTCGTTGAGCTGGCTGTTCAGCGGTTTGTTCATCGGTCCGACGTCGCAGGCGCCTCGCATTGATGAGGCGCGCAACGATTCGCTCTACGAACTTGACGTCGCGTTCAATGAAATGGACAAGCAAATCAGTCAATTCGGCCAGACGCCGCCGTGGCTGGTGGATCGGTTGTTCCGGAATTTACTGATTGATTCCAGCGGCAATACGCATCGCGCCGAGTTTTCAATTGATAAGCTTTATGCGCCGGAAAGCAGCACGGGCCGGCTTGGTCTCGTGGAAATGCGCGCCTTTGAAATGCCGCCGGATGCGCGCATGAGCCTCGCGCAGCATTTATTGCTGCGCGGTCTGGTCTCGAAATTTTGGAAGGAGCCTTACAAAAACGGGCTCGTGCGCTGGGGCACGGACATTCATGACCGCTGGATGCTGCCGCACTTTTGCGAAACGGATTTTGCGGATGTCATCAACGACTTGCGCGAAGCCGGTTACCCCTTCCAAGCCGAATGGTTTGCGCCGCATTTTGAATTCCGCTTCCCGCGCATCGGGGATCTGGAGCAGCGCGATTTACACCTCGAACTGCGCACCGCCCTCGAACCGTGGCACGTCCTCGGCGAAGAACCGGGCGGCGGCGGCACGGTCCGCTACGTGGATAGCTCGGTGGAACGCCTGCAAATCAAGGCGCGCGGCCTTGCGGGCGACCGCTTCGCCATCACTTGCAATGGCCATCGGGTGCCGCTGCATCCGACCGGTACCAACGGCGAAGGCGTCGCCGGCGTGCGCTATCGCGCCTGGCAGCCGCCGATTTGTTTGCAACCGACCATTAAGTCGCACGCGCCGCTGCGCTTCGATCTTTACGACACTTGGAACCGGCGTTCGCTGGGCGGCTGCACGTACAACGTGGCGCATCCCGGCGGCCGCAGCTATGACACCTTCCCGGTGAACAGCTACGAAGCGGAATCACGCCGTCTAGCTCGATTTTTCCGGCACGGCCACCAGCAGGGCAAGTTCACGCCGCCGGTGGAAAATTTGAACAGCGACTTTCCTTTTACCCTGGATTTGCGCAATGTCTGACGCGGACAACCAAGAGCCAAACCGCAAACCGGCGCACATGTTCCAATCCCAATCCCAATCTGTAACCGGTGAGACCGACGCGGTTGGAAAAGCGACGCCGGAAGCAATCCGGTTGTTGTCCGGTTACCGGCTGGATTCCAATGCTTTTGATGAATCCCTCGCGGCGGACGGACAGACGCGCCCCCATTATCGCGGTCTGCTTACCGCCTTGGAGGAACTCGGCCCGGTGGAACTTAGGCGTCGCCAGGACACCTGTGAACGGCTCCTCCACGAGCAGGGCATCACCTACAATGTCTATGGCGACCCGCGTGGCATGGAACGCCCATGGCAGCTCGACAGCATCCCATTCGTCATCGCGCCGGATGAATGGAGAACGCTCGAAGCGGGATTGATCCAGCGCGCCATGCTGCTGAACCGGATCCTCGCCGACTGCTACGGTCCTCAGGAACTCATCCGGTCGCGCTGGCTGTCACCGGCGATGGTTTTCGGCCAGCCGGACTTTCTGCGGCCGTGCCATGGCATCCGCCCGCCGCAGGGCCGGTTCCTGCATTTTTATTCCGCCGACCTCGCGCGCTCGCCGGACGGGCGGTGGTGGGTTGTTTCCGACCGTACGCAGATTCCGACGGGCGCGGGCTACGCGCTGGCGAACCGCCTGGTCACGTCGCGCATCCTGCCGGAACCGTTTCGCGACAACCGGGTGCAGCGGCTGGCCGGTTATTTCCGCACCGTGCGGAACACGCTGGCCCAAATGGCCTCGCGGCCGGCCGGCGAGGCCCGCGTGGTCATGCTCACGCCTGGCCCGCATAACGAAACCTATTTTGAACAGGCCTATCTGGCGCGCTACCTCGGCTACATGCTCGTTGAGGGCCAGGATTTGACCGTGCGCGATGACCGCGTCTTCCTGAAGACCCTGAGCGGTCTCGAACCGGTGGACGTTATTCTGCGCCGGGTGGACGATGATTTCTGCGATCCGCTTGAACTGCGCAACGACTCGATCCTCGGCGTGCCCGGCCTCGTCGAGGCGCTGCGCACGGGCAATGTCGTCGTGGCCAACGCGCTTGGCAGCGGCTTGCTGCAAAGCCCCGCATTCATGTCGTTTCTGCCGGGCTTGTGCAAGCATTTGCTCGGCGAGAAATTGAAACTGCCGTCCGTCGCGACGTGGTGGTGTGGCCAGGATTCCGCGCGGAAATATGTCCTGGAACATCTCGACCAACTCGTTTTGAAGCCGGCGTTTCGCACTCATTTTCGCGCGCCTGACGCCGATAAACCGATGGGCGCGAAGGAGCGTGAGGCTTTTCGCCGCCACATCGAGTTTGATCCGGACTTGTTTGTGGCGCAGGAGCGCGTGCAGCTTTCCAATGCGCCGGGGTGGGACGGCAGCGGCCTCGGGAACCGTTCGGTAAGTCTGCGGGTTTATCTCGTTGCTGACGGCGACGGCTATCATGTGATGCCCGGAGGGCTCACGCGCATTTTGGCGGACAGCCGCGGCCATTCCATTTCGATGCAGCATGGCGGCAGCAGCAAGGACACCTGGATCAGCTCTGAAACCCCGGTCGAGGAGGTGACGCTGCTGCATTCCGCTGGTGAAAACATCGAACTGCGCCGCACCGGCAACAATCTGCCTTCCCGGCTCGCGGATAATTTCTTCTGGCTTGGCCGCTACTCTGAGCGCGCCGACGCCACCTGCCGTTTGCTGCGCAGCGCCTTGCTCCGGTTCAATCCCGAACGCGCCGGCACTTCGACCCAGCTCCTCGCGCCGCTGTTGAGCACGCTCGAAGTGCAGGGGCAATTACCGGGCATTTCGGAAAAGCCCGAGCTGCGCCAGAACGCCGAGGCCTTCGAGGCGGAACTGCTCGCGGCCATCTTTGATTCGTCGCGGCCCGGCAGCCTGCGCAGCGTCGTGGACAATCTCCACCGGCTCGCTGTCCAGGTGCGCGACCGCACGTCCAACGATCTGTGGCGCGTCATTAGTCAGATCAACGAGCGTCTGGCCGCGCCGCCCGCCGGCCGCGTGATGCTCGCCGGCGAAGCCGTGGGCGTCCTGAATCAAACCCTCATGGGCATCGCGGCATTCCACGGTCTCGCCCGCGAAAACATGACGCGGGCGCAGGGCTGGCGCTTCCTCGACATGGGCGTGCGGATCGAGCGCGCCATCTATCTCTGCACGCTGCTCGATTCCAAGCTGCATTCCGCTGAGGCCGACAATGCCAGCGTGCTCGAAACCATCCTGGAGGTGGACGATAGTTCCATCACCTACCGGTCGCGCTACAGTCTGCTGCCGCATATCTCGGCGGTTTACGACCTCGTGCTGCTGGACGACAAAAATCCGCGCTCGGTCCTCTTCCAGTTGAACCAGTTGCTCAAGCACGTCGAACGCCTGCCGCATGACCGAGAAAATGCCGGTGTGGGTTCCAGCCGGAAAGTATTGCAGGAATGCATCGCGCGATTGAATCAGTCCGACGCCCGGGAACTTGCCACGCTGCACGCCGATTGGTACTCCAGCAACCTCGGGGCGGCCATCCAGCAGACGTTGCGCGACCTGCCTAAATTCTCCGATGCCATCGCCGCCAGCTGCTTTGCGCATTCCGCCATTTCCCGCACCGGCCGCGAGTTTGCCCCATGAACTACCGCATTACCCATCGCACTCTTTACGATTACGCCGCGCCGGTGACGGTCTCGCATCATGTCGCGCGGCTCGAACCGCTGGGAACAGCCACCCAGGTGCGGAATGAATATGCGCTGGAAATTCTTCCCGTCCCCGCGCTGCGCAAGGCCCGGCGGGATTATTTCGGCAACAAGCTTTGCTTCTTTAGCATCCAGGAAGTCCACCAGCGGCTGGAAATTGTCACGACCAGCCGCGTGACGGTGAACCCCGGCCCGGCTCTGGCACCGGAACATTCGCCGGCCTGGGAGGAGGTCGGGCGCCTCTTTCGTGACCCGGTTTCGCCGGAGGTGGTCGAGCCGTATGAATTCATCTTTGATTCGCCGCAGGTTCGCGCGTCCTTTGCGCTGGCCGATTACGCGAAGGAAAGTTTTTCGAAGGGCGCTCCGCTGCTGGCCGGTGCCCGCGAATTGACGCGCCGCATTTTCACGGATTTCAAATTCGATTCCAAGGCGACCACGGTGGCGACGCCGCTGGAGGAGGTCTGGGAAAAGCGGCGCGGCGTGTGCCAGGACTTCGCGCATCTTGGCATCGCTTGTTTGCGTTCGCTGGGGCTCCCGGCCCGCTATGTCAGCGGCTATTTGCGCACCCGCCCGCCGGAAGGCCGGACGCGGCTGGTCGGCGCGGACGCAAGTCACGCCTGGTTCGCCGTTTTCTGTCCCGGCATCGGCTGGGTGGATTTTGATCCAACCAACAATGTCCAGCCCGCCGCGGAACACATCACTGTCGCCTACGGCCGGGATTACGGCGATGTCAGCCCGGTGGCAGGCATCCTCACCGGCGGCGGCCGGCACGACGTGAAGGTTTCCGTGGATGTGGAGCCGCTCGAGTGACTCGTTCCTCCCAACCATGAAATGGCATATCTTACATCGCACGCGCTACACTTACGCCACGCCGGTGCGCGACAGCTTCAACGATGTGCGGCTCCAGCCAATGCCCATTCCTGAGCAGACTGTCGAGTCGTTCCTGCTGAAAGTCCTGCCGGCAGCGCGGCTGACGCATACCAAGGATTTTTATTCCAACTGGATCCACCACTTCGAGATCATCGAGCCGCACAGTCACCTGCTGATCGAGGCCAGTTCCACTGTCGTCACGCATCCGCCCGCGCCGTTGCCGGATGAACCGATCTGCTCCTTCGAACGGATGCGCGAGGCACCGAACATCGAGCGCTGCTTCGATTACCTGCTGGACAGCCGCTTCGTGGAACTGTCGGCGGACGCTTGGAAACTCGCTCTCGACGCGACTGATGGCATAACCGACGCCTGGCAGGCGACGCTCGCGCTGATGCGCTTCGTCCACGGCTTCCTGAAATACGAATCCGCCTCCACTCACGTCCATACGCACATGAGCGAAGTGATGCGCGACCGGCGCGGTGTTTGCCAGGATTTTGCGCACCTGATGATCGGACTATGCCGTTCGCTGAAAATACCCGCCCGTTACATCAGCGGTTATCTCGCCACCGAGGCCGCCAGCGCCACGCACGCTTGGATTGAAGTCTTCGTTCCCGGCCACGGCTGGCGCGGCCTGGACCCCACCCACAACCGCCAGCTTGACGAAACCTATGTCAAGATTGGCAACGGCCGCGACTACGCCGACGTCTCGCCCATCAGCGGCAATTATCGCGGTACCCGCGACCGCAAAATGGAGGTCGAGGTCCGGATTACGGCGGCGAATTGAAGCGGGGCGAGATCCCGCTCGTATTCGAAAACGCAATCCGCTTCAACCGGCAATCAGGATTACGCTTGCGATAAGGATCAAGCCTCCAACAACTCCGGAGCTGCGACTTGAAAAATTTTATGGCTTGGTAACATCAACGACCCGAAGTCATATCTACATTCTTCTGGAACACAACATAAGGGCATTGACGCTGCCGGGTAGAATTGCCAATTTTTGCCCATGAAATCTTACCGAATAACTCGCACGCTTGCCTTTGTCGCCGCCTGCTTCACCCTTCAATTCAATCTGCCCGCGCAAACCAATGCTTCCGCGCCCGCCATCATCGAAGGCATTCACCATAATACCGCCGTCATGCCCTTCCCCCGCAGCGACTGGGCCGTGCCGCGCCAGAATGAAGTCCTGGCCCGGGCCAAAGCCTCGCCCGGTGACTGTGACCTCGAATTCATCGGTGACTCCATCACGCAGGGTTGGGAAACCGCCGGCAAGAACGTATGGCAGAGATATTACGGCCATCGCAAGGCGCTCAACTTCGGCGTGGGCGGCGACCGCACCCAGAACGTCCTTTGGCGCTTCGAGAATGGTCAGCTCGATGGCATCAAGGCCAAGGTCGCCATCGTCATGATCGGCACCAACAATTCCAACGACCAGGACAATACCGCGGCCGAAATGCTCGAAGGTGTCACCGCCGTCGTGAACCAGATTCGAATTCGCCAGCCGGACACCAAAATCCTCCTGCTTGGCATTTTCCCGCGCGGCTTAACCTTTAGCACCCAGCGCGGCAAGATCCTGCAGGTTAATCAGGCGCTTGCCCGGCTGGACGACGCCCAACACATTTTCTATTTGGATATCGGCTCCCGATTGATTGAAAACAGCGGCGCTATTTCACCGGACATCATGCCCGACGCCTTGCATCCCAGCGAAGCCGGCTATCGCATCTGGGCCGCCGCCATGGAACCGAAGTTGAACGTGCTGCTCCTGACCCAACCTGCACGGTGAGGCGGGAGGGCTTTGAACGGTTCCCTGATTATTGGTGAAGTTTAAGATCCTTCAGGTGCGGGGCATCGCAAAGCCGGTCAGCGCCTTCATGTATTGGGCGCGCTCAAAGGCCGCCGGTTCCGCGCAGTTCTTCTGGCTCAGGCTGCCTTTCAACTGACTGACTGATTCGTATTCGTGCTCCTGCATCCAGTCCGCCAGGTCGCGTTCGATCATGGCGATCTGCGGGATGCCATGGCGGATGATCGTGGAGCAGAGCATGGTCACGTCCGCGCCGGCCATGAGCATCTTGAGCGCATCGGAGGCGCGGTGGATGCCGCTGGTTCCCGCGAGGCTGGCCTTCACTTTGCCGTGGAGCAGGGCGATCCAGCGCAAGGGCAGGCGCATCGACATCGGCGTGCTCAACAGGATGTTCGGCTTCACTTCCAGCGATTCCAGCTCGATGTCCGGCTGGTAGAAACGGTTGAACAGGACGAGTCCGTTCGCGCCGGCTTGGTCGAGCCGCTTGGCCATGTTGGCGAAGTTGCTGAAGAACGGGCTTAATTTCACCGCGATCGGAATGGAGACATTCGCCCGCACCGCTTTAAGGATGTCGAGATAGTTCAATTCGACTTCCGTGCCGGGCAAATCCGGATCGGTGGGGATGTAATAAATGTTCAGCTCCAGCGCGTCGGCGCCCGCCTTTTGGATCTGCTTGGCATAATCCGTCCAGCCGCCGGGGGATGAGCAATTGAGGCTGGCGATGATGGGGATGCGCGTGGCTTTTTTCGCGGCGGCGATGTGCTTGAGATATTCCTCGGGGCCGAGGTGGTATTCCTCGGCATCGGGGAAATACGTCAGCGCTTCGGCAAAGCTTTCCGTGCCGTGTTCCAGGTGCTGATTCAGTTCGAGCCGGTCCTGGCGCAACTGCTCCTCAAACAGCGAATACAAAACAATCGCCGATGCGCCGGCATCCTCCATGCGCTTGAGATTGTCCACGTCCTCCGAGAGCGGCGAGGCGGAAACGACCAGCGGCGTGCGCAGTTCCAGTCCAAGATATTTGGTGGTGAGATCCATATTATATATCCAGTTTAAGGGTTGATGTTAGGCGTCCACGGCGGCGGTTGGCTTCGGCGCGGTTGCCGCCCCGTTTTCAACCTTAGGGTCGCGGGCGGCCATGAATTGATAGAACTTCCAGCGCCGGTCGGCGTCCACCTGCGATTGCGCGAAGAATTTCTTGGCGTCCTCCGGCTTGCTCTTGGTGAGCATCTTGAACCGGTTTTCGGACATCATGAAGTCGGAGACCTTGGCCTTGGCCGCGCTGGAATCGAGTTGCAGCGGGTTTTCGCCGCGGTCTGCGCGCCGGGGGTCGTAGCGGTAAAGCAGCCACTGGCCGGACTCGACCGCGAGTTTCTGTTGCTTGGCGCCAATGCCTTGGTCGAGCGCGATGCCATGCGCGATGCAATGACTGTAGGCGATGATGAGCGACGGTCCGGGGAAAGATTCCGCCTCAATGAACGCCTTGAGCGTGTGCTCGTCCTTCGCGCCCATGGCGACACTGGCGACGTAAATGTTGCCGTAGCTCATGGCGATGAGGCCAAGGTCTTTCTTGCCCGCCGGTTTGCCGCCGGCGGCGAACTTCGCGATTGCGCCGCGCGGGGTGGACTTGCTCATCTGGCCGCCGGTGTTGGAATAAACTTCCGTGTCCATCACCAGCACGTTGACCTTGTGGCCGCTGGCGAGAACGTGATCCAGACCGCCGTAACCGATGTCGTAGGCCCAGCCGTCACCGCCGAGAATCCATACGCTCTTCTTCACCAACTGGTCGGCGAGCGGAATCAGCAGCTTCGCTTCCGGTGCGTCCAGCTTCGGCAGCTTTTGCTTCAAGGCCGCGACGTGTTCGCGCTGGTCGTGAATGCCCGCTTCGTCGCTTTGATCGGCCAGCAGAAGCTGCGTGACGAATTCATCGCCGAGTTGCGGCGCGAGTTTCTTCAGCAATTCCTCGGCAAAATGTTTCTGCTGGTCAATCGAGACGCGGAAGCCGAGGCCGAATTCCGCGTTGTCCTCGAATAGCGAGTTGCACCAGGTCGGCCCGCGCCCGCTATTGTCCTTCGCGTAGGGCGTGGTCGGCAAATTGCCGCCGTAGATGGAGGAGCAGCCCGTGGCGTTGGCGATGACCGCGCGGTCGCCGAAAAGCTGCGTGAGCATCTTGATGTAGGGCGTTTCGCCGCAGCCGGCGCAGGCGCCGCTGAACTCAAAGAGCGGCTGCAGCAATTGCTGCTGGCGCAGGGTGCCGGTCTTGACCTTGCGCCGGTCCACTTCCGGCAGCTTGAGGAAATAATCCCAGTTCACCACTTCCGCCGCGCGCAATGGCGGCTGCGGGCGCATGTTGATGGCCTTGAGCTTCACCTCGGTCTTGTTCTTGGCCGGGCAGACGTCCACGCAGATGGCGCAGCCCGTGCAATCTTCCGCCGCGATTTGCAGCGTGAACTTCTGGCCCTTGAATTCCGGGATGCGCGAGTCGGCGACCTTGAACGTGGGCGGGACGTTCTTCAATTCCGCCGGTTCATAGACCTTGGCGCGGATGGTGGCGTGCGGGCAGATGGCCACGCACTTGAGGCATTGGATGCAAATCTTCTCGTCCCACACCGGGATGTCCAGCGCGAGATTGCGCTTCTCGTACTGCGCTGTCGCGGTCGGGAACGATCCGTTGTTCGGGAACGCGCTGACCGGCAACTCGTCGCCGTCGCCGGCGGCAATCTTGCCGAGCACATTGCGGACGAAGGTCGGCGCGTTCGCCGTGATGGACGGGAGCAGCGGGCCGGTGCCGTTGACCTGATGATTCGTCACAACCACTTCGTGGAGGTTGGCCAGCGTGTTGTCCACGGCCTTCAGGTTCATCTGGACGATTTCCTCACCCTTTTTGCCGTAGGTTTTCTTGATGGAATTCTTGATGGCCGCAATCGCCTCATCCTTGGGCAACACGCCGGAAAGCGCGAAGAAGCAGACCTGCATGATGGTGTTGATGCGCCCGCCCATGCCGCTTTCGCGCGCCACCTTGGTGGCGTTGATCACGTGGAACTTCGCCTTCTTGGCGAGCAGGATCTCCTGCACCGGCGTCGGCAGCGTCGACCAAATCTCGTCCTTCGAGCGCGGCGTGTTCAGCAGGAACGTGCCGCCGGACACCAGGCTGCGGAGCATGTCATAGCGCTCCAGAAACACCGGCAGATGGCACGCCACAAAGTTGGCGTGCGTGATCAAATAGGAGGAGCGGATCGGCTGCGGACCGAAGCGCAGGTGCGACACCGTCATCGACCCGGACTTCTTCGAGTCGTAGACGAAATAGCCCTGCGCATAGTTGTCCGTTTCCTCGCCGATGATCTTGATCGAATTCTTGTTGGCGCCCACCGTGCCGTCGGCGCCGAGGCCGAAGAACAGGGCGCGGACCACATTGGCCGGCTCGGTGGAGAAATTCGCGTCATACGTCAGGCTCGTGTGCGACACGTCGTCGTTGATGCCGACGGTGAAATGATTCTTCGGCGCGGCCACCGTCAGATTCTCGAACACCGCCTTGACCATCGCCGGCGTGAATTCCTTCGAGGAAAGACCGTAGCGGCCCGTGAACACCTGCGGCACCACCTTCAAATGCGAGCGGCCTGCCGCCGTCTCTTCCATCAGCGCCGTGACCACGTCCTGGTACAGCGGTTCGCCCGTTGCGCCCGGTTCCTTGGTGCGGTCGAGCACGGCGATTTTCTTGACCGAAGCGGGCAGGGCGGCGATGAAGCGTTTGCCGTCGAACGGCCGGTACAGGCGCACCTTCAGCATGCCGATCTTTTCGCCCTTCGCGACCAGATGCTCCACCGCCTCATGCGCGGCCTCGCAGCCGGAACCCATCAGCACAATGACGCGTTCCGCGTCCTTCGCGCCGACGTAGTCGAACAGGTTGTATTTGCGGCCGGTCAATTCCGCGAATTCATCCATGACCTTCTGGACGATGTCCGGGCAGGCGGAATAAAAGCCGTTGGCCGCCTCGCGGCCCTGGAAAAACACGTCCGGATTCTGCGCCGTGCCGCGCAGCACCGGCTTGTCCGGCGTCATGGAATTGGCCCGGTGCGCCGCGATCAGCTTGTCGTCGATCAGCGCGCGCATCACCGCCTCGTCCAGCATCTCGATCTTGGAAACCTCGTGCGACGTGCGGAAGCCGTCGAAGAAATGGATGAACGGCAGGCGCGACCGCAGCGTGGCCGCCTGCGAGATCAGCGCGAAATCCATCGTCTCCTGCACCGACGCCGCGCCGAGCATGCCCCAGCCCGTCGAGCGGCAGGCCATGATATCGCCGTGATCGCCGAAGATGGAGAGCGCGTGCGTGGCCACCGTGCGGGCCGTGACGTGGAACACCGTCGGCAGCAGCTCGCCGGCGATCTTGAACATGTTCGGGATCATCAGCAGCAGGCCCTGCGACGCCGTGAACGTGGTGCTCATCGTGCCCGTCTGCAACATGCCGTGGACGGCGGCCACGGCCCCGCCCTCGCTTTGCATCTCCACAATGGCCGGCTGCGTCTGCCAGAGGTTCTTCTTGCCCTCGGACGCCCACTGATCGCACCACTCGGCGATGGGGGAGGAGGGCGTGATGGGGTAGATCGCCATCGTCTCGTTCACCCGGAAAGCGACGTAAGCGGCGGCTTCGCAGCCGTCAATGGTCTTGAAAATCGGTGTTTTCTTCATGGTCGATCAGGTCTGGTGGTTGTTGGATTAAAAATGTGGTACCGGCGGATTCCTGCCGCCATCGCGTAGTCAACTTAACTGGCAGTGGGGTGGGCGACTTCCCCTATTTTGCCAAAGGCTGAACACCCTTTGCGGTCCGGGTGGCCGGGGTGAAGAAGGATTACCGCCAAGGTGCAAAGCCGCGAAGCCGCGGAGGATTATTTTCTCCCTCGCCCCTCGAAGGGGAGAGGGGTGCGTTCAATTTACCAGCATCAGCACAGCCGCCGCAACTTCCTTCCCACCCCTTGAATGAAAATTGAATTTTTTGGCGTCTTGCTGCGGGGCGCGTGCGCTGCGACTGATCCCGCTGCGCGGAACACAGTCGTACTCTAGTTACGGCCAGAGACGGATGCGGTAGAAACGCTCACTGCCTGCACCCACCACATCGGCGGTGGCGGCGGCGTTGCTGGTGGCGGTTACGGGACTGCCGAGGTCCGTCCAGACGGGCGCGATGAGGTTGGTGGCGTATTGCAGTTGATACATCTGGTTGGACACCGCGCCCCAGTTGAATAAAACGACGCTGTTGCTGGCCGTGAACGACGGCATGACCGGCGGTAATTGAAGATTCAATGTCGCCACGCTGCTCGTCACACTGCCGGAGGCGTTGGTTATCACCACTTGATAGTTGCCAGTGTTTGCAAGGGTCGGCTCAATGAGTGGCAAAGCGGGACCTTGGGTATTTAGAACTTTGCGAATGCGGCAGTTGAACCTGTCTGCGATGAATAAATTACCGTATGGATCCAAACGCACGCTGACTGGCTGGTTAAACTGAGTAAGCGTAGCAATGCCGCCATCACCATAAGGACCTTGCACGCCGTTACCCGCGATCGTTGTAATGATACCAAGCGTGTCCACTTTACGAATGCGATTGTTACCAGAATCAGGAATGAAAATGTTGCCATAACCATCCACCGCCACGTTGTAAATACCACTCAGACTGGCATTGGTGGCAGGTCCACCGTCGCCGGAAAAAGCACCCGAACCATTCCCGGCTACAGTTGTAACAATACCATTCGTGCCTACTTTACGGATAATGTTGTAGGCTACATCGGCAATCAATAGGTTGCCATTCGGATCTAAAACAACGCCGGAAGGAATTCCGAAACTTGCATTGGTTGCAGCACCGCCATCGCCGGAATAACCAAATGAGCCATTGCCCGCAAACGTCGTGATGATGCCATTTGTGTTCACTTTGCGGACACGATTGTTGCTAGAATCTGCAATATACAAATTGCCGGAAGTGTCCAAGGCCACACCGGTAGGTCCGTTTAAGCTGGCATTTGTCGCCGCACCGCCATCGCCGGAATAATTTCCGAAAGAAGTTGATGTGCCATTGCCTGCCACCGTCGTAATGATGCCATTAGTATCGACTTTACGGATGCGGGAAAAGGCAATGTCGGCAATGATAAGATTGCCGAACGAATCCACAATCACATCGTTAGGGGCTAAGCAGGCATTGGTGGCCGCGCCGCCGTCGCCAAGATAGTTTTGGTTGCTATTACCTGCCACCGTTGTAATAATTCCATTTGTGTCCACCTTACGGATACGACTGCCAGTGTTGTCAGCGATAAACAGGTTGCCGTTTGCATCTAACACCATGTCACGAGGTCTATTTAAAGTGGCATTTGTTGCCGGACCACCATCGCCGGAAAATCCTTGGGTGCCGTTACCCGCTACGGTACTGATTATGTTCGGCAGGTTGGTGCCGTTGAATTGCCATTGGTAAGTGAGTGGGCCGACGCCGGTTGCCATCACGCTGAAGGTGGCGTTGCCGCCCCAAATCACCGTCTGGCTGATTGGCTGACTGGTGATAACGGGTTGCGCGTGGAGTGAAGCGACCAGCGCCAATGAGCCCAAGCCCAAGCCCAAAAGTTTTCCCAAATATGATATCATAATCGAATGAGAACTTTTTATATCACGTTAAGAGAATTGGTCAATTTCGTTTTCGAAGCTACCAGAAAGTGGTCAGCCGTCCCACCGCCCGCATTGATGGGAAGCGTACCCGTCTCGCCTGTTGTTTTCGGCATCGCGCAGCTTCACCTGATAATAGCCCAGCCATTCATGGCTGGGACTCGATGCCCGCAATCGTCCGAAGTCCCGCAAGGGACGGAAGGTCCTTATTGTCATGGCGTCAAGCCGCCACGACGCGACAAATTTCCCGATCACACGAAAGTCGTGTCCTCTTTTGCGTCATTGTTTGTGTTGGAATTAGACACAGGCCAGGTGCATCCACGTGAAACTCCGCCGGCCTGAAAATTGAATTCGTAAGAAGACTTCATTTTTTGACCCGAAACGAATGCCCATGAGCTTGTTACCTTTGAAAATCTGTATCGACTCTTAAAAGATGCGGTATTCATCTTTGAGGATGCGGACCGAATTAATGAAGATGCGGAACGAATCTTACATGATGAGCAGCTAATCTTCGAAGATTTGGACCGAATATTAAAAGATGTGGAGCTTATCTTCGACGATTGGGACCTAATCTTACAGGATTGCTAGCTAATCATGCAGTAATCCATGATAAGAGTATCGTATACTATGGCATGATGTATGCTGTTCCGTAAATACCCTTAGTGTGAGTGTGAAATATCCAAATTGAAAGGTAATAGTCAAACGCGCGAATGCTACGGGATACGTTGACAGTGGACGATTTGAATTGGCAGAGACGGTCCGTTGGCCGTCCGGGATCGCGTCCTGACCGTCGGCTCGAGCCGATGGTCAAATGGCGAATTCAAAATGTATGTTTTGTAATTCTGAGTTCGGGATTAAAAAATCTCGTGAGCGTGGCCCCGCTGTTACTGCCAGTTAAAACCCGTCCGTTGTCAGGCTACAGAAAGTCACATTATGGCAAATAAAATCAAATTCCTCCCCGTGAGGAAGGGAGACCAAATCGCCTTCGCCCAACAAATGCACGACGTAGTGTCGGCCACGGGCTTCGTCCCAACCACGATTGGGCTTACCGCCCAGGACGTAACCGAACTGGGAACGCTCCTGACGACGGATCGAGGCAATCACACCGCCATCAACAACGCCATGGCCACGAAGAAGGCCAAGACGCAGGATATGAACGGCCCCGCCGGATCGCATCCGCAATTGATGGACAAGGTGCGCGTCATCGCCAATGCCGCCCGCGTCTCGAATGCCGCAGATGGGGTGCTGGCGACCATGGGCATCACCCGCCGGAGCCCCGGCGCCACGCCCAAGATCGTGCCGCTGACCGCGCCGGAATTTTCGCTGGAGGATGGCAAGCCGGGTTTTTTGCGCCTGCGCTTCCGCGAGGCGGGCAGCGCCAACCCGCGTGCCCGCGCCGCCAACACCATCGGCGTGCAAGTGGCCATTGTGGACGCCGCCAAGCCCGAGGTGAATGGCGAGGCCGATACCGTGCCCTTTGTGACGCTCACCCGCAGCCCGGCCAATCTGGATTCGAGCAAGCTGCCCGGCGAAGTGCGCATGTATGCGCGCTGGATCGGGTCGCGCGGCCAGGTGGGCGCCTGGTCCGTGGCGCTGGGCGCCACCGTGCCTTGACCGTAACCGCTCGCATCCGGGCGGCGCGGGCTGTCCTCGGCGGGCTGTGGCGGGCAGGGGACTCCGCCCGGCCCGGATCGAACCGCTTATGTACAAAGAACGCATCAAGGTTGGAAACGCCCGGCGCGGCAGTCGCGATTTGTCGCCGTCCGCGCCGGTTCTCACTCTCACGCTCACCGGTACCACGCTCACGTGGTCGCCGATGGATCCGACAGCAGCGGCTTGGGTCGTGAACATCTATGACTTGTCGGGCAACCTGCTGGACAATTCCGGCAGCATTGATGCCAGCCATGCCAGCGCGAACATCAATGATATGTGGGATCCGCCGCCGTTTCAGTTGTCCCTTCAAGCGCAAGGCAATGACGGCGTCAACTTCGGTCCTGAATCAAACAAGGTGAGCTGGTTGGGATGAAAACCATCATGGGCAGGCTGGACCTGACCGGCGCCAACGCTGCCTGAAACAAAATTATAGGCGAAGCAAAAACGGGGGCCTGCCAGATAGGCGGCAGGCCCCCGTTATAATTTTCGTCCGGATTATGCTCAATAGGTATAGCTGGCGGTGAACAGATTGCTGTCGGCGTCGTGCACGACCTTGAAACCGACCTTGCGGCAGATGTGGTGCATGGCGTGGTTTTCGGCCAGGACCTGGCCGGAGATGCGCACGAGTTTTTCCACGCGCCCGATCTCGATGAGGCGGCGGAGGAGTTCGGTGCCGAGTCCCTGGCCGTGCCATTCGTCGCTGACGAGGACGGCGAATTCCGCATCGTTGGTCGCGTGCTGCTTGCTCAAGCGGCCCACGCCCAGGATCTTCTTTTCTTCGCCCCGGGCGACCCGGAGTTCGGCCACGAGGGCGATCTCGCGGTCATAGTCGTTGAAACAGATGCGGGTCATCCGTTCATGCGCGATGCGTTGCGACAGTTTGAGCGCGGCAAAGTAACGGTTGTAAACGCTTTCCTCGGACAGCGTCTCGTGGAACTTGATCATCAGCGGCTCGTCCTCCGGCTTGATGGGGCGGATGATGGTCGGCGCCTTGTTCTTCATTTTCCAAGGCGTGGAGTATTGGATGGGGTAGGGCCGGATGGCGGAATGAGGGAGTTTGGCTTCCGGGGTCTTGGGGTCGTGCAGCACCACGCGGGCGTCGAGCGCGAATATGCGTTCGGACGAGACGAGCAGGGGATTGATGTCGAGTTCGGCGATCCACGGCTGCTCGACGACGAGCTGGCTGAAGCGCACGAGCAGTTGTTCGAGCGCGGCGATGTTGGTCGCTTTGCGGCCGCGCACGCCCTTGAGCGCGGTGAAAATCTTGGTCCGCTCCATCATGCGGCGGGCGAGGGTGGCGTTGAGCGGCGGCAGGCCGAGCGCGCGGTCTTTGAACACTTCCACCAGCTGGCCGCCGGTGCCGAAGAGCAGCACGGGCCCGAATTGCGGGTCGATACTGCTACCGACGATGATTTCGTAGCCTTCCAGCTTGATCATCGGCTGGACGGTGACGCCGAGGAAATGTTCCTTGCCGACCTTCTTGGTCACGGAGGTTTCAATCGCCTTCCAAGCCTGGCGGACGGCGGAGGCGGTGCGCAGGTTCAATTGGATGCCGCCGACGTCCGTCTTGTGCGTGATGGTTTCGGAGTGGAGTTTCAGCACGACGGGGAAACCGAGTCGCGCGGCCTGTTTGATTGCTTCGCTTTCGGTCGTGGCGATGTGCGTCTCAACGGTCGGGATGCCATAGGAGGCGAGGAGTTTCTTGGATTCAAATTCGGTGAGGATGGTGCGGCCGGATTTGCGGACTTCGGTGATGATGGCCGCGGCTTTATCGCGGTCAATTTCCCCGTGCGCATCATCCATGGGCATCGCGGGGGTTTCGTAAAGCTGGCGCAGATTCTCGCTGTAGCGCCACATGTAATAAAAGGCTTTCGCGGCGCGGTCGGGATATTTGAAGGTCGGGATCTGCGCGGCGTTGAGGATGTCCTCGCCTTTGGCCACCATGTCGGCCCCCATCCAGCTCGCGAGCACCGGCTTGTTCGGAATGCGCGCGTAGGGCTTCAGGCATTCGGCGGTCGCGGTCGGGTCGGTCATGGCCTGCGGCGTGAGGATGACGAGGATGCCGTCGGTGTTCGGGTCTTTCGACGCGATTTCCAGCGACTTGGCGTAAAGCTCCGGCTTGGCGTCGCCGATGATGTCCACGGGATTGTTATGGCTCCAGGTCGGCGGGAGAATGGCATTGAACGCGGCCATGGTTTCCGGCGTGAGCTCGGCGAGTTGCGCGCCGCTGCCAATCAGCATGTCGGTTGCGATCACGCTGGGGCCGCCGGCGTTGGTGACGATAGTCAAACGCGGGCCTTTCGGGCGCGGCTGTTTGCCGAGGACTTCGGCCATGTCGAACAATTCGGAAATCGCCTCGACCCGCAGCACGCCGACGCGCTGGAAGGCGGCTTGCAACACTTCATCGCTGCCGGTGAGCGAGCCGGTGTGAGACGCGGCGGCCTTGGCGGCGGCTTCGGTGCGGCCGGGTTTGATGACAATGATCGGCTTGGTCAGCGCCACTTCGCGCGCGGCGGAGAGGAACGACCGGGCGTCGCCGATGGATTCCATGTAGATGACGATGCTCTTGGTGTTCGGATCGTCGCCGAGATGATTGATCAAGTCGCCCCAGCCGACGTCGAGCATCGAACCGAGCGAGACGAAGGCGCTGAAGCCGACGTTTTCCTTCAGGCTCCAGTCCAGGATGGCCGTGCAGAGCGCACCGCTCTGGCTGATGAAGCCGACGCTGCCCGGCCGCGCCATGTCGGCGGCGAAGGTGGCATTGAACTTATTGCCGGGAACCATCACGCCCAGGCAGTTCGGCCCGACGATGCGGATGCCGGCTTGGTTGGCCTCGGCCAGCACCTGGCGTTCGAGTTCCACGCCAACGGGGCCGATTTCCTTGAAGCCAGCGGAAATAATAATGACGCCCTTGACCCCCGCCTTGCCGCAATCCTTGACGATGCCCGGCACCGTCGGCGGTGGCGTGATGATGACGGCGAGGTCGACTTTTTCCGGCACGGCGGTGATGCTGGTGTACGCCTTGACGCCGAGGACGGTGTCGCGTTTCGGGTTCACCGGATAAATTTTGCCGGCGTAGCCGCCCTTGATCAGGTTTTCAAGAATCGTTCGCCCGACGCTGCCGGGATTTTCCGTCGCACCGATGATGGCGACGGATTTCGGTGAAAAAATCGGATCCAGCGGACGGCGGGAGGTCTGGCGCAGGATGTCGTGGGCGGATTCGATGGAATTGTGGGGGACGGCGGTGCTCATGTTGGAAAAATGGTTAATTACAGTTACGTTACCGGAAAGAAAATGCCATGCGCCTTGGGCGAGGACTTTCCAGCTTTTGGCAAATCATCACCCAATATTGTCCTCCGGTTGGACCGTTGGAAGTAAATGAAAGTTAAACTTGCGACTGCGAGTCCAGCCAGCGGACGGCGTAGCGGACCAGGTCATTCGCGGTTTTGAGGCCGAGTTTGGTCTTAATGTTGGCACGGTGGACTTCCACCGTCTTGATACTCAAGTGCAGATGCTCGGCGATGCTGCGCGTGCTGACTCCCTGGCTGATAAGCCGGAAAACCTCGAACTCGCGGTCAGAAAGTTTGCGCACTGGTGAACCCGTATTTTCCGCCTGCCGCCCGGAAAAGACTTCCAGAATGCGCTCCGACATCTTTTCACTGACATAGATTTGGCCCGCGAGGACTTGGCGGATGGCGGCGAGGAATTTTTTACCGCCTTCCTGTTTCATGATATAGCCGCGACCGCCGGCGCGCAGCACGCGTTCCGCATAAAATAACTCGTCGTGCATCGAGACGACCAGAATGGGCAGCTCCGGTCTCAGAACGCGGATGTCTTTGATGAGTTCCAGGCCGTTTTTGTCCGGCAGCGAAATATCCAGCAGGGCGAGATCGAATTTCTGCTTCGTCAGCGCATCGATCGCCTGCCTGGCATTATCCGCTTCGGCGGTGACCTTCAGGCCAGGTTCGTTTCCGATCAGCTGTGCGAGCCCGGTGCGCATCATCGGATGGTCGTCCACGATGAGGATGCGCTGGTCGGGTGTTTTTATTTTAGCGGCCATGTGAATCTCCTGAGTTTTTCGGCGCATGGCAGATTACCATCACGCCGCCAGCCGGAATCTGCTCCACCCGCAACGATCCGCCCACCATGCCGATGCGCGCCTGCATGATTCGCAAACCCATGCCGCTGCCGCCGGAAAAGTTTTCCGGGAAACCGGCGCCGTCATCACTCACCTGCAGTGAAAGGCCATCCGCATCCGCGCGCAACCGGACGGAAATGTGCTTGGCCTTGCCGTGCTTGATGGCGTTGGAAACCGCCTCCTGCACGATGCGGAACAGGTGCGTGGCCGCCGCATGATCGTTGTACTTTACGATTTCAGGGCAGTCAAAGGTGCACTTTACGCGGAACAATGTCTCCGTGTTGACCGTGAGCTCCGCGAGCGCGGACATCAGGCCCTCGGATTCGAGAGTGACAGGTGAAAGCCCGCGCGCCAGCAGCCGCGTCTGGCTGATGGCCTCGCGCACGGCCGCGGCGATGCCGGTGGCGCGCGCCGCCGCGTCCGGCGAGTGCGGTTCCAGTTTCTGGGCCAGGACCTGGCTCAACATTTCGATGCCGGCCAGATGCTGGCAGAGGCCGTCGTGCAAATCCTGGCCGATGCGTCGCTGCTCGCGCTCGCTGATTTCGAGATTCTCCTTTTCCAGCCGCTTGCGCTCCGTAATGTCGCGGATGAAGCCGGTGAATATCCGCCGGTCGCTCAGCTTCACCTCGCTCACCGACAGATCCATCGGAAACAGGGTGCCGTCCTTTTTGCGCGCGAAAGTTTCGCGCCCGATGCCGATGATTTTGGCGTGCCCGGTGTGCCGGTAATTCTCCAGGTAGCCGTCGTGCTGCTCGCGGTGAGGCGTAGACATTAGCACCCTGATATTTTTGCCGATGACCTCGGCGGCCTGGTAGCCGAAGATCTTTTCGGAGGCGGGATTGAACGATTCAATGGTGCCGCGCTCGTCGATGGTGATGATGCCCTCGACGGCTGTTTCCAGAATGGCGCGCAGCCGCTCCTCGCGGTCGCGGACGGCGGACTCGGAGCGAGCCAGTTGCCCGGCACCTGACAGTTTTTTGGTCTTCTTCATCCCGCTTTTGGCGGGAATATCGGCCATTTTTTGGCCGAAGCCAATGCCAATCGCGGTATCAATAATGACTCGCGAACCGGACGGGGCATGGGGCCGGCACATTAAGCGGTCAGTGGATCAGCAGTTGGGCGCGGTAATCGGTCGGCGACTGGCCCAGTACTTTCTTGAAGACGCGGTTGAAGTGGGTGAGCGACTGGAAGCCGACTTCAAACGCGATCTCGCTGATGCGCAGGTTGGGGTTCAACAACAGGTTTTTGGATTTTTCGATCCGGATGCGCGCGACGTAATCGGTGAAATTAATGCCGGTGACCTTTTTGAATGTCTTGCAGAAGTAGTAGCTGCTCATGTTCACGGCCTTGGAGACCTCGCCCAGCTTGATCTCCTCGGTTTGGTGTTCATTGATGTAGGCGCGCGCCTTGGTGATGACGGGCGGTTCGGAATTCTCCTGCTGGATGAAGACTTGGTTGCTGAGCATCGCCAGGTGCTGGGAAAATATGGACAGCAGTTTCACGACGGATTCATGCTGCTTTTGTGAAATCACTTTGCCTTTAAAATAGGCTTTGCGCAGGGTTTCACGGTTCGCTTCGATGCCCCATTTTTGGCACAGCCGCACGACTTTGCTGAACTGCGCTTCGGTGGGTTTCTTCCGGAAAACCTGGCCGACTTGGAGAAAACCAATCAGGCGGTCGCTCATGTGGACCGGCACGGCGGTGTCGCATAGACCGGCTGGGCAGACCACAGTGCCGGCGGTCTTGGCGGCCTTCTGGCACAACCGCTCCTGCACTTGCAGGCAGGCCGCGCACGAACTGCTTTTGTTGGAGATTAGCGCGCAGAACGGGTTTTCATTGTTCTTGCCATGGTGCGGCAATTGCCAGGTTTCCACCGGCTGCAGGGCCACCGGCAGGCCGGTGATGTCGCTGAACGCACGCTCGTAATCACGGTAGGTGCGCGAGCCCGCCAAGGCGTCCACCAGCGCGCGGTTGCTGGTGCCGCTTTCGGTGTTGCCTGGCATCGGGTTGGGGGATGAGGCTTCCTCCGCCTCAGTATGAGAGTTAGCAAAATTTGTTTGCATGACGACAATTTAAGTGAAGTCGGTAGTGGTATCAATTGGTGGAACACCTGATTTAGAATAGTTTAAGCCGCAGGTCATCTAAGGGAATACCCTATGCCGTCAGCGCGTTGAAATAAACCAGCGGCACCAAGGGACCGCAGGTGGACGGTTTGGTCAAGAAAATCAGTTCTGAGCCGACGGCGCGCGTTATATTTGTGTCAGGGGAGCCGGAATCTGCCCGCACATGACATTTGGGCAATCTTCGGTGTTGAAACCGGACCCGGATAGTCTATTATCCAAGTTTCAATGGTTCGGGGCGTAGCGTAGCCCGGCTAGCGCGCTTGCTTGGGGTGCAAGAGGTCGGGAGTTCAAATCTCCCCGCCCCGACCATTTTTCTAAAAGCTTTTCAGCGGTATCCGCTTCTGCTTCGACAGGTCTTTATTTTACTGTGAACGCAAAGATATTGGTTCGTCCTGCTTCTTGCACCACTACGGTCACAGGTTTTCCAATGGAATCATAATACCATTTTTGGAATGCGGCGAAGTTTCTCGCATCCGGCGTTGCATCGGCTGCATTGTCTTGGCCATGGGGGATTTTTATCACCTTGATCGGTGGGGCTGAAGAATTAGTGGCCCCCAGTTGCTCCCAGGTCCTCGATTCTCCGGAAATATTGAGTCGTATAAAATCCTGGGTGGGAATGGCAAAGCTCATATTCTGCGCGTCCGACTTGGTCCACGAGGCAATGCCAATGACCTCCCCGCGCTGGTTGAAAATGGGGCTCCCACTGTTGCCCGGCGAGATGGGGCAGGAAAGTTGATACTCGCGAAAGCCGTCCACGCTCTGAATCTGGCTGATCAATCCATCACTGATGCTAAAAGCATAGCCCTTGGGTGTGCCGACAACATAAATTCGCGCGGCCACGGCTTGCTGTTCCCGGCATAAGGCCGCCTGCCCATGGGGTCGGGGTCTTTCCAGCTTCAGCAACGCCAGATCGCGCAATGCATCCTGATGAATGCACCCGATCACTTTCATGCGTTGGCCGTCGGCGAACACTGCCCAAACCGTTCGAGCGTTCGCGACGACATGCCAGGCGGTCACCGCAACATCGTCGGCCAATGCGAGCACACCGCTACCGACAAACTTTTCGCCACTTTGGGTCTCCACTTCCAAAGTCATCACTGAGGGCAAAACTTTTTGATAAAGCTTTTCGGGCGTCAGCGCCGCCGGCAATCTCGTCGGATTGGCCGCGAAGACCAAACAAACTCCCCAACAAAGGGCCAGATGATATTTGACGTTCGTCATATTGCCGGGGCGGCGTGGTCCGGTAAAGCGACCGGAATCGTGGCAATGAAAAGCGCTTGCATGGATAACGGTCCGTCTTAATAGGCGTGTTTGCGACTAGGAGATTCCTTGCTGCGGTCGTAAGACACCCGGTGGTCGGCCGGTGTTGGCTTGGCTAGGAATGTCCTAGTCGCGGTCGGAATTGATGGGCGGTATCCTCTTTTATTCCTAATACATTCCTATTTCCAGTGAGACGCATCGGCAGGGATTGCAGTTGTCCATCGCGGTTCATTATGGCGGAGCATCAAGGGCTGGAGGATGTCGCGGTTCACACTTTAGTTACTAAAGGCCAATATGTTACGTGATATTTTAATAGCATTAATCATTTTTACCGCCGCGTTCCTGCTGCTTTTAAAAAGCGGACTGACGTCACGCTGGAAATTCATTGTTCAGCAAACCGTGACGGGCGGGCTGATTATTTGGCTGCTGGCCGTCGGGTGGGTGGCGTTTTCCGGTCGGCTGGAGTCGGCCTACGGCCCAAGACAGGTGCATATCACCCTGGAGCAGACCCGGGTCGCACATCTGCTGCAACTGATGAACCAGCATCCCCGGGCGGCATTTTACATCGCCCCAGCCGGGCAGCCTCAGACCTTTGAGGTCAAAGGCGAAGTTGCAGACCGAAACACGAACCTGACCGTCAATGTGACCGCGTACATTGACCCGGTGAACATGGCGGCCATGCTGGCCCTGACCAACGTGCAGGTTGGCTTCGTACATCCCTCCACGGCCCGAACCACGATTTCGGCAGTGGGATCGGTGGTGGCGTATGGCGCATTCCTGATTGGCCTGGTCTGCCTGCTGGTTTTTGTCCAATCCAACGCCGCCACCGGCTTTCGGAGCCGCGTTTACCAAAAGCCGGATGTTCGCCTGGCCGATGTGGCGGGGATCGAAGAGGCCAAAGCCGAGGCCATGGAGGTGGTTCAATTTCTTAAGAATGCCAAAAAGCTGCATGCGCTTGGCGGCAAGCTGCCCCGTGGCATTTTGTTCGTGGGTGCTCCCGGCACCGGAAAAACAATGCTGGCCAAAGCCATCGCCGCCGAGGCCGAGGCCAGCTTTTTTAACATGAGCGGCAGCGACTTCGTCGAGCTTTATGCGGGGGTGGGTGCCCGACGGGTTCGCAAACTGTTCAAGAAGGCCATGCGGAACCGGCCAGCCCTGATATTCATTGATGAGATTGACGCCATTGGCGGAAAGCGCAACGACCACCAGCATGAGGAAAGCCGGCAAACCATCAATGCCCTGCTGGTGGCGATGGATGGTTTCAAGGATAAAACCGGCGTGGTGGTAATCGGTGCCACCAATCGGGCGGAAGATTTGGATCCGGCCTTGTTGCGCCCGGGACGCTTCGACCGGAAAGTTTATCTGGCCAAGCCGGATACCAGCGGCCGGCTGGCGATCCTAAAGGTGCATGCCAAGGGCAAGCCCATCATGGCACCCGAGACATCATTGGGGGCGCTCGCCATATCCACGTTTGGAATGACCGGGGCTGACTTGTCCAACCTCCTGAACGAGGCCGCCATTACTGCCGTCACTCGCGGGCGTTCGGAAATTTCCCCGGCCGAACTGACTTACGCCCGGGACAAGGTCATGTATGGGCGCAGCCGCACCATGGTGGAAAACCTTGAAGAGCGTCGGATCATAGCCCGCCATGAAGCCGGTCATGCGGTGGTCCACTTCACCTGCAAGCGGCTGCCCCCGCTCTATCAAGTCAGCATCCTGCCGCGCAATCAGTCGCTGGGATCCAATATGCTGCTGCCGAAAGAGGATGCCCATATCCAAAGCCACGAACTGATGATGGAGCAGCTCTGCATGCTGATGGGTGGGCGGGCTGCGGAAAATCTTTGCTTCGATACCATAACCAACGGTGCCGCCGGCGATATGTCCGTCGCCCGGGAAATCACCGCCGCCATGGTTTGTGAGTGGGGCATGGGCACCGAGATGTATTACGAGCCAAAACAGCCGGCCGCCGAAGCCGAAATAAACCGGATCCTAAAAGAGGCGCTAGCCAAAGCGGTCGACCTTTTGCAACAGCGAAGCGCCGGTGTGGAAGCAATCGAACAAGCTCTTCTCGAACGGGAAACCCTCACCGGGGAAGAGGTCCGGCGTTTGCTTGAGCCATAATACCTGCCGGCGCGGGCCTCGCAAAAACTGCCCGCCAACAGCTTTAAACCTACCAGACCGTCAACGACGGTGCTTCATTCAGATAGGGTTACACCCCATGGCAAAGCCCCGGCGCATCGTTTAGCGTCGTAACAGAAATGGATGGCAAATGATTTTCCATCCAGAACGAAATAAAAATTATATGACTCTATTGTTCTCCCCGGTTATTGGTAGTGCGATCTGGATTGGCGGCGGCGGGGTTGGTCTTTTGCTTGTCATTGTCGTCGTCATCCTTTTGCTGCGACGCTGAACTTTTGGAGGTTCTACCAGAGTCTTTGGTTTTTGGAGGTTAAGGAGGGAGATCCGGCAGCGCTTACAAGGTGTTCCTACAGATTATTGTCCTGCTGTTTCGTTATGAAACCAATTGAAATCAAATCGTTCAACGATCCGACCTTCGCGCTTATTTCGGCGGGAACTGATGGATTGCGACGCATCCTCGTGGTGGATGACGAAACCGACTCCCGCCAACTTACGATGGATGTCCTGATGAGGTCCGGCTACGAGGTTGAAGGGGTTGAAAACGGGGCCGCCGGCTGGGAGGCGGCGCAGACACGCGATTACGATCTGATCGTGACGGATAATAAAATGCCAAAAATGGGAGGCGTGGAGATGATTAAGAAACTCCGGGCCGCCAACATGGCGGTTCCGGTAATCATGGCCACCGGATTGATGCCCACGCATGAATTTGTCCGCCGACCCTGGCTGAAACCAGAAGTCATGCTGGAGAAACCCCATACCGATGACGAACTACTGGCGGCGGTGAAAAGCCTGCTGGGAACGGATGACGGCACCCAAGCCAGAAACACGCGACGATGAAGAAATACCATTCTACCATCTTGATTGTGGACGACGATGCCAATGACCTCGTCTTGATTGAGCGAGCGTTCCGAGACATCGGCGTGACCGGTCCCATTCACACCATCATTGGCGGCCAAGAGGCGATTGCTTATATGCTGGGCCATGGGAAATATTCTGACCGCAGCGTGTATGCCTATCCCACGTTCATCACCACGGATTTGAAAATGCCCGGAAAAGATGGTTTTGCCGTGCTGGAACACCTCAAGATAAATCCCGAGTGGGCGGTCATACCCACGGTCGTATTAACTTCATCCCGCGATCTGGATGACATCAAGAAAGCCTACATGCTGGGTGCCAGTTCCTATCATGTGAAGCCCAACACGCCCGACGGCCTTCATCAGTTGCTGAAAGTGCTGCACGATTATTGGATGTCTTGCGAAGTGCCGGAGGTGGACAGTGCCGGGCGACAATTGCACACCAATAGCAAGGGCAAGCTCGGCGAACGATTCGCCCAGACTTGACGCAAAAATATATCCGCAGAAATCATCTGACCATGGAAACCAATATTTTAAAAGAAGGGGGCTTAACCGCTGACCGTAACGGAACCTTAAATCCGCCGGCGCCCCAGTATGAGTTTCCCGAGGCCGCCGATCCGGCTAACGGCCGGCTGCAAGCGGAAGTCTCCGAACGCTGTCGCGTGGAAGCGGCGCTCCGCGCTTCGGAATTAAGTTATCGCCGGCTCTTTGAAGCGGCGAAGGACGGCATATTGATTCTGGACGTCGCCACGGGCCGCATCAAGGATGTGAACCCGTTCCTGGTTGAACTCCTGGGATTTTCCCATGCCGAAATGTCCGGCAAAACGGTTGGGGAACTGAGCCCATTCAAGGATGTTGTGTCGAATGAAGTCATGCTGGAACGGTTGCAAAAGGACGGGTATGTCCGCTATGAAGATTTACCACTGGAGACGCGGGATGGCCGTCAAATCGCCGTGGAGTTTGTCTGCAATGTCTATCAGGCGGGCGATCAAAACGTGATACAATGCAACGTCCGCGATATCACGAAACGCAAGGCGGGAGAAATGGCCGCCCTCCGGCTGGCGGCGATTGTCGAATCGTCGGACGACGCGATCGTCGGCAAAAACCTCAACGGCATCATCACCACTTGGAATAAAGGAGCGGAAAGGATTTTCGGTTATGCCGCCGACGAGATCGTGGGAACTTCCGTGCTGCGGCTTATTCCCGCCGACCGGCAAGATGAGGAGAACCAGATTCTGAACAAGATCAAAGCCGGCGAAACGATGGAGCACTTTGAGACGGTGCGACAAACCAAGGCGGGACAGCTGATTGATATTTCGATCACGGTATCACCCATCAAGGATTCCACCGGCAAGGTCATCGGCGTGTCAAAAGTGGCGCGTGACATCACCGAACGAAAAGCGCTGACGGAGAAGATCAGCCAGATGAATGTCGAGCTTGAGCAGCGCGTGCTTGAACGCACGGAGCAATTGCAGGCTGCCAACGAGGAGATGGAGGCTTTCAGTTATTCCGTCTCCCATGATTTGCGCGCCCCACTGCGGCATGTGCAAGGCTTCGTGAGCCTGCTGGAAAAAGAGGCTGGCGCTTCCCTTTCCCAAGCCAGTCTCCGGCATCTGACCACGATTTCACAATCGGCCAAACGGATGGGGAATTTGATTGATGACCTGCTGGCCTTCTCGCGGATCGGCCGGGCGGAAATGCAAAAGGTGAAGGTCAACCTCGATCAATTGGTCCGGGAAACCCTGGTTGATTTTCAGGCGGAAACCAAGGCGCGAAACCTATCCGTGACAATTCACCCGCTGGCTGCGGTCCGCGCCGACCGGGCCCTGCTGCGACTGGTGCTGGTCAACCTGATCTCCAACGCCGTCAAATTCACGGGCAAGCGTGCCGAGGCAAAAATCGAAATCGGCTGTGCTCCGGGTGGCGATGGCGAGACAGTGGTCTATGTCCGCGACAACGGCGCGGGTTTCGATCCGGAATATTCCGGGAAACTCTTCGGCGTCTTTCAGCGCCTGCATGATCAGAGCGAGTTCGCCGGCACCGGCATCGGCCTGGCGAACGTCCGGCGCATCATTCAGCGGCACGGAGGCCGGGTTTGGGCGGAAGGCGCACTGGATCGGGGCGCAACTTTTTATTTTTCAATTCCAGAGTAACCATCGGCGCACCATGGACACCAAAACCAAAATCGTAAAAAACATCCTGCTGGTAGAAGACGACACGGGGGATGTGGAATTGACGCTAGCCGCACTCGAGGAGCACCACCTGGCTGACAAGATTGAAGTCGTCAATAACGGCACCGAGGTGCTGGACTACCTTTATCGCCGGGGGAAATTCAAGGACCGCGCGGCCGGCAATCCCATCCTGGTGCTGCTGGATCTCAAGATGCCCAAGGTCAGCGGGCTGGAAGTTTTGAAAATCATCAAGGCCGACGAACAGTTGAAGCTAATTCCCGTGGTTGTGCTGTCGTCTTCGCGCGAAAGGCCGGATGTGGTCCAGTGTTACCAACACGGGGTCAACGCCTACGTGCTGAAAGCAGTGGACTATGGCGAATTTGTGGAATCGGTCAAGCAACTGGGTATTTTTTGGACGGCGGTCAATGAACCGCCGCCGAATACCTGGTGCGCAGCGCCAGGCCCCGTCCCAGTTCCCGAACAAGAGAATGACCTAAATGGCATCCCCGCTCCATATCCTGCATCTGGAGGATGATCTCCTCGACGCGGCGCTCGTGCAGGCCACGCTGGAAACGGGTGGCATTACGTGTGCGATCAACTGTGTGCAAAACCGCCGTGATTTCATGGCGGCGCTCGCGCAGGGCGGCTTTGACCTGATTCTTTCGGATTTCTCGCTGCCAGGGTTTGACGGCTTGTCCGCACTGGGCATGGCGCTAGACCGATTCCCTGATGTTCCCTTCATTCTGGTCTCGGGAATCTTGGGTGAGGAACGGGCCATTGATTCGCTCAAGCGTGGAGCCACGGATTATGTCTTGAAGGAACGGCTCACCCGACTCGTACCCGCCGTCCAACGGGCCATGCTGGAAGTCAAAGAGCGTGTGAAGCGCAAGCTGGCCGAGCGGAAGCGTGAGGAATACGGGCGCAAACTCAAGGTGCTTTCCCGCCGCTTGGTGGAGGTGCAGGAAACGGAACGCCGCCATCTCGCCCGTGAACTCCACGACGAAATCGGTCAGGCGCTCACGGTGGCCCAACTAAATCTGCAGGCGCTGTTGCAGTCGACCCGGTCGAAGATCTCGGTGCCGCGTTTGCAGCAGAGCTTGGGGATAGTCGACCGGGTGCTGGAACAGGTGCAGGACATCTCGCTGAATTTGCGCCCGTCCATCCTGGATGATCTGGGATTGGAACCAGCCCTGCGCTGGTATACCAAGCAACAAGCCGCCCTCGTCGGGCTGAAAGCCAACTTCCACGCCGCCCCCTTGGCGGAACGCCTCGATCCGGTGATTGAAACCGAATGTTACCGTGTGGTTCAGGGAGCCCTAACCAATGTGGTGCGCCATGCGCAGGCGAAAACCGTGAACGTGGATCTGCGCGAAGAAGCCGGGCAACTCCATGTGCGGGTGCTGGACGATGGCATCGGCTTTAATGTGAACGCCGTCCGGGAAGAGGCCGTCCGCGGGAAAAGCCTCGGCCTGTTGAGCATGGAAGAGCGATCCGCCCTGGCCGGCGGCGGGGTGGAATTTACGTCCTCCCCCCACAAAGGCGCGGAAGTTCACGCCTGGTTTCCTCTGAAATGGCAGACCCAACTGCCAGAAGCCAAAGCAGCAAGCTGAATCGTCTGCCGATTCTCAGCCTGGTTTTGATCAGCGGTTTTGGTGGGGTTGAACGATCAGTTCAAATAATATCCACTGCTCTCAGCGGAAGCCATTCGTTGAAAATTATATTAGCCGGATAAACACTGATATGGTCCGGTCGGGTTACACCCCATGGCAAAGCCCCGGCGCATCGCTTAATGTGATACCAGAAATGGATGGCAAATGATTTTCCATCCAGAACGAAACACAAATCATATGACACTATTATTCTCCCCGGTTATTGGTAGCGCAATCTGGATTGGCGGCGGCGGGGTCGGTCTCTTGCTCGTCATCGTCGTGGTGGTGCTATTGGTACGCTAAAATCTTTGGCAATTCTGTCGAAGCTTTGATCCAACCTTTTCGTTATACAAAAACTATGATTGCGCTTTTATTAACACCAATGTTTGCCGCGGCCGGCTATTCCCTTATTTATCTGCTTTTCGGAGGCGGTTTGGGCGGAGCGGTGCTCATTTTCATCGTGGCAAAAATGATCGGCAAATGAGTGTGGTCAGAAAACCGGGCCGTGTGACGGTAATCCTCACGGCTTAATTCAAGATGGCAGCCCATATTATCATGAAAATCTTAATAGTCTTAACCTCGCACAGCGAATTGGGTGACACCGGAAAGAAAACCGGTTTCTGGGTGGAGGAATTTGCGGCGCCATATTATGAACTGGCGGATGCCGGCGCGGAAATCACCCTGGCATCCCCTAAAGGCGGGAAACCGCCGATCGATCCCAGCAGTGAATTGCCGGGGGCCCAAACCAAATTCACCCACCGTTTCGACCAAGACGGACCGCTGAAACAGAAATTGGCCCACACGTTGAAATTAAGTGACGTGAAGGCGGCGGATTATGACGCGGTTTTTTATCCGGGCGGACATGGCCCGTTGTGGGATCTGACAAAGGATGCCAAATCCATCGCCTTGCTCGAAGCCTTTCAGCATCAGGCAAAACCCATGGCACTCGTGTGTCATGCGCCGTGCGCCTTGCTCAATGTAAAATTACCCAACGGGGATCTGTTGATTAAAGGGAAGAACGTAACCGGTTTTTCCGACACCGAGGAAGCCATTGTAAAACTGACCAAGGTGGTGCCGTTTTTGCTGGAAGATGAGTTGAAAAAAGCAGGCGCCCATTATAGCCAAGGGCCCGATTGGGGTGTTTATGTGAAGACTGACGGTTTGCTGATCACGGGTCAAAATCCCGCATCTTCCGCCGAAGCAGCCAGGACATTGCTGAAACTGTTGAAAAAGTGAGACTGAATGGACCGCTTTTTGCCGCGATAGCTATGCTAAACGCAGGGTCTGTCGGCGCCGGGGATCCTGCCGGAACCAACGAGATGCCGGTGCAGATTCATTATCTCATGGATTCCCAAGGCTACGCAATGGATCCAACACCCCTGAGTTTCCCGAAGCCAAACACAAATTCGCTTAGAAATTTGCAGTTCATCGTGAGACAGAGGTATATTCCATTTGCCTTTCCAATTAAAAAACCCGGCTGGAGCCTGTTGAATAACTCTAAATTCAAATATGTCGGCAGAAACAACGACCAAACAAGCGTGCTTTCGCCCTATGCGGCGCTCTCGCTATACGAATACGATATCTCCTATTCTTTCGATTTCTAGGAGGCCACCGTTAACTTTTCACGCCATAGACAAAAATACCGGCTTGGTCGATAAACGCGCATGGTCCCGCGATAAACTATTCCTCAAAGGGCACCCTTTGCCCGCCTCCCTAAATATGTCTGTGCCGTGCCATTCACTTCCTCCGGTTATGCTTGGCGGAGGTTTTGACGGCGCGCCAGGCGGACCGATGACACGTTCACAACGTCAAAAATCGGGACGCTTCCGCCAGGGCGCGGGTGACGCGGGAAAAGGGCAGGGACGCGGGTTTAGGGGAACAGGTTTTAATAGTCCGCTTTCGCCGTTTTTTTTCTACCACCCGGAACGGACTTTACGGCATTTTCCAGCAGCTTGATAAAAACGCAAAAAACAATCGGAAAGCATTGATCCTGTGGTGCATGCATTGTTTCACTGCCATCATGATGCTGGCTTGACTCAGGGCAAATCTCCCACCCCTGACCGTTTCAACCGCGATTTCATCACCAGCTTGGCAAGGTTGATGCTTGGTGTCTGTCATGCTACATCATTATTCTGAAAAAAACCGGAGTCCGTTGTGTCATATTATCACCGACTTTCACTCGGCCAGCCAGAAGCGCCTGGCGCGTTTTGACCTATGGGGCGTGACGGGTTCGGCCCTGATGGCCACTCTGCTGGTGGAATTTGTCCGGGTGCTGGTGTCGCGTTGATTGATATTGTCCTGTAAATGGCGATGCACTGATGGTCCGGCAGCGCTTCTATCAATACTTGAGTGGTATTGATATGACTCGACGAGTCGCCACCAATGTAGGTTTCCAACGGCTCTCCACAAAATCTTCCGGGTCAAATTCCGGCCAATCTTAGCCGGTCGAAGGCACTATTCTTGATTGATCACCCGAGGTGTGAAGCTGAGCTTCAAATCCCCCAAGGCGATCGCCACCGGTTTTCCGGGCTCGCCATTGACCTGGGTGGCGGCGTAATTGGCCGTCTCGCCATACTAGTTTTTGGACTCGACCGCGAACGTGATCAGCACATTCTGTTTGCCTATTAATTTCGGGGTCAAGGTGCAGTATTGACCGGTGGACAGGTGAAAGCTGGTTTCATTGTGGTTGGTAAGGGAAATTTCCCCGAGATTTCGGGTGCCGGCATTCGCCGCGTTCGTTCCGGCGGCAACGGTGGCTGACGGGGCCGCTTTCGGCTGCGGGTCACCTTTATGGCAGCTGGCCGGGAGCAAACCGGTCAGAAAAACCATGATCGCGGAGGTTGTTTGTGTCAATCCCATGCCCCAAAATGAGCAGGAATCAGGCCGACTCAAAGCCGGTGAAATGGGGGATTTATTGGAGTATTGACCCAATTAAAAAAAGTGCCGACAGGAAAACGGCAAAACCAGCCCGTCAATCCGCCCGGTCGAAAATCAGCAGGTTTTTGCCATCCTTGACCGACAAACGCAAATCTTCGGCCACGGCGGTGTAAAATTTATCCTCACCATTGTAGGTCAGGTGCACGTCATAGTTCGTGCCGCTGGCGTTCCAATCGCCTTTCCAGTCGTTTTGCTCCGTAGTGGGTGCCGGTTGGCCGGGAACCACTTTGAGGTGCGGCAGGCTTTTGACAAAGACCTGGTTGTCGCCCGTCACCAGCACCCGGGTGTTGGCGTAAGCCACCGTCATCCAGGCGCGGACCATGCGCATTTGACTGGCGGGGATTTTTGGGTTGCCCTGGCGCATCCAAGCGACGGTCACCGCCGGATTGAATTCCCAGCGCCCGATGATTTTATCGCCGTCATATTTTGGCGATTTGCCGGTTTGCAGGTAATTCGTCAAGTCGTCCCAATTGGTCTGCAAAATGCCCGTCACCAGTTTGGTTTGATCCTGGTTTTTGATGAAGGACTCCGCGTTCGGGTCTTTCATGATTTCTCCCAGCGTCGCCCCGGAAGCGAGCGCATTCGTCAGGGTGGCGTCCTGCACCAGCGGCCGCATATCATCGCGTTCCCACAGCGACGTGAGCGCCGGATATGCCGCGAGCCGCGGGCCGACCTGTGGATTGTGCATGAGAAAACCCGAGAGATCGGCCAGTTGATAATAAAACGGTGGCAACGTCCCGACCGCGGCCGCCATCCGGTTGAGACCGGTCGCCTGCAGGTCGTTTCCCAGGGTGTTGGCCACCCGGATCACCAGCGGTTGGGTCGAGGCCGGTGCCACCTGCGTCGTCCAGTAGGTCAGGTTAAAAATCAGGAAGCAGATCAGCACGAAATAAAGCGCGCCATTCAGGAGGCCCACGCAGATGCCCAGCCGGGAGTTCAGCCGCTCCCACAGTGCCAGCCGCAGGTCGCCGGCCTGGTATTTGTAAAAATGCTCAACTTTGCTGTGCACCGGCTGGCCCACAATCTTGAAAACGATGGAGACCAGAATGAAGCCCACCACCGGCGCCAACGCCCAGGCGATGACGGGATTGCCCGCGCCCAGGTGCGGCAGCAGCGGGTGGATGAGTTTTCCAACCGGCGCCGCCAGCAGCGCCGCGAACAGGATGCCGACAAAGGAAATCGCCGCGCGAATCGCCCCCAGCCGCCAGCCGGCGAGGGCTGTCGAAACCATCACAAGAAAGGCCAGAATCCAGATGCTCATGCCGCCATTAAAAATCATCCGCCGAAAAATGCACGACGAAAATTGCGTCTGCCGGTTGAAAACCGCGCCGCAGCGGTTATCTTGCCGTCCGTGAAAATCTCCGTCATTGTCCCTGCGTACAACGAGGAAAAGCTACTCGGCGGCTCGCTGGCGGAAATCCAGTCCGCCGCCGCCGCCTTCACCGTGCGCGGCTGGTCGTTCGAGGTGATCGTGTGCGACAACAACTCGACCGACCGCACCGCCGACATCGCCCGCGCCGCCGGGGCGAGCGTCGTCTTCGAGCCGGTCAACCAGATCGCCCGCGCCCGAAATGCCGGCGCCGGCGCCGCCACCGGCGACTGGCTGGTGTTCGTGGACGCCGATTCGCATCCGGGCGAAAAGTTGTTCGCTGACGTGGCTGAAAATATTTCATCCGGCAAAGTGCTGGCCGGCGGCGTCACCATCCGGCTGGATGAAGACTTATTTGTCGCCGGCCTGATCACGCAGTTCTGGAATTTTTCGAGCCGCATCACGCGGTTCATGGCCGGCTCGTTCATTTTTGTGGAGGCGGCGGCGTTCCGGCAGGTGGGCGGCTTCAGCCACGAGTTTTACGCCGCCGAAGAATTGGACTTGAGTCTGCGTTTAAAAAAACTCGCGCGCGCGACGAAACGCAAAATAGTCATTCTCCATCGCCATCCCATCAAGACCTCCGCGCGCAAGATGAAGCTTTATACCGGCCGTGAGCTGGGCGGATTCTTCATTCGCTCCATCTTCAACCACCGGCGAACCATTCGCAGCCGCGAGGCGGCGTTTATGTGGTATGACGGCCGGCGGTGAAAGCTGATAGCTGCAACCCGAGCGTCTGGTGTAGACAGGGTGTGAGTTGTTTTCTCGCTTGCGTGAAACACCTTGACTCGAAGGGGCAGGTGTGTGAATGACTAGTGCAACGTAACACATGAACAAGCTACGCTTTGATTCTGCGTTTTGGATCAGAGTAAGTCCATTTGATGGGCGTTGCCGTTTTATTGTATTGACGGATGTAGCGCATCAGTTTGGAC
>CAIQEI010000063.1 GCA_903870815.1 uncultured Verrucomicrobia subdivision 3 bacterium
CGCCGGCCGCCCGGCGTCGGCCGGGAGGTGGCTGATTCCGACCATCGTGATTTTCCTCGTGATCGCCGCCAGCCTGGCGATCGGATGGGCTATGGCGCACCGCTCCGTGCGCAACCTCACGTCCGCCCCGCCCGCCCTGGCGGTTGCGACAGCGCAACCCGCCGTCACCGTTGATCCGCCGGTTGTGGCGCCACCGGTCATCGCAAAACCGTCCGTCGTTTTGGCCCCGGAGCCGCCGTTGCTGAACCCGCCGGACGCTCCCAAGTTGCAGGGGATTTTCTATTCGTCAACCGCACCCGCAGCCATTCTGGACGGCAAAATAGTTCGGGCCGGCGACTCATTTCTTCAATATCGCGTTACGGAAATCACCAAGACCGCGGTCACTCTCATTGGTCCCGGCGGCCAGACCATCAAGCTGGGAATGGATCATTGAGCCATGCCCTACCGGGATCAATTCCACCGCCACCCCGCCGCCGTCCGGATCGTGCCGTTCATTGTTTTCGTCCTGCTAACGGCGGGCCAGGGAAAATTCGGCGCGGCTTCGGCTTATTGGTTTTACCTCGCCAAAACTCTGGCCGGTTTGGTCATGCTATTGGCGATGCGTCCGCTCGTCGCCGAGCTGCGCTGGGCGTTCAGCTGGGAGGCGGTGCTGGTCGGTGTCGGCGTTTTCGGAATGTGGATTGGCCTCAGCGGCGAATGGACGACGCAAAGTTCGCTGTGGGTGAAGCTCGGCCTGTCCCATCCGCCGGAAATCGTGGCATCCATCTGGAACCCGCAAGTCCAGTTTGGCGGATACACCGGGCTCGCCGTCTTTTTCCTGGCCATCCATGTGTTGGGGATGACCCTGGTGGTGCCGCCGTTGGAAGAGGTGTTTTACCGCTCGTTTTTATATCGCTACCTTGCCCGGCACGATTTCTTGTCCGTTCCGTTGAATCATTTTTCCGTCCGGTGTTTTTTTCTCACCGCGCTCATTTTTGGAATTTCCCACGACGAATGGCTGGCCGGCTTTTTGTGCGGTTTAGCATATCAATGGCTGGTGCTGCGCAAAAACCGGCTGGGGGACGCGATGACGGCTCACGCCATCACGAATTTCCTGCTGGGCATCTGGGTGGTCACGCGCGGCGCGTGGCATTATTGGTGAACAAAATCACCCGCGTAATTTGCGCGCATCTACGGCGTCCATCCCGGCAGCGCGGATGGCTTGCAATCCAATATCCGTATCCTCATAAGCGCGGCAGAATTTCGGCTCTACGCCGATTCGCCGCGCAGCTTCGAGAAAAATGTCCGGCGCGGGCTTCTGGTGTTTCACCATCTCGCTGGTCACGACGGCGGCGAACAGGTGGCGAATCTTCAAGTGTTCCAGCACCTCGCAAATAATCGGCTGCGTGCCGCCGGAGGCGACGGCCAGCGGGATTTTTCCAAAATTCGCACGGGCGATTTCCACCACCGCATGGATCGGCTCGACCTGCTCCATGAGCGGCAGATAGGCGTTTTCCTTTTCGTGCGCTACGGCGATGTGGTCGAGCGAGCGGCCCTGTTCCTCCGCGAGCATCTTGAGGATGTCGCGCGACGGCACGCCGCCCAGCGAATAAAACCGGTCTTCAGGGAAATGCAAATCGTGGCGCTGCGTGACTAGTTGCCACGCGTGCCAGTGCAGCGGCATCGTGTCGGCCAGGGTGCCGTCGCAGTCGAAGATCAGGCCTTTGATGTGGGCGGGTAAATTCATAATTTGTTGAATCGTTGAATTGCGGAGCGTCGTATCGGTTTGATGATTTAACCGTTTAACGCCTTCAGTCTTTCTTCCATATCATGCGTCATCAGCGGGTCGATCAGTCCATCCAAATCGCCGTCTATGAAAACGGAAAGGTTGTAGAGCGTGACCTCGATGCGGTGGTCGGTGACGCGGTTTTGCGGGAAATTGTAGGTGCGGATTTTTTCATTGCGTTCGCCGGTGCCCACCTGTTCCTTGCGGTGCGCGGCGTATTTCGCGTTCTCCTCGGCCACTTTTATTTCCAGCAGCCGCGAGCGCAGGACGGTCATGGCCTTCGCCCGGTTTTTGATCTGCGAGCGTTCGTCGGCGATCCGCACGGTGAGGCCGCTTGGCTTATGCTGGATTTGCACGGCGGAATCCGTGGTGTTTACGCCCTGACCTCCCTTGCCGGAAGCGCGGCAGACGCTGACTTCGATGTCGTCCGGCCTGATCTCGACCTCCACCTCCTGGGCCTCGGGCAGAACCGCGACGGTACAGGTGCTGGTATGGATCCGGCCCTGCGCCTCGGTCGCCGGCACGCGCTGGACGCGGTGGACGCCGCTCTCGTATTTCAGCCGTTTAAAAACATCCGTGCCGTTGATTTGAAAGATGATTTCGCGGAAGCCGCCCAGGTCGGACGGATTCGAGTCGAGCGTCTCAATCTTCCAGCCGCGCGCCTCGGCATAGCGGCAATACATCCGGTACAAATCGGCGGCAAACAGCGCGGACTCCGAGCCGCCGGCGCCGGCGCGAATTTCGACGATGGTGTTGCGGGAATCGGTCGGGTCCGGCGGCACAAGTCCGAACTGGATCCGCCGGGCGAGAATGGTTCCGTCCGCTTCCAGCCGTGTGATTTCGTCCCGGGCCAACTGCGCCAATTCCGAATCGGGCAATTCGGTTTTAAGGAGCGCGCGATTCTCCTCCAAGTCGGCGACCGCTTTCAAATAGGCCGCACCCGCCGCGACGAGTTCCTTCAGCCGGGCGTATTCGCGCGACCATTCCTGCGCGCTTTGCGGGTTGTCAAAAACCCGGGGGTCGCTCAGCAGAGATTCAAGCTCGGCAAAGCGCTTGCGGAATCTTTCAATGTGCGGCTTTAAGTCCATTTCATTCAAGCCACCGATTCACAACGATGAAACACAGATTTGACGCCCGGATTTTTCCACATTGTTGCCGGTGTGCTCAGCGGTGAAAATCTGTGGCTCGACAAAAAACAAGCCGCCCGCAATTCCGGAAACTTCCGGCGCTGCGGGCGGCGTTGATCGAGAAGCTAGGCCTTTTTCTTCTTCTTGGCGGCGTGCTCAGCCTGCGCGGCCAGGGTTTTGGCGGCGCGCTGCTGGAATTTGTCCACGCGGCCGGCGGTGTCCACAAACTTCTGCTGACCGGTGTAAAACGGGTGGCAGGCATTGCAGATGCCGACGATGATGGTCTGGCGGGTGGAGCGCGTTTGGAACACGTTGCCGCAGGCGCAACGGATCTCGGCGTCCACATATTTCGGATGTATGTCCGTCTTCATAAAAAAGGACGATCAAATTATCACAGAACGACCCGATGACAAGAAGGAATTTTATGACGGGCCGGCCCCGGGTGTGAACGGGCGGATAAATGCCAGGAATAACTACCTGGCTGCGGTCAGTCGCTCCAGCGTCGCGATGGGTACCTGGCATTGCGGATGAAAGCCCGGGCTGACGAGATAATCCAGCAGGCTCGTGCGGAACTGCCGGCGCACCGGGTCGGTTTCCAAACTATGTACCAGATCCACGCTGCAAACGAAGAGCTTGCCGTTCCCGACTTTGGCCTCGAATGCCAGCGCCAGCTTGCGGTTGGTCGTCCAGTCGTCAATCACCTGGACGCCGGGTTGCAACCCGGCCGGAAAATCATCCAGCAGCATCGCCTCTGCGTGATGCACCAGATACCACCACTGCCAGTTGCTGAAATCATCCGTCGGGAATTCCGCGAACAACGGCTGCCGCGAGTCGCAAAGAATTCCGAGCGTGGTCGGCGCCTGGCGTCCGGTCCATGCCGTGCTCCAGAATAGGCTGCTGAAGCCCAACTTCACGGGTCGCACCGGGTCGTTGCGGACATTTTCCGGGGGCAGCAGCCACAACACGGTTCCGCCGGAATCCAGCACCGCGAGCGCGGCGGCGTTCAACTCGGAGAAAATGGCCACGTCCACCGGCGCTTTCGGCGCGGACTGTGCCGGATAAATCCACACGTCCCAGTCGTTCTGGATGGGGGTGCCGGCAAAGCCCGCGACCAGGCGATAGCGCGCCGGGGCCGGGACATTGTTTAGACTGAAACTCACCGAACCGAGCCGGATGCCATTGTTCACCGGCACCTCTCGCCCGTCAAAAATCTGCGAGGCCACCACGCGCCCGTCGTCCGCCACGAGTTTGCAAAACGGGGTGGCGTCCGTCAGCGGGGCGGCGCCGAAATTGGCCACCTCCAGCTCCGCCGACAGCGATTCGTCCGTGGTAAAAACGCGTTTCGGCAGGCGCGCCAGCGGCACCACCGCGTCGCAGAAGCGGCGGTATTCGGCGGCGGTGACATAGCCTTTGTCGTCCCAAAACGCATCCAGCACCCCCACGGGGGCCGTTCCCTGGCCGGGAAAATCCGTGAGGCCAAGCAGTTCAAAACCACCCATGCCGGGCGTGCGCAAGACGGACTCGATTTCCTCCTTGTAGCACAGCGTCTGCAATTTGCCGGAGGCGAACACAAACCGTTTCGCCTCTTCGCTCATCTGGTGCGCGGCCAGCGAATCGCGGAAGATCTCAAGGTTGCCCGGTTTCAGGAAACCCTGGTATTTTTTGATCCCGGAAAAATCGGGGTACGCGCACCATTGGCCGATTTCGTGGCTGACGACCGGCACGTTGCGGCGGCTGATATAATCGTTGTAATCCGTCATCGTCTCGGGGGGTTGGGCGTTGAGGCGTGATTTCAATTCCTCGCCCCAGGCTCGGAGGCGCGGGTCCGGCGTCACCTGAAACTGGTTCTCCGGAAACTGCGGCCCGCCGCTCGCACCGGTCCACAGCCGGCGCGGATCGCGCAACCGGAAATACGTCACATAATCCGACAGGAACTCGCCGGAATTATGGCCGCCCGGCTCGTTGCCATACGCCATCAGCAGAAAGCTGGGATGGTTTCCGTAGGTTTTCAGGATGCGTTCCGTCTCCGCATAAATCCAGGCATCTACCGGCTTGCCGTCGCCGAGAGTCGTGCTCTGGTTCGCCCATGAACCGGCTTCAATCTGGAAATAAAACCCCAGCTCATCCGCCGCTTGAAACGCGGCTTCCGGCGGACACCAGGAATGAAACCGGATCAGATTGAGCCCGTGCGCCTTGGCGATTCCGAGGATGCGTTTCCATGAAACCACGTCCATCGGCGGATGGCCGGTCAGCGGAAAAACACAGTCATCAACCGTGCCGCGAAAAAAGGTCTTCCGCCCGTTGATGAGGAACTGCGTTCCCTGCGTCGAGATTTCCCGCAGGCCGAAACTGGTGACCAACGTCGCCTCGCCGAGTTTGGCGGTCAGGTGCCGCACCGCCGGATGGAACTCATCCCAGAGCGGCGCGTCATCGGCCAGCGGAATTTCTCCGGCGAATCGCCCGCCATTCGTCGCCCAGCTCACGACGACGGACTGCGCCAGTCTTCCGTCCAGATAAAAAATCATGCCCGCCTCGCCGGCCATGCCGGAGGCATTGCCGATCGTTCCCGTCACCGTCACCGACCGCGTGGCGACGTGCGGAATCACGCGCAACTCCTCGATCCAGACCTGCGGTGTCGCCCGCAGTGTAAGGTCCCCGATGATGCCGTTCCAGTTGCCTTGGCTCTGGTCGCTGACGCTGTGGGAATTTTCACCCACGTCCACGATCCGGCGGTTGTCCACGCGGAGGGTCAGCGTGTGCCGGCCCGGCGTGAGCTCGCCGAGGTCATACTCATGCGGCGTGCCGAGCGAATTGTTTGTGCCGATAAATTTTCCGTCCACCCAGACGCGCGTTTCCCAGTGCGGCCGTTCCAGCGTCAGGACGACCCGTTGTTTTTGCCATGCTTGCGGAATCATCACCTCGCGCTGGAACCACGCGGCGCCGGCGTAATATTTTTCCGGGGTCAGCCAGAACGGCAGCTTCACGTTGCCGGGCTGCCGGTATCTGGCAAATTCCGGCGCGGTGAAAAACGACCGGTCCGCGATGCCGCCGGTCCAGACCGTGTTGGTCGTCACGACGTCGCCGACGCCTTGTTCCGGCAGCGAGCCGGGCAGGTGAATGCGGCCCGCCAGTTTTTTCGCCGCCCAGTTTTGCGCCCCGCCGGCGTCCGCCCGGTCGATTTGAAAACGCCAGGTCCCGGCCAGCGACACCAAGTCGTCCGCCGGCAGTGCCCGCGCCATCAGGCTGGTGAAAATCAGCGTCGTCAGGGCAAGGTTTCTTTTCATTGGCTATCGCGGTCCGGCCGGCCCGTCGCCATTTTTTATCCAGGCCTTAATCATCATCGTCAGTTTCAGCGGATTAAGATTGCGATTACGATCCGGATGAGGTGGGGAAACGGTTGCCGTCATCAGGGCCGGACAAATTTTCCGATGTCCGCCTGCAGCTTTTTCAGGTCGGGCAGATTGATATACATCATGTGGCCGGCGTCAAATTCGGCGAATTGCACATTGCTCCGGTAGGCTTCAGCCAGCCCCAGGTGGTCCACGCTGTGCCGCATGGTGTCAATCGGGCAGACCAGGTCGCAGCGTCCGCCGAGCACGAGGATTTTCAAAAACGGCTCCTGGTTCATCACCGAAGCCAGCCGGTCGCTGGCGTTCGCGAAGTTGTTCCGCACGCCGTAATTCCACGGCTGCACGCCGGCGAGCAGTTCATACGGGAGATCGTCCTCAAACTTCAACTCGCTCCGCACGTAGGAATTCATCGCCGCCGAAAACGGCCCCATCACCGCCGCGCTGGCCGGGTCGAAGTCCGCGTTGGGCGATGCAGGGTCGCCGTCGCGTCCCGTCAGGCGCCCGTCATAGGCACCGAGAATCAGGCCGTCGTCATGCAGCAATTGTTTGCGGAACACGGACGGATCCACGCGCAGGTTGTTGTCCTCGATGACGGACGATTTCAGGCCGGTGAGCCGCCCGAGTTCGGCGACGACTTTTTTCCGCTCGTCCGCCGGCAGCGACGCGCCTTGCAGCAGGGCCGTGGTGTATTCGCCTTTGGCAAAACTACGCGCCTCAGCCAGAGCGTTGGTCAGATCCGCCTGCAAGTCCGCCGGCAATTTTTTATGGAAATGCGCCGCCGCCGTGTAGGCCGGCAAAATAAGTGGATACGGCAGGTCGTTGCCCGGGCCGCCGCTGATGGTGCCGAAATCCAGCACGCCGGAGACGAGGATCAAACCGTTCAGATACATTCCGTAGCGGCCGCGCAGATAATCCGCCAGGCCGGCGGCGCGGAAGACGCCGTAGCTTTCGCCGCAGACAAATTTCGGCGCGAGCCAGCGGTCGTGGCGCGTCGTCCAGAGCCGGATGAATTCGCCGACGGAATCCAAGTCCGCCGAATCGCCGAAAAACTGGTCGGCCTTCTCGTCCTTGGCCGGCCGGCTGAAGCCGGTCGCCACCGGGTCGATGAAAACGAGGTCGCTGGCGTTGAGCAGGGAATATTCGTTGTCCACCAGCGTGAACGGCGGCGCGGGCAGCGAGCCATCTTCGTTCATCTTGACGCGGCGCGGGCCGAGCGCGCCGAGATGCAGCCACACCGAGGCGGAACCCGGGCCGCCATTGAAGCAAAACGTGACCGGCCGCGGGCCCAGGTCGGGTTTCCGGTTTGCGGTTTCCGGTTTTTCAATCCGCGTGTAGGCGACGTAAAAAACCGACGCGCGAGAGGTTCCGTCCGGCTTGAGCAGCGGCAGCATGCCGGTCTCGGCCACATAGGTGACGCTTTCGCCGGCAATGCTGACGGTGTTCGTCACCCGCACCGGCGTGTGCGAGGCGTCGGGGATCTGGCCGAGCGTGGTTTTTTCCGGCGCGGCGGCGGGTGCGTTGGTGTCGGCGGCGCGGAGCGACAGCGCGGTGGCGAGATTCAGGAGGAGGAGGATGGTTTTCATGTGGCGGCGAATGGTCCCGTTTGGTTCAGGTTGGACGGAGGATAACGGCTTTGCGTTCAGGCGCCCAAGGAAAATTTTACCTGCGCGGTTCCGACTGGCCATATTTTGTCATTTTTTTTGGCAAAATCTAAGTAGCCCCAAAGTCGCAAAATCGGGAAAATGCCTGCCGTTGGTCGGACGCGGCGTGGTGCGGACCGGCCAAAGTCATGGGCAGCGCTAGGAAAATACATTGGCCGGAAAAGCTCGGCAACTGCATTGTATCCATCCAGGGTCATCCGGGGATGCAGGCCGGTTTCACTTTGGTTGAACTCCTTGCGGTCATCGCCATTCTCGCGATCCTGGCGGCGCTGCTGCTGCCGGCGTTAAACCGGGCCAAGGCGACGGCCCAAGCCGTCGTCTGCCTGAACCACCTCAAGCAATGGGGGCTGGCGACGCAGCTTTACGCGACGGAAAACGAGGATTTTCTACCCAAGGATGGTTCGGCCAGTGGCAGTTCCACCACGGCGGGCTGGTATGTGGACCTGCCGAAGCAGCTGGGCCTGCCCATTTATGCAGCGATGGCCTGGCGGACCAACGCAAATATCGAGCCGGGAAATTCCGTCTGGATCTGCCCGGCCAACCCGCGGCGCAGCAACGGCAAAAACCTTTTCCACTATTGCCTGAACGAACATGTCAACGGTCTCGGCGCAGGCAATCAGATACGATTGACCGCCATCCCCCGGCCCACGGCCACGGTCTGGCTATTTGACAACGGCGGTCTGGCCCCGGTCGCCCAGGAGAACAATGTCCACACCAACCTACACCATCGGGGCGCGCAATTCGTATTCCTCGACGGCCACGTCGCGTGGTTTGGCGTGGCGGCCTATCGCGATGCCGCCGGTCAGGGCATCACTAACCACCCGGAGCTGGTCTGGCTACCTTGATTCCATCCCCATGAAACACAAAACAACAACAAACTAAAAAACATGAAAAATGAACTCCCGTTCCCCAACCTGTTCCGTTGCGCGGCGCTGACTTTCTGCGTGGCGCTCTCCACCCCGTCCAGCCCGGCGCAAGTAATGCTGACCGGCACCAATTATCATCAAAACTTCAACGCCATCAGCAACGGCCTGCCGGCGGGCTGGTCCGTCCGGACCAACGCGACGGCCGGCCGCCTTGGCCAGCCCGCACCTTTCCGGACCAGCGCCAAAAGCTGGAGCGACAACCCCGGTGAATTTGGCAATTGCGCGGGAACGCTCGCCAATTGCGGCACCAACTACCTTGGCGCAGAACCCGCTTTGCCGGTTCAAAGCGGCACCACGAACCGCTGTGTGGCCATCCGCCAGACTAGTGTGTTCGGCGATCCCGGCGCGGCGTTCGTGTTGCAGATTGCCAGCACCACTGGGTTCAGCGACCTCACCTTCAGCTTGGATTTAAATTTGTTGAAGACCAACGGCTATTCCACGACGTGGATCATTGACTACGCCGTCGGCAACGCGCCGGACGCCTTCACCCCGCTGGGCACGTTTTCCGATCCGGGGGTTTTTGGCGCGACCCAACGGAGTTTTACTCTGGGAACGGACGCGGACAACCAGACCAACAACGTCTGGATCCGGGTCGCGGCCCTGAATGGCGCCACCGGCACCGGCAGCCGCGACACTTTCGGCATCGATAATTTTGATTTGAACTATGCCCAGGCGGCGCCCGCGACGGTGCTGGCCATTCCGCTGTTCATCCAAGCCGATGGCCAGAGCGCCATATTGCGCTGGAATGATTCCACATTTGCGCTGCAGGCCGCACCCACGCCGGTCGGCACGTTCACCAACGTCCCCGGCGCCACCAGCCCGTTTACCAACACGCTCGATGATCCGGCAAAGTTTTTCCGCCTCGTCAATTGAGGTCGTAAAAAGTCAGGGCGGCCAGCGATGGCCGCCCTTTTGCTTTGGGATGGAAGCGGGGAATGCCTAAACCGCTGCCGCAATCACGTCGCCCATCTCGCGGGTGCCGACGCGCTGCGCGCCGGATTCGGTCGCGCTGAAGATGTCGCCGGTGCGGTGGCCGGCGGCGATGGCCTTGGCCACGGCCGCTTCGATCGCCGCCGCTGCGTCGTTCAGGCCGAAGCTATGCCGCAGCATCAGCGCGCTCGAGAGGATTTGCGCGATGGGATTGGCCAGATTTTTCCCGGCGATGTCCGGGGCAGTGCCGCCGGCGGGCTCGTAAAAGCCAAACGTCTGATTGCCGTTGGTCGCGCCCAAGCTGGCGCTCGGCAGCATGCCCAATGAGCCGCCCAGCGCCGCCGCCTCGTCGCTCAGGATGTCCCCAAACATGTTTTCGCAGAGCATCACATCAAACTGCGTGGGCTTGAGCATGAGTTGCATCGCGCCGTTGTCCACGAACATGTGCTCAAGTGTAACATCGGGGTAATTTTTGCCGACGCGCGTCACGACCTCGCGCCAGAGGATGCCGTTCTCCAGCACGTTCGCCTTGTCAATGCTCGTCAGTTTCTTCCGGCGCAACTGCGCGGCCTGGAACGCGACGTGCGCGATGCGCTCGATTTCCGGCGTCGTGTAAACCATCGTGTCGATCGCACGCTGGTTCCCGCCGCCGAGGTCCTCGGTCTTTTTCGGCTGGCCGAAATACATGCCGCCGGTCAGTTCGCGCACGACCAAAATATCAATGCCGTCGCCCTGGCGTTCCTTCGCGAGGGGACAGGCATGCGCGAGCACTTTCGGCAGCTTCACCGGGCGCAGGTTGGCAAACAGGCCGAATTCTTTGCGCAGCCGGAGCAGCGCGGCGCGTTCGGGGCGTTCTTCCTTGGGAATCGTCGGGTCGCGGTCGGGCAAACCGACCGAGCCAAACAAAATTGAGTCCGATTTTTTGCAGAGCGCGAGCGTGGCGTCCGGCAGCGCCTTGCCCGCCGCGTCTATGCCGGCCCAGCCGACCGGCGCTTCAGTGAGGTTGAGGGTGAAACGGAATTTTTCCCCGGTGACCCGGAGAACCTTGATGGCCTCGCGCATGACTTCCGGGCCGATGCCGTCGCCAGCGAGCGCCGCGATGTTGAATGTGTTCATCAAATGAGCGGACAGTCTATTTTTTTCCCGCGCAGTGACAATGGAATTTTGTCAATCGGGCCGGTCAAGGCATCGCCGGCGAATTGGTCGCACGGAAGGATTCGCGCCACGGCTGATGTTTTTTGTAAAGCTCCAGCCGGGTTTCCAGCGGCCCGGTGTTGGTCACCTGCGCGGCGGTGGCGAGGTCGAGTACCTTTTGGGCGCAGGCGATGGCGTTGGTGAAATCCCCATTCTCCGCCCAAGCCATGCCGAGGACATCCAGCACCAGCGGCTGTTCCCCGCCGGTGAGATCGTTGGCCCGGCGGGCAAATTCCCGGGCGGCCGGGCCGTCGCGCACCCCTTCATTTTCGTCCGCGGCCAGGACGCGCGCCAGGTTGGCCAGGATTTGATAATCGTCCGGGTTTAGTTGCCGGGCCGTGTGGAATTCGCCCACCGCCTCCGCATCGCGGCCTTGTTTAAGCAGCGCCTTGCCCATTTCCAGGTGCGGGCGCGCATTGGCGGGATCGATTTTCGCGGCGAGTTCAAATTGTTCGGCGGCTTCACTGTGACGGCCCAGCTCAACCAGCAGATTGCCGAGGTTGAGGTGCGCCGGCAGTGCATCCGGATCCAGCCGCAAGGCGGTCTGGTATTCGGCCAGGGCTTCGTCCGGATGACCGGACGAATCCAGCAGGTCAGCGATGTTGTTGTGGGTGTGGGCGCGCTGCGGGTTTATTTTTAACGCCAGCCGGTATTCGCGCATGGCTTCGGCGGCGCGGCCCTGCTTTTCATAAACGACACCGAGATTGAGATGGGCAATTTCATTGTCCCGGGTCACGGTCACAGCGTGGGCAAAGAGCGTTTCATCCGTCCGCCAGTAACGCAATTGGTTTTCCGTGGCCAGCACACAACCCGCCAGCACCAGAATCGCCGCCGACACGGAAACCAATTTCACCGGTCGAAACCGGCTGGCCAGGTCCCGGACACCGAAGGTGACGAGGATGAAAATTCCGATGGCGGGAAAATAGGAATAGCGGTCGGCCATCGCCTGCTCGCCAACCTGCACGACGCCAATAACCGGCACCAGCGTGCCCAGATACCAGAGCCAGCCCATCAACAAATACGGAAATTCGCGCCGCGCCCGCCAGCAAACCAAGGTGATTGCCGCCAGCGCCACGGCCGCCGCCGCCGGTTCCCAGAACGTGAAGCCGGCCCAGGGGTAAAAAAGCGCGAGGTTGGCCGGCCAGAAAATTTTTGCAAGGTAACCTATATAGGCCGCCACCGAATTTTCCAACCGCAGTGCCAACGGCACCTTCGCCAGTGCGACCATGGCGCCGCGCTGGGCTAGGCAGGTGATGACGCACACGGCGGCCGAGAGCAGAAAGAACGGGATTTTTTCCACCAACAACCACTGGAAATTCCGCATTCCGCATCCCGCATTCCGCATTCGTCCCAACGGCCAGTAATCCAGCAGCAGCAGGACCAGCGGCAGCGTGACCAGCATCGGCTTGGCGAGCAGGCCCAGCGCGAAGAAAACCAGCGCGTACCAGAAACTGCGCCGCCGATTCGCCTTCACAAATCTGGCGTAGCTCAACAAGGCCAGCAGCGCGAAAAACGTGCTCAACACATCCTTGCGCTCCGAAATCCACGCGACCGATTCGATGTGCAGCGGATGCCACGCGAACAGCGCGGCGATGAACGCGGCCGGCCAGGTATTACCCGTCAGCCGCAACAGCAGCCCGAAAAGCAGGGCCGCGTTGACGGCGTGAAAGAGGACGTTGACGAAATGGAGCGCGCCCGGGTTCGGGCCGAACAGCGTGCAGTCCGCCATGTGGGAAAGCCAGGTGACCGGGTGCCAGTTGCTGACATGGAATCCGGTGAATGCCCAAAGGATGTCCGTCCCGGTCAACCCGTTTTTGACAAAGTTGTTTTCCGAGACGTAATCCGGATCGTCATAATTCACAAACCCGAACCCGCCGACGGGCAGGAACACGACGAGCGTGCCGAGCGCAAGCAGCAGGGCGATGAGGCGCGGACGAGCCATGGCGGTTCTTTTAAGCGATTTTGGGGCGCGGGCAAAGCCTGTTTATCGGGCGATGGTTTCCAAACTCGACATTCAAAGTTCAAAACTCAAAATTGTGCCAATGGCTCTGCCTTACAAAATCGCCAC
>CAIQEI010000064.1 GCA_903870815.1 uncultured Verrucomicrobia subdivision 3 bacterium
AAAAAATGTCCCAGCTCATGCAAAAAAGTAGTGTGAACTTCGTCGCAAAACACTTCTTCACGACCTTCCGCAAAATCCCATAGATTTTCGAGGAACAAAATGATCTGCGATGGAAGCACTGAAGCACCCTCATCAGCCAGTTCCGCACCGGTAAACAAACCAAGCGTATCCCGCTCAATTCCATCGGCTTGAAGCCCGGCATTGGGCACCTTTTCAAACGTCACCGGTAGCTTCTGCGCCCGTTCACGCAAAGGTTTCGGCAGCGCCGCCAACGTTCTTTCGATTTCCGCTAAAGCGAGTTCCTGTAATTTTACCCAGTTCGCATTCACGGAATTAGCTTACCGCTCAACTCCTGCTTGGGAAATATTCATTCTTCCCAACGGGGTCTACCTCACCGTCCAAACCGCCGGCGAAAACCACCCGGCCTCGGACTAGTGCTGGGAAAATGACGTTCGTTGCCGCCTTCACGATTGCCACTCGCAGGCTGGATCGGCGGACGCGCACTGCCACCAGGTTGCGGGCGACCCCCAAACGAGGGCCGATCAGTCTGCGGTGAACGCGACTGGCTTGAGGTACGATGAGAATGTTGCTGCCCACGCTGCTCAGGACGCGGCGGACGCTGGCCGCGCTGCTGCGGCCGCGGGTGACGACGATCTTCATCGGCGGGATTGTAGGCGGGCGCGGCGGCGGTGTAATTAAAGGCTTCGGCCTTTTTTCGCACCAGGCCCCGGCCGATGAATCGTTCCAGGGCGCGGAGTTCGCCATGATCTTCGTTGGTCACGAAACTGATAGCATCGCCGATGGCGTTCGCGCGGCCAGTGCGGCCAATGCGGTGGACGTAATCCTCGACGTGCATCGGGAAATCATAGTTCACGACGTGGGAAATGCCGTCCACGTCAATGCCGCGCGCCGCGATGTCCGTGGCCACGAGCACGCGCACGGCACCGGACTTGAAATCCTGCAGCGCACGCAACCGCTGGCTCTGCGACCGGTTGGAGTGCAGGGTGGCGGTTTTAATGCCCGCCTGCTCCAACTGGCGCGCGAGGCGGTCGGCGGCATGTTTCATCCGCGAAAAAACCAATACCATGTCCAGGCTGGGTTCTTTCAACAGGTGGACGAGCAGCGATGTTTTAAGGTGCTTCGGCACTTCATAGACGAGTTGGGTCACGGTCTCCGCGGGATTCGCGCGGCGGCCGATCTGGACAATCTTGGGCGCGTGCTGGAATTCGTGGGTGAGCGCCTCGATCTCCTTCGAGAGAGTGGCGGAGAACATCAGCGTCTGCCGCTGCTTCGGGAGCTGACGGACGATCTGCCGGATGGACGGGAGAAAACCCATGTCCAACATGCGGTCGGCTTCGTCGAGGACGAGAAATTCGAGGCCGGAAAAATCGCCATTGCGGCGGCCAAGCAAATCCAGTAAACGTCCGGGGCAGGCGACGACGATATCGGTATTTGAGCGGAGCGCGCGGATTTGGGGCTGTTCGCCGACGCCGCCGAACACGGTGGCGATGGTGAGCGGCAGATGTTTGGCGTAGGCGCGAATGTTTTCCTCGATCTGCACAACGAGTTCGCGCGTGGGCGCCAGAATGAGCACGCGGGTGCGGCGGTTCGGTCCGGCGGCGGTCTGCGCGGCGGCCAACTTGGTCAATATCGGCAGCGTGAACGCCGCCGTTTTGCCGGTGCCGGTCTGGGCGATGCCGATGAGATCATGGCCGGCGATGATGGGCGGGATGGCGGCGGTCTGGATGGGCGTGGGCTCGGTGTAACCGGCTTCACTGACTGCCTGTAAAATTTTGGGAGCGAGGCCGAGGACTTGGAATGACATAACGGGAAAAGGGTGGATTCTGGGAGCGGTTGGGAACGCTCGGGTTGACGGCACGGCGAAGGGCCGCGCGAAGAAAATTTATTTCAGCCGCCAGGTAATGCGCGCCTTGTTCAAATCGTAGGGCGACATCTCCATTTTGACGCGGTCGCCGACGGTCAGGCGGACCCAGCGTTTGCGCATCTTGCCGCAGATGGTGGCAAGCACGACGTGCTTGTTCTCCAGCTCGACGCGAAACATCGTGCCGGGCAGCACGGTTTGGACCCGGCCTTCGACTTCGATGTGTTCTTCTTTGGTTGGCGCTTTCATGCCGACTAAGCTAAAAAATAAAAAAAGGCGGGGTTCGGTTCACCCGAACCCCGCCATGCAAAATTCAAAAATGGATTAGTAGCGCTCGCGACGACCGCCGCCGCCACCGCTGCCACCGCCGAATTCGCGGCGACCACCACCGCCACCAGCCGGACGCTCTTCGCGCGGACGGGCGACGTTGACCGTGAGGGCGCGGCCATCCAACTGCGCACCGTTAAGGGCGGCAATGGCTTTCTGCGCTTCTTCAGCCGTGCTCATGGTCACGAAACCAAAGCCACGGGGGCGGTTGGTCATGCGATCCATCATCAGGTTGGTTTCCGTGACCGTGCCGTGCGCCGCAAAGGCGTCCTGGAGGTCGTTTTCGGTGGTATTGAAGGAAAGATTTCCTACGAATAGTTTGTTGCTCATTTGATGTATTTTACTGTCCGACTAACACTGCACTCACCAGACTGTTTCCGATTACCGGATTTCAAATCATCACTGAAACAAAGTTCACTTGAAGATTTACCATGCCGTGGGACTGACAAGCTATCTAACAGATGACGTGAACATGGACTGTTTCCGGCAAAGCGCAAGCATTATATTCACAAATAAAACGGGGCGCGCCCGCCGCGCCGGCGCAGAAATGATTTCACTTCGGTCATTTACAATGGCCCTGGCGCGGCACAGAATGCCGCTGGCTGCGGAGAAACCAGTCATTCCGCACAAGGTCAAACCGTAACTCAAATCAACATTATGGCTAAAAAAATCGTTAAATCCAAAGCCGGCAAACCCGCTCCGAAAAAATCCGCCGCCAAAAAAAGCGCCAAGAAGAAGTAACCGCTGCCGGTTGCCGTCTCTCCTGAACCAAAATCAGGAGGGACAAGTCCCCCCTGCATGCTTCACCCCGCCGCGCCGATAAGCGGGCGGGATGTTTTGAGGCGCCGACAAGATGAAACTCTCCCAAGCCCAAGTCTGGAAAAAGGACGGCCAATACCTGCGCATCGTCCGGCTTGAACGGCTCGAAGTGGAATACAAATCCCTGCCCAGCCTTGCCAGCAAGGCTGGCACCAAGGTCGTCACCAGCAAAAAAGATTTCTGCCGCCTGCTCAAGGGCGCGCATCTGCTCCAGCCGGGCAACGTTTCCGTCTCGGAAACGGTTTAGCGCACAATTGCCGGTCCGCCGGCGGTCCGATAATATCGCCGCATGGAAAAGAACCGGCTCGAGGCGTTCAGCGACGGTGTCATTGCCATCATCATCACCATCATGGTGCTGGAATTGCACCTGCCCTCCACCCCCGATCTCGACGGCCTGAAGGCAAAACTGCCGGTTTTCTTAAGCTACATTTTAAGTTTCATCAACGTCGGCATCTACTGGAACAACCATCACCACATGTTCCACTCCACCAAATGCGTCACCGGCGGCATTCTGTGGGCGAACCTGCATCTGCTGTTCTGGTTGTCGCTCTTTCCATTCGGCACCGCCTGGGTCGGCGCCAACCACCTCGCACCGACACCCGTGGCGGTTTATGGCGGCATCCTGCTGATGGCGGCCATCGCGTATTTTATTTTGCAGCACACCATCATCCGGCAACAGGGCCGGGGCTCCCTGCTCGCGGCGGCGATCGGCCGCGACTGGAAAGGAAAGCTTTCGCTCCTGTGCTACTTCGCCGCCATCCCGCTCGCGTTCGTGTGCGTCTGGATCTCGGACGCCCTGTTCATCTTCGTCGCGATTCTGTGGCTGGTTCCCGACCGCCGGATTGAACGTGTCCTGACTGCCCGCGAAAAGTAGTGATGCCGTCCGCCTCGCGCACAAAATAAATTCGCGTCCACCTTTACATTCATCAGGCCGGCCAGCACGATAGGCTTCCGGTCGGAGAAACTGTCATGCCGCCGGGAAGTCAAACCGCGAATAAACAAAACCTATGGGCGATAAATCCCCGAAGTCCAACCAGAAGAAATCCTCACAGAAACAGGCCAAGAACAGCAGCGCTAACCAGGTGAAAAGCGCCGCCATCGCCGCCAAGTCCGCCGCCGCCAAGAAACGGTGACGGTCCGTTCTTTGCGGTCTCCCGGGATTTGAAAATCCGAGGGACTGCCCTTCCCCGCCTCAGGCCGGAATTTCTTTCAGCAACGCATCCAGATCCAGCGCGCGGGTGAACATCGCGAGCTGGCCATCGGGCTGACGCGGCCATTCCGATGGTGGCCGGTCCCGGTAAAGCTCCACGCCGTTGCCGTCCGGATCGCGCAGGTACAGCGCTTCGCTCACGCCGTGATCCGCTGCGCCGTCCAGTTCCACGCCCGCGACGATCAACCGCTGCAACGCGTCCGCCAGCAACGCGCGCGTCGGATACAAAATCGCGACGTGGTACAAACCCGTCGTACCCGCCGCCGGCGGCGAACCGCCCGCGCTTTCCCAGGTGTTCAGGCCGATATGGTGATGGTAGCCGCCCGCCGAGATAAACGCCGCCTGCGAGCCGAAGCGTTGCTGCAATTCGAACCCCAGCACGCCGCAGTAAAAATCCAGCGACCGTTTGAGATCGGCAACTTTCAGGTGAACATGGCCGATGCGGACACGGGGGTCGATGGAAGGCTTGGATTGCTTCACGCCACCACACTAGCATAAGGCCTGCCGGCAGCAATGCCCGGGAAGTGCATGGTTGAGTTTTCGGGCGGGTAAACGCTATCCTGCATCTTTATGACCAAACCTTCCTGCCCGATGTGCGAGATGAACGATGTTTTAGACCATCCTGAAAAATGGGAATGCGTCACCTGCGGTCACGAATGGCCGCGCGCCGCCTCACCCGAAGCCCCCGAAGAAGGCCGGCGGGTGGTGAAGGACGCCCACGGCAATGTCCTCGCCGATGGCGATTGCGTCATACTGATTAAAGACCTGAAACTCGGCGGCTCGCAGGTGCTCAAGGGCGGCTCGAAATCCAAACCCATTCGCCTCGGCGACGGTGACCACGAAATCTCCTGCAAAGTGGACGGCATATCCGTCGGCCTCAAAGCCTGCTTCGTCAAGAAGGCCTGACCGAACTTGAAATTTCCAATTATCGGCGGCACTCAAACCCATATCCGATTTTGTCATCCGCGATTTTTATTTCCTTGCGCTAACCGTGAGCCACACATCGCCAACGTCAACCGCTTCCACTGCCAGTAGTCGGGCGAGACGCCAAAGGGCGGTGATCATCGCCTTGGGAGCCTGGACAGCGCTGGTTCCTAGCCTTGCGCTCATCGCGAACTGGAAAAACCCCGTGCACCGGGCCGTGATGGGCATGGCTTGGGGATTGATCACGCTGTGGATTGTCGGCGGCGGACTGGTCATGTGGCACTGGCGCGGCACTTGGGATCGTCTGGCCGCAGGAGTGCGCCTGCCATGGATGCTCAAGTTCGTGCTAGGCTGCACCGCGTTCGCGCTCGCCGAGGAAGCCGTCACCACCTTGATGACCAATTGTGCGCCGCTCTTTGGCGTGCGCCTGGGGGAGGCCTATATCACCAGTTCGGCAAACTATTTCGATGTGGTGCTCTACCATAGCGTGGTGGTTTTCGTGCCTCTTTTCGTGGGGTGGGCGGTGATTTTGCGGTTTTGGAATTTTTCCCCATTCGCCGTATTTCTACTTTTCGGCATGACGGGCACATTGTGTGAATCCCTTTCGTTTGGGCCGCAAAATCTTGGTAATTATGGAATGTGGGCGTTCGTGTACGGCCTCATGGTTTGGCTGCCGGGGCGATGGGTACCGCCAGATCGCGGCGCGAAACCTCCACGCTGGTGGGCATACCCGCTGGCAGTGATTTTGCCCTTTGGATTTCTGCCGCTGAATTTCCTGCTGGCACCCTGGCTCTGGCTTACAGCAAAACATCCCGGCATCCATTTTCCACCCATCGGCGGCGGGTGAAGCTTTCAACAGGGTGTAGGGACTCCGAAGTAGTTCGGAACCCTGCCCGCCCATCATTCTTGCGGCCGTCAGGGAACTGACCTACCCCACCCGATCACATGTGCGCGATGATGTTGTCGCCGAAGGCGGAGCATTTGATCTCCGTCGCGCCTTCCATCTGGCGGGCGAAGTCGTAGGTCACGCGCTTGCTGCCAATCGCGCCGTTCAGGCCTTTGAGAATCAAATCCGCCGCTTCGGTCCAGCCGAGGTAGCGGAACATCATTTCACCGGAGAGCACCACCGAGCCGGGGTTCACCACGTCTTTGTTCGCATACTTGGGCGCGGTGCCGTGGGTGGCCTCAAAAATGGCGTGGCCGGAGACGTAATTGATGTTGCCGCCGGGCGCGATGCCGATGCCGCCGACCTGCGCGGCGAGCGCGTCGCTCAAATAATCGCCGTTGAGGTTCAGCGTGGCGATGACATCGAAATCCGTCGGGCGCGTGAGCACCTGCTGAAGCGTGATGTCGGCGATGGCGTCTTTGATGACGAGGCCGGCGCCGGGTTTGCCCTCGGGGATCTTGCACCACGGGCCGCCGTCAATCTCCACCGCGCCGAATTCGCTCTTGGCCAATTCGTAAGCCCAGTCGCGGAAGCCGCCCTCGGTGTATTTCATGATGTTGCCCTTGTGGACAATCGTCACGGACTTGCTCTTATTGGTGATGGCGTATTGCACGGCGGAGCGGAACAGCCGCTGGGTGCCGGTCTTGGAAACGGGCTTGATGCCGATGCCGACGACTTCGGGCGTATCGCCGAAACGGATTTTCTTGAAGTCCTTCGGGAAGTTTGTTTTGAGGAATTCGATCGTTTTCAACGCGGCTTCTTTGCCCGCCTCGAAATCAATGCCGGCGTAAATGTCCTCGGTATTTTCGCGGAAGATGACCATGTTGACCTTCTCCGGATGTTTCACGGGCGAAGGGACGCCGGTGAACCATTGCACGGGGCGCAGGCAGACGTAGAGATCGAGCATCTGGCGCAAGGCGACGTTCAGGGAGCGGATACCACCGCCAACCGGCGTAGTCAGCGGCCCTTTGATGCCGACGAGATATTCCTTGAAAGCTTCCACGGTGTCGTCCGGCAGCCAGTTGTTAAATTTTTTGAACGATTCCTCGCCGGCGAACACCTCGAACCACGCAATCTTGCGTTGGCCGCCGTAGGCTTTTTGCACCGCCGCGTCGAACACGCGAACGGAGGACGCCCAGATGTCCGGGCCGGTGCCGTCGCCGCGGATGACCGGCAGGATGGGATTTTCCGGCACGGTGAGTTTGCCGTTCTTGATCGTGATTTTGCCGCCGGCGGGCGGGGTGACAT
>CAIQEI010000065.1 GCA_903870815.1 uncultured Verrucomicrobia subdivision 3 bacterium
CGGATGCTCTATCAAGCACTTACAAAAGTTGGCCCGCTACTTGGTAAAGTTTTGGTAAAGTCCGACACCACGTCGAGTCTGGGCCTCGTTTCGGAGTCAAGTACTGTCTCCAGCTGCGCCCGGGCGGGTATTACTTGCGGATCAATCGCGTCGCCATCAGATTGCCAAATTGAGGCCGGCCGGCGAGTGTGACCAGTTCGCCAAACATGAAGCCGGCGAGGCTACGGGCGCCGGTTTCAAACGGCGTCTCCAATAGGCCGCGAAGTCCGGCGCAACCGAAAACGAGCGCATCCGGTTCCGCGCAGAAGCGCCTGATTTTTTCCGCCACGGCGGCACGCGAGGTTGTGCGCAGTTGGAGCTTTCCTTCGGCGGGCAGGTCGGCGCCGGTTTGCAGCGAATCACCGGCTAGAGAACAATGGAGGTTTCGCCCCTTCGAGTCCGACAGGGTGATGGTTTCACAATCCTCCTTCCCGCGCCCGGACCCCGTCTGCAGCGCGCGGAATACGGCCGCCGCCGGTTCCCATTCTCCGTCGCTGGATTGGCGCAAGCGCGCAAGGGTGCGCGGCCCGTCCGCTTGAAATTCCCATGCCGGCCCGGCGTCATGCGCGTTCAGGGTTTCCGCCTGCCACGGTCCGTCGGTGAGGAGCAGCACGGCCACGTCTTCCGCCGGCGGGAGTAGTTCGCCGTGTTCCTGTCCGGCACCGCGCGCCGCGGCGCCGCCCGCCGCCGGTATCTTGGGAAATAATTCCTGCCACCGCTCCAGAAAATGCTCCACGCCGGTTCCCCGGGAAAACAGGATGATCGCCGCCTGCGGAACCAGGGGAGTTTGGCGCAATTTTTCCAGAACTTCAGCGTAGCGGCCGGCCACTACTTCGCCCGTGAAATGGGTCGGGGCGGAAACGCGGCTGGCGGTCTGTGGCTCGCTCCAGATTCCGGGGGCCGCTAGGCCGTGCGAGGCGCATCCGAAGGTGGCGCTGTCGGATGCCGGGCAGTTTCCTGGAGTCCAAAAAGAAAACTTCCATGTCATGATGGGCCACGCTGCCAGAGCTCGAAAGCGGTGTCGAGTGTCAAATCCTGCCGGCGGAGCGGCTTGGGAGAATTCAGCCCGCGATGGAGGTCTGGACATAAAAATTGCCAACGCGGGAAGTGTCCGACATCATTTCGCTAATAAACCAATTGAACAAAAACCGATGAAATCATTTTTCTCTCCCCGCTGTCGCCGGAACACCCGCCAATTTTTCCTCGCCGCAGTCTTTGTGTCAGCCTTTCTATCTCTTTTGTCTCCCGGTCTGGGTCGGGCGCAGGTCGCTAATGTTCCTGACCCGGCGGCCATGGGGCGGGCGTTAGTTGCGGATGTTTCCGGCCATTACTCCGCCCCACCCAGGCATCTCGTCACCGACAAGGTCACGGACGGGGCGGTAACCGGCAATGGTGACCTGGCCATCACCGTGGGTGGCCCTTCGTCCGCGTTGAAATTTTATGTCGGCAAGGCGGATTTCTGGGGCGTGCTGCGCGGGGCGATCATGCCGGTGGGCTCGCTGACGTTGATTGCCCCGGCTTTGAAAGGTAGTTCGTATTCATTGAATGAAAACGTCGGGCTGGCGACTATCACTGGCGATTTTGCGAACGAAGCCTGCGGGCTGTCGGTCACCTCGTGGGTGGCTACGGCGGAGAACACGGTGGTGATCCAGTTGAAAAACCCGGGCCTGCAGCCGCTCGCATTGAGCAGCCAATTGGTGGACGGGTTCGCGGGCAGCGCGGGAAACCCGGCGACTTACGGCGCGACGAGCAATTCGACGTGGTTACACGTGTCCCCGGACACGGTGTTTTTGGAACTGGGCAATCAATTGCACAATGTGCTCGGTACTGCGCCGTTCACGGGCAGGATCGCCGACGTACGCTTATTCAATGAGGCGCTGTCCGGCACCAAGCTGGCATCCTTGGATGACACTGGCGTATCCGCCCCATCGGCTTTGTTGCGCTGGACGGCGGTCAATCCCGGTGCGGCGAGTTTGGTTGGCGATGCCCGGCTGAACCCGACCGATCCGCACGGCGGTTCGGTGGAGTTTGGTGGCCAAGACCGCGCCGAAGTGGCGGTGGGCGACCTGCCGTTGCCGGAACCGCAGTTCACGGTTTCTGCGTGGATCAATCTCCCCGCCCCGGGCGGGAATGGCAATATCGTGACCGCTCAGATTCCCTATCCCCAAACTTTCGGCGCTACCTTTCCCTATCCGTATGTGCGCGGGCTGACGTTAAAACTAGTTAACGGCAAATTGTGTGCGGCGTTCAACCAGAGCGGCTACCTGGACAATGGCAACCCGTATCAAATCTTCGCCGCCGACGCCGTGAACAAGTTCGCGACGACCGCCGATGCGGCCTTGCCAGCTAATCAATGGGTGCAGGTGGCGGTGACTTATGACGGGAACAAGTTGACGATTTACACGAACGGTGTGGCCGTCGGAACGCCGGTGATTTTCCCAAGTGGCCTGACTGACGGCATGATGGGCTGGAACAAAATGGTCACGCATCTGGGCGACCCGAATGCGCCTTTCAAAGGCTGCGCGCCGCAGGGGTTGATGGTCCAAAGTGTGTTAGGCGCGGCCGCCACCGAAACCAGCCAGGGAAACCTTGCCTTCACCATTCCGTCGGGCGGCACGGCGACGATTATTCTGGCCGTGGTTACGGACCGGAACCGCAAAGATTATTTTACCGTCGCGCAAAAGCAGGCCCAGTCGGCCACAACCGCTTCGTTGGCGAAGCTCCGGCAGAAGCATGACCAATGGTGGGGCGATTTCTGGTCGAAATCATTCGTGGAGATTCCGAATCAACGGGTTCAAGAAAGTTGGTATGCGTCGCTCTATCTGCTCGCGTGTTGCAGTCGGTCGAATATGCCGCCGCCGGGTCTGTGGGGCAATTTCAATACCACTACCACACCCGCCTGGCTGGGTGATTACACGCTGGATTATAATTATGAAGCCACGTTCTGGGGTGCGCTCGCCTGCAACCATACGGAACTGGCCGAGAACTATGATCAAGTCCTGCTCGACCAGATCTCACGCGGCCGCGCGACTGCGCGGCACATTTTTGGGACGAACGATGGTATCTATTTTTATTGCCACCTGATTCCCGCCCCGGGCTGGAGCGATGATCCC
>CAIQEI010000066.1 GCA_903870815.1 uncultured Verrucomicrobia subdivision 3 bacterium
AGCCGGCTCACGCCGGCTGCCACAGTCAACTTGAACTACAATCTTGGCTTCCACCGCACTTCCTTTCATAATTCGCACCCCGATGAAATTCATCCGTGATATCTATGCCGCCAAACAGGCGACCGGGCAGCCCGTTGTTTCCCTAGAATTTTTTCCGCCCAAGACCGAGGAAGGCGATCGTGCACTTTTTGAAAAGCATATCCCGGCCCTGCTCGCGGCGCGGCCGGATTTTTGCTCCGTCACCTACGGCGCCGGCGGGAGCACCCGCGACAAAACACTAATGATCGTGGACCGCATCCAGCGCCAGCATGGACTCACCGCGCTGGCGCACCTCACCTGCGTCAACCACACGCGCGAGGAAGTACGCGTCTTGCTGGAAAAAATCCGCGCGCTGGACTGCAAAAACATCCTGGCGCTGCGCGGCGATCCGCCCGGCGGTGGCGAATTCCAGCCCACGCCCGGCGGATTTGAGTTTTCGTCGCAGCTGGTGAAATTCATCCGCGAGCAGGGCGATTTTTCCGTGGGCGTCGCCGGATTTCCTGAAGGACACATCGCCTGCCAAGCTGGCAAACACGCCGACTGGAAGCACCTGAAGAAAAAAATCGAGGCCGGAGCCGATTTTGTAGTTACCCAACTATTCTTCGACAATGCGGACTATTTTGAATTCCGCGACCATCTGACGCATAAGTTGGGGGTAAACGTGCCGATTGTGCCCGGCATCGTCGCCATCGTAAGCGGAACGCAAATCACAAAGTTCACCCAGCTTTGCGGCGCGAAAATTCCACCGGGACTGCGGGCGAAACTGGATGAAATCGGCACCGACGACGAGGCGGCCTTGAAATATGGCATCGAATTCGCCACGCGCCAATGCGAGGAACTGCTGCGGGCCGGCGTGCCCGGGCTGCATTTTTACACGCTTAACAAGTCGCACTCCACCGTGCAGGTCGTAAAAAACCTAGGGCTGGCCTGATTGACCATTTTCGATTTTCGATTGACGATTTACGAGCTGCTTAAAGATTCTTGGCGGTGCGTAAATCGCATATCGTAAATCGCAAATTTACAGGCCGAACTGGTTTGCGATGATGCCGATGACGCTTAACGGACCGGTGTCTTCCAATCCATCCGCTGCCTTATCGAGCTTTTGGAGCGAGAGCTTGGCGTTCTTGTAGAAATCCTGGTCGTTCACCAGCTTGCCCACGGTGCCCTGACCCTGGTTCACCTTGATCAGGATGGAATTGAGGTTGGTCATCGAGGACGTTGTCGCGCGGTAAAGCGTGTCGTCCGTCAGCAGTTTGCCGATGGTGCCCTGCCCGGAGCTGATGTTATTGACGGCCGTATGCACCGAGATGGCCGTGTCCTGCAAATTGCTGACCGTGGACAACGCGGTGTTGTAGAGAGCGTCGTCGTAAATCATTTTTCCCACGGTGCCCTGTCCGGCGGCTATCTGACTGGTGACATTTTTCACGTTGGCGATGGTCGCGGTGATGGGCGCGCTATTTTGCTTGATGAAATCGGTGAGCGGCCCGACCAGATTGTCAATCTTGTCGCCGGTGAAACTGTTGCCGAAATTGGCGATGCCGGTCGCCGCCTTGTCGAGCTTGTCCATGATCACGCTCAAGTCCGGCTGCTCGACAGTTTGCAGCACCGCACCGTCCTCGGCCTTGGGTGAAGCCGGGGCGCCGAACGAGAGGTTGACGAAATTCTGTCCCATCAGCCCGGTAAACTTGATGGCGGCCTTGCTGTCGGTTTTCACGCCGGCATCCGGGCGTAGTTTCAGGGTGACGCTGACCTTTTCGTCGGCGAGGGCGATATTTTCCACGCGGCCAATTTCGACGCCGGCCATTTTCACCCGGTCGCCAACCTTCAAATCCTGGACCGTGTCAAACAGCGCGCTGACACGGTAGCCGCGGCTGAACAGATCGGCGCTGCCGAGCGTTTCGATGATGAGCACGGCGGCGCACACGGTGATGGCCACAAAAAAACCGAGCTTGGTTTCCAATGAATTTTTCATAGGCGGAGTCGTTTATTTTTCACGTTTGAAATCGGCGTGCAAGAATTCCCTCACCCGGGGGGCGTTGTAATTCCTCACCTCATCCGGCGTGCCGACGGTGACAATCCGGCCGTCAATGATGACGGCGATGCGGTCGGCCACGCCGAAGGCCAGGTCGCGGTCATGCGACACCACGAGCGTGGTGACGTGGATGCGGCGGTTGAGATCGAGAATCTCGTTGCCGATGACGACGGCGGACAGCGGATCCAGCTCGCTCGTCGGCTCATCATACAGGATGAGCTGCGGCTCGATGACAAGGGCGCGCGCGATGGCGGCGCGCTTTTTCATGCCGCCGGAAAGTTCGCTCGGCAGCTTGTCGACGGCGTCTTTCAAGCCGACATCGTCGAGTTTTTCCACGACGATCTTTTCGATCTCGGCCGGTGATTTGAGGCGATGCTCCGTCAGGTACAAACCGACATTTTCACCGACGGTGAGGGAATTAAGCAGCGCGCCGGACTGGAAGACGAGCGCCATCCGGTATTTCGCCGCGATTTCCGGGGTGGTGAGCGGCTCGCCATTGATGAGGATTTCACCGGCATCCGGCTCCTCCAAGCCGATGAGATGTTTGAGCAAAACGCTTTTGCCGCTGCCGCTCGGCCCCATGATGACGAATATTTCGCCGGGCCGGACCTCAAAGTCCACGCCTTTGAGCACTTCCTGGCCGCCGAAACTTTTGCGCAAGCCGCGGACGACGAGGCCAACGCCGGAGTGATTATCTGGGATGCCGCTCATTTCAGGAGAAAGCGCGTGAGGATGTAATCAAAAATTACGATGAGCACGATGGAGTTCACCACGGCCTTCGTGACGGAGCGGCCGATGCCGCGCGGGCCGCCAATGGTCACCAAGCCCTGATGACACGACACAACCCCGATGATGATGGCAAAGCAGAAGCTTTTGAAAACGCCGTTGGCGACGTCCTTCAATTCCACGATGTCCCGCAGGTCGGCAAAAAAGACGCGGAACGGGATCTCCATCCGGTGGTTCAAATCCGCCACCATGGCGCCGCCGAACCAGCCGACGAGCACGGAAAAGACCACCAACATCGGCAGCGCGACGGCGATGGCCAGGATGCGCGGTAGCACCAGGTAATGGATGGGATTGATGTTCATTGTGCGGAGCGCGTCAATTTCCTGATACACGCGCATGGAGCCGATTTCGGCCGCCATGGCGGAGCCGATGCGGCCGGCGATCAGGATGGCCATCATCACCGGGGCGAGTTCTTTGGCGATGGCGATGCCGACCACGCCACCAACAGCACTGGGCAGGCTGCGCTCCACCAACACCGGGCCGGTCTGGAGGGCGATGACCGCGCCGATAAAGAAGGACAGGACGCACACCATCAGCAGGCTGGCGTTGCCGATCTCAAAGAACTGGTCGAACACCTTGTCGCGCTGCCGCCACGCCTGCGGCAGGGCCAGCAGCGTGCGCCAGAACAACAGGACGATTTCTCCGATGTTCTCAAACATGATTCAAGCGCGGTTCATTGGGTGGCGGCGTTTTTCCTGGAAACGGTGAGGTAAAACAGCTTGGTCCGCTGTTTTTCGCCGTCACATTGATACTGGAAAAGCCCGAACAGGAGCGAGACTTTTTTATGCGCCGGCGCGGTTTCGCAGCGGTATAAATTCCACAGCAACGACTGGCTGGCCGCGCCGGCCCGGGGATTGGATTCCGCGCGCCAGATCGACCAGAGCGGCGACCAGTTGCGCTCGATGCCGGCGTTTTCCGGCACGGCGGGTTCCAGCGGCGCAAGCACCTGCAGGCGTTCGCTGCCGTTGAAATCGCGGTGCCAGGTGAAGAACGGCCACATGTCCACGCGCCGTTTATACGCACCCGTCTGGGTGTTTTTTTCGACGGTGTTTTCGTAGAGGTAAAAAGCCACGCGCGTCCGTTTAAAGTCGAGCGGATCCGAATGGGTACGGCGGAAAGTGTAGACCGGCCAGAGATAGGAGTCGCTTTCCAGGGTGGCATTGTGCGACTGGCTGAACAGCGGGAACACCCGCGAGGTGGTCTTGCCCTCACCGCGCGCGAAGATCACCACGGGCCACGGCAGCTGCCATTCGCGATATTTTTTTGCGCGATTGTCCAGCCAAGTGAAAAACGGCCACACCACGGTGGTGGAATCGAGCTGCGGCGAGCGGGTGTAAACGTAAAGGGGGATGGAGGCGCGGAATTTTTCCGGATTCTCCGTGCCGATGCCGTTATCCTGCTGGAGGTGAAACGGCCAAAGCCAGAAGGACCGCAAGTAGCCGCCGACGGTTTCGAGGTCGCCAAAACCGTTGGTATGAAGCATGGCCGTCTTATGCTCGCGGCCAGCCAGCGGCCAGATTTTCCAGCCCTGTAGGCCGTCACCGTGGCGGATGGCCCCGATCGGATAGAGATAATTATCGGTGACGACATCCTTTTTGCGCGTTTCACTGTAAAGCGGAAACATTACAAAATGGATTTGATCGCGGGATAGGCGGTTTTTCAGGGTTCCGTAAAAGGGGAAGAACGCGGTGTAGTCCAGGTTGGTATCCGTCGCCGAGCGCTGCGAAAAATAGAACGGAAACAGCGTGTGGCGGTCCTTTTCGGCGTCGTTCGGTTCCTTTCCGCCGGAAAAACTGAGGAGTTGAAACAATTGCCAACGCCACTCCCGGCCATATTGAAGGCGCGTCAGCAACGGATACAAAAAATCATAGCTGGTGTAATCCACGGAGGGATTGGCGACAGACGAAAAAAATGGCGGGAACGCCAGCGTGCTTTCATCCGCGGTTTGCTGCGAATAATAAAGCGGCCCGATGGCTTCGGTGCGACAGCCCGCCTCCAAAGTCAGATTATAGCGGTCAAAAATAAACCCGCAGCTGTTGGTCTCGGCGGCTTGGGTCCGAATATCAAACCATCCGAGAACGACAATCAGGGCCACCCACAGCCAGCTAAAGCCGCAACGAGCCGAGCGACCCCGGCTTTTCGTTATCGTTATTCTTCCGGTTAACATCTAGTATTGCCCTTGAAACTTGTGATATTTAACATTGATATTGACTTCAAGTAATTATCGCTTAAAATTATTTCAATTGAGGTTTTTGCCTCGGTTCCTCCTGACCCGGTGTTGGCGATGCGTTGCCAGCATCGGGTTTTTTATTAATCAGCGGTCGCCAGCGACCAATCAAATTCAACAGCGCCGGCAAAAAGGTCAGCGCCGCGACCATGCACATCGCAATCCCGACGGCCATGATGTAACCGAGACTGTGGATACCACGATGCTGCGCAAGGATCAGACTGCCGAATCCCGCGATGGCCGTCAATCCCGACACCAGCACCGCCTTGCCCGTGCTGCGCGCGAGGATCCCCGGCGTGCGCTCCTCGGCGTAGCGGTTCAGGATGTGGATGCCGTTCGTCACGCCGATGCCGATGACCAGCGGCAGCGTCATGATGTTCGCCGGATTGAACGGCACGCCGTTCCAGCCCATCAACCCCACCAGCCACAAAGTGCCGAGACCCACGGGAATCAAGGCCAGAACCACCGCGGTCAAACTTCGAAAGTGGAAAAAAACCATCACCGCGATGGCCGCCAGCGAATACCAGGCCGCCGTGATGTAACTGTCCTTGAGCAGCGTGGTGTATTCCAAGAGTTGCACCGGCGTGCCGGTGATGACCGGCTGGTTGCTGAGCTGGGGGTCGAGTTCCGCCCGCAGGGTATCAACGAATTCTTTTTGGTGGTCGTGCTGCCAGACATTTTTCCGGGGGTAAACCTGCAGCAGAAACTTTCCGGTGGTGCCGACGAAACGGTCGCGCAAGGCCGGCGGCAAATCCTCGATCCGCAGCGGGGCGCGGTCGTCCTGCCGTTGCAACGTCTGGAACGTCACCCGGAGATCATCGAACAGCGCCTGCTGGTATTCGGCCAGTTTGCGGCCGCGTTCGGCCAGCGCCGTGCGGTCGCCAGCCAGCATCGTGCGGCGCAGATTCAACACCGTCTTTTGCAGCGAAGCCAGTTGCCGCGCCAGCGCCGGATCCGTCGGGCTGACTTCCGCCAACGCCGCGCCGAGGTAGCCGGAGAATGAGTACAACGTCCGGCTCAAATCATAGACATCCACCGGCCGCATATCCGGCGCGTTGAAATCCAGCGCCGCGACGGCCGCCTTGATTTCGGAAATCAGGGTCAGCTTCGCGTTCGGGTTCTGGTGCAGATAGCCGGCGATGGATTCCACATCCGCCACCACGTTTGTCAGCGTCAGGATTTTCCGCTCCAACCGGACCGCCTCGTCCAGGTTGGTCGCCACCACCGCGCCGAACAGCACCGATTTGTCCGCCGAATCAATCAGCTTTTGCTCGTACACCACCGCCGGCAGCCCCGCGCTCTGCATGTTCAGCAAATTGTAGTCGAAGGACACTTTGCGCGCCTCGATGGCCGCCATCACGCTGATCACGATAATTACCAACGTAACCAGCATCGGTCGCTCCAGCCAGAAGCTTTCAATCCGCGCCCGCCGGTCGTCCTCATGAATATCGTGGTCCATCACGTTTTGCCGGCCGCGCAGCAGCAGCACCGGCAGGATGGTCAGCATCGGAATCAGGCAGATCATCAGGCCGCCACCGCAGATGATCCCCATTTCCTTGATGCCCTTGAAATCGGTAAACGCCATCGCCGCGAACGCCCCGGCCGTCGTCAGCGCGCCGGTGAAAATGCCCTGCCCCGTGTACACCATCGCCTTGGTCAGCGCCTCCACTTCCGTCTGGCCATGCCGCAATTCCTCCTCGTACCGCGTAATGAGATGCACACCGAAATCGATCGCCAGCCCGATCAGCATCGGCAGGAACGTGATCGTCAGAATATTCAGGTGCCCCACCGTCACGGTCGCAATCGCAAACGTGTAGGCCAGCCCGAACAGCAGGCAAATCATCGCCTTGATTGGCCGCCCCGTTTCGTTGTAGCCATAGATGAAAATGATGGCGCAAAGGATCAGCGACACAATGCCAGCCACCATGGTGTCCTTTTGCGACTGCGCCATCTCGTCATGTTCCAGCACCGGCTCGCCGGTCAGCCCGGCGTTGACGCCGGTAACCTCCCGCCGCGTCTGCTGCACCAGCGCGCGAATGCGCTCGACGGCCGCGTCGCTCAACTCGTCGCTTGGCGCGTGGGCGGTGACGAGAAAAATGTTTCCGTGGTTGAAGGTGATATAGGCGCCCGCCGTCGCCTCGTCGCCGGCGGCAAACAGCGCCGTCACGCCCGGCGAGGGCGGCGCGCCGGGCCGCTCAAGGCTGTCCTGCGCCTGCTGCAAAATGCGGTCCAGCGCCGGGAGCGACTTTATCAGCGCGTCGTTCTGCGCGTTGTCCTCGCGCTTCGCCGTACGGAACTGCGTGTTGACCAGGTCAAAAAAAGAAACCAGGTTCGTCGTCTGCGAAAATTTCCGGATAAACGGCAGGTCCTCCTTCACCGTATCGCGCAATCCGACCAGGTCGGTTTCCGGCACGAACAGCAGCGCTTTGCTGCCCATCATCGGCAAATCGCCCTTGTAAAAGACGTCCTTGAACAAGTTCGTCTCCGCCTCCAGCCGCGCGCCGAGCCGCTCCACGAACTGCCGGTTCTTCTCGACGTTTTCGCTTTCCACCACCACCACCAGGTCGTCCTGCTGGGGAAACTCCTTCTGGAACTCCAGGAAATTGTGGTGATAACGCTGGTTGCCGCCCACGAGGTTGTTCCGGTCCGTGTCGAACTGGAGATATTTCACCGTGACCGCGATGCACACGAAGAACAGCGCCACCTGCGGCCAGAAAAACCAGCGGGGCTGCCGAACAATGGCCGTCGTCAGCTTGCCCAGCACCCGGGCCAGAAAACTGTCTGGACTCAGCGCTTTCATCGCGCGTCAGGCCGCCGGCTCCACAAACACTGCCGTGCCGTAGCACAGCACCTCGGTGATGCCGGGCGCGATCTCCGTGGCGTCGTAGCGCACGCCAATAACCGCGTTGGCACCGAGCTGCCCCGCGTGGGCGATCATCTGGTTGAACGTATCCTCCCGAGCGCGCTCGCACAGGCTGGTGTAAATCGAGATATTGCCGCCGAAGATGGACTGGAGGCTCGCGCCAAAATTGCCGACGATGGAGCGCGACCGCACGATGATGCCGCGCACCACGCCGAATGACTTGACCGTGCGGTAACCCGGTAATTCAAACGCCGTCGTCGTCAGGGGATGGGTCAGATTCATAAAGCGAAGATTGAACACGACCCGCCGCATTCGCAAAAGTCAAATCGACGCCGATTTATTCCGAAGGAAAGACGGGGGGAAATCAATTTAATACCGGATCAGCCTGGCGGCCAGCCCAGGTTACGGCCGCCGAGGATATGGCAGTGCAGGTACGGCACGGTTTCGCCGCCGTCCGCGCCATTGTTGATGACGAGCCGGTAGCCGGCCTTTTTCAAACCCACTTGGTCCGCGACTTCGGCGGCCTTGAGCAGCAGATGACCGAGCAACTTGTGGTCGTCCGGCCTGGCCTCGGCAATGCGCGGCACCAGCCGTTTCGGGAAAATCAGGACATGCGTGGGCGCCTGCGGGTGGAGGTCGCGGATGGCGAGCACGAGGTCGTCTTCATAAACGATTTGCGCGGGGATTTCGCGCGCGACAATTTTTTCGAAGACAGTTTTGCTCATGGCGAATTTTTGACATGGATTCCGCGGATTTGCACGAATTAAAAATAGCAAAATCCAATCCGTGAAAATCCGTGGAATCCGGGTCTGAAAATCATTCCACGACAAGCGCGCAGCCGGGCTTTTCAGCTTCCTGGTTCATGCATTGGCGGAGGAAGTCCACGATCTGGTCCTGAAGCTGTTCGCAGCGGCTGCTCCAACGGCGCGCGCCGGCGATCTGCTTCACACAGCCGCGCAGACCACGAAACCGCACGATGCGGGGCGAGGCACGAAGCTGGACACGGAGTTCGTCGCGGAGGCGCGGGAAGAAAAAGAGTTCCAGGCTGCCGCCCGCCTCCCGGATAAGCCGGGCGAGGTCGGTGTCGTGGATCTCCGCATCAGATCCGCCGGCGTGGATGGTGTAACCAAGGTGGTGCAGGACTTTTTCGAGCGCGAGGGAAAATTCGCCGACCGTGACAGTTTCACGTTCCAGCTCGACCTTGAAATAATGGAACACGCTCGCGGCGGCATGCCGGAGCATTTCGGGTTCGAGCGGACAATCGGGACCCCCGACGATCTCCACGGCAATCATCTCCGACGAGCAGGGGATGCTTTCGCCGTTGACGAGTTGGAAGAGCAGGCAGTCGGTGTGGAGGGCGATCATTTCGCGGCCTCCAGCTTTTTGACTTCCTGCACAAAATCGGTGGCCTCGGCGAAGCGCCGGTAAACGCTGGCAAAGCGGACATAGGCGACTTCATCGAGTTCGCGCAGGCCGTCCATGACCATGGTCCCGATGTAATCGCCGGGAACTTCGGCTTCATATTTCACGGTGACGGTGGCGACGATGTGATCCACGAGGTCGTCGATGGCTTTCGGGGAGACGGGCCGTTTCTGACAGGCTTTGCGAATGCCCGACAGGAGTTTTTCGCGGGAAAACTCCTCATGGCGGCCGTCGCGCTTTAGAACCATAAGGCCTTCGTGTTCGACTTCCTCGTAGGTGGTGAAGCGATGCTGGCATTGGGCGCATTCGCGGCGGCGGCGGATGGTCGCGCCTTCACGGGAGGCGCGCGAGTCAATGACCTTGTCGTCCTGACAACCACATTTAGGGCAACGCATAAAACCACTGCTAATAGTGGCTGCTCTTTTTTAGCATACAACGATTTGTGGTGTCAAGGAATGCCGGTGAATCCGGCAAAAGCCTCTTGCGTTCGGGCTTTTTGGCGGTATCCTGTGCAACTCATTTTTCGAGCGACTAAAAGCTAACAATAATTTTATGGCAACAGCAAACGATCTTCGCCGCGGCATGGCGATCAATTACAACGGCGACATCTGCGTGGTCCTGGATTTCCAGCACCGCACGCCCGGCAACCTGCGCGCCTTCGTCCAGGCCTCCCTGCGGAGCATCCGCACGGGCAAATCGTCCGACATCCGCCTCAGTTCGACCGAAAAGATCGAGCCGGTTCCGATGATCGCCAAAAAGATGGAATACAGCTACAAGGACGGGGCAGACTACGTTTTCACCGACCCGGAAAACTACGAAACCGTGACCCTCACGTCCGAGCTGGTAGGCGATGCCAAGAATTACCTCGTGGAAAACGGCCTGGTCACCGTGACGTTCGTTGAGGAGAAGGCCGTGACCGTGGAGATTCCGTCCAGCGTCATCCTCACCGTCACCGACGCGCCGGAAGGCGTGCGCGGCGATTCCGCGAACAACGTCCAGAAGGCCATCATCCTTGAGACCGGCATCACCATGCAGGCGCCCTTGTTCATCAAGACCGGCGAAAAAATCCGGGTGGACACGCGCACCGGAAAATACATGGAACGCGCCTGACGAGAATACCGAAACCTGAATTTTTTAATTCGCATTTCCCAAGCCCGCTGCGCGCGGGCTTTTTCATTGGCGGAAAAGTTTTTCCGGTTTTTGAGAGGAAAGGCTTTTCAACTCCGGCGGGCTGGGTTATCTCTGGTTAAAATCTTATGACAGGGCCGGTCAAAGGTGAAAAAATTTATCGCGGTATTCCCGTTTCGGCGGGCGTGTGCCGCGGGAAAATCCTGCTGCTCCATCAGGCCCGCCACGTCATCAGCCGGCGCGAACTGCCCGGCCCCAGCGTGGAACCGGAGGTCAAGCGCTTTGAACAGTCGCTCGTCCGCACCCGCCAACAGATCACCGAGGTCCAGCGCCGCGTCTCCGAGACGATGAGCTCGTCCGAGGCGGACATCTTCGACGCGCACCTGCTGATGCTCGAAGACCGCGTGCTGATCGAGGAGGTGATCAAGATCATCCGCGAAAAAAAGGCCAACGCCGAGTTTGCCTTTCATACCGCGGCCGAAAAATACATCGCCGTGCTCGAAAACGTGGATGACGAATATCTCCGCGAACGCGCCGCCGACCTCCGCGACCTCACCGGCCGGGTGCTGGACATCCTGCTGGAGGTCAAGGACCAGCTCGACCTCCGGCACCTGAGCGAACCGTGCATCCTGGTCAGCCACGATTTGAGTCCGTCCATGACGGCGCAACTGGACCGGAAATATGTCCTTGGCTTCGTCACCGACATCGGCGGCAAGACGTCGCACACTGCCATCCTGTCGCGTTCGTTGGACATTCCCGCCATCGTCGGCGCGCAAGGCATCAGCGAGGAACTGGAGACCGGCGACTACGCCCTTCTCGACGGTTATAACGGCACCATCATCGTCAACCCCACAGACCAGACGCTGTTTGAATACGGCCAGCTCGCGAAGATCAAAGCCTCGCTGGATGAGAAACTTCGCGAAGTCCAGCACCAGCCCGCCGTCACACTCGACGGCAAGACCGTCCACCTGTCAGCGAATATCGAGGATCAACACGACATCCAAGCCGTCCTGGCACACGGGGCCGAAGGCGTGGGTTTATTTCGCACGGAATTTTTGTTCATCAACCGCGACCAGTTGCCGACCGAAGAGGAGCAATACGCGGTATACCGCCAGGTCGCCGACGCGCTCAAGCCGCATCCCGTCATCATCCGCACCCTGGACCTGGGCGGCGACAAATTCGCCTCGCACCTCCAGCTCGCCCAGGAGATGAACCCGTTTCTCGGCTGGCGCGCCATCCGGTTCTGCCTGGCGCAGCCGGAGATGTTTCGCGCCCAGCTCCGTGCCATCCTCCGCGCCAGCGCCGGCGGCAACGTGAAGATGATGTACCCCATGATCTCCGGGCTGGACGAGCTGAACCAGGCCAACGCGCACGTCGAAAGCTGCAAGGCCGAGCTGCGTGCCGAAAACATCCCCTTCGCCGAAAACCTGGAGATCGGCGCGATGATGGAGATACCCTCCGCCGTGCTCATCGCCGACACGCTGGCCAAGCGGGTAAAGTTTTTCAGCATCGGCTCGAACGATTTGATCCAATACACCCTGGCTGCCGACCGTACGAACGAAAAGGTTTCGCATCTCTACGAGCCGACGCATCCGGCGATCCTGCGGCTCATCAAGATGACCGTGGACGCCGCGCACGCGAACGGCATCTGGGCCGGCGTCTGCGGCGAGATCGCCGGTGATCCGGTGCTGACGCCCTTGCTGCTGGGCCTCGGCGTGGATGAACTGAGCGCCGCCCCCGCCGTGCTTGACCAGGTGAAATACATCATCCGTCGCCTCAAGCTGGACGAGGCGCGGGCGTTAGCGGAATTCGCGCTGGCCAGCGAATCCCCGACCCAGATCTTCGCCCGCTGCGTGGAGTTCGCCCGCCAGACCGCGCCGAGCTTGTTTGAAAGCAAGGCGTGAAGCGGGTCCAGGCGGGGCTTATCGAGCCGCCTCCCGCCGGATGCGGGCAGCAATCGTTTCGCCTTCGCGGACGGCGTAGTTAGTCCCCCGGTCCTCCGGAAAGATCTGCGAAAAGTTTGCGAGGAAAACGCCCGGCAGCGGCGTTTGGTGATCCGGAATTTTTTCCACATAATCCGTGTCCACGATGTGCTGCGCGGCCCGGAAACGGAAAACGTGCCGCTCCCCCACCTGCGCCGGATAGAAGCCGGGGAACATTTTCGGCAGATACGCAAACCAAAGCCGGGTCAGCTCTTCATCCGGCAAGAGATAAGTTTTATCGTCCGGCGGGAGATAGGCACCGAGGTAATAGACATTTTTCCCGCCGTAAGCTTTTTTATCCACCAGGTTCGTGTGCTGGATGAAGACGAGGAACGGCGCCTCGGGTTCGTTGACGTTAATCCAGTAGAAATCCCCGAGATCCTGGTCGCTCGTAAAGATCAGGCACGCAGCTCCGAGATACTCAATGCGGCGGAGCTGCGCGGCATATTCGTCCAGTTTCCCGCCCGCGGGCAAAATCCTTGCGAGCGACGCCGACGGGCCAGTGAAGAGGCAGAAGTCGAACGCCACCTTTTCCCGGTTGACGATGGCGGCGCGTTCGTCGGCGAGCAGTTTTTCCACGGTTGCCCCGGTCTGGATGACCACGCCCCGCCGGCGGATTTCATGTTCGAGCGCCGAGGTTACGGCGTTGAAGCCGCCCCGAAAATAGCCAAGTTTTTCCCCGCCGCCGCCGGAACGGGAGTTGGCGCGGATGTGGATGCGCGCCCAGAACCACGCCATAGAAACCCGGTCAAAATGGCGCCCGAACTTGCCCTTGAGCAGCGGTGTCCAAATGGTATCCATTGCGCTGCGGCCGCAGGTGCGCGTCAGCCAGGCGTGGGCGGTCTGGCGGGTGAACCCGCGCCAGTTTTTCCGGTGCTTGAGATATAACGAGGCGAAGCCGGTGCGCAAACGCCCCGGGAAACTACAAGGCGCGAACCGCAGCAAATCCAGCGGCGACTTGAAGGGGTGAATCCGGCCGTCGCGGAAGATGGCCATGGAACTATCGCACCACAACAATTGGTCCTGCAGGCCGAGTTCTTTGACCAGGTCAAGAATTGCGGTGTCGGTTAGAAAAAGGTGGTGGTACGTTTTTTCCAGGGTCGTGCCACCGAGCGGAAAGCCGGCGGCCAGTCCGCCGAGTTGGGCCGCGCTTTCAATGAGGGTGACGGACAAGTCAGGGTCCGCCGACAAACGCAGCGCGGCGGTGAGGCCCGTGAAGCCGCCGCCCACAATCAGTATTTTTTTAGGCATGAACGTCAGAGGTGGCTCCGGACGAACTTTTGCCGGAACCGGAGTCCGAGCCGGGGATGGTTTGGTTTCGCCTCACGGGTTCGGGCCGGGGGTTGGCCGCAGCAGCCAGCGCACGGCGGGGCTGTCACCCCGGCCCTGATATTGCGAGGCGAGGTCAAACCTCGGGTCGGTCATGTCAGTCAAACTTCGCCAGCCCTTAAATTTGACGACGTGTTCATAAGAATAGCAATCAATCGAATTGCTCAGCGTGTTTTTCAGCAGGTGGCCGGCGGGGAGGAGCGCGCCGATAAACAGCCCGCCGGTCAGCAGCAGGCAGAGCGGCCGGTCCAGGGAAAAATTTTCAGACATCATGATCCGCACGGCCGAGAGCGCGAGAAAGAGCAGCGCGGGCGCACTGGCCTGCAACCGGAGGTCGCTGTAAATCCCGAATTTGTAAAGAGGGAGCAGCAGCAGCACGATGATCGAGCCAGAGAAACAGGATTGGCAGGAACATGAGGATCAGGAACAGCGCGTAGTATAACAACCATTGTGACCCGGGCAAAAACGTCCCGATAAAACCCTTGTCAGGCAGCGGCAGATGGCCTTGAAAATAGATGGCCAGGATGACGAGCAGGCCGCCGCCGCCGAGGAGGTTGAGCGGTTCGATATAATCCCGCCAGCGCACCCGCTGCCACGCGGCCAGCGGCACCAGCAGCAGGCCCAAGCTGGTCAGCGGACTCCAAAAGACGCACAAGGCCCAAACGAATATCGCTCCGCGCGGATTTTTCCGCGCCCAGAGCATTTCATACAACACGGCGGTGCCGAGCCAGCCGGTGAGCGCATGCTGCGGCGTGTAGTTGAAACGCGTGAAGCTATCAAAACCATTGAACAGCAGGCCGCCGTAAAGGAGTTTGGGCTCCAGGGCGGCGGTGGTGATCACGCCGGGCAGGCCATGCGACTTAAACAGAGCCCAGAGGATTGCGGTAGGGGCAAACAATAGGATGGCAGCGATCGTCACCCGGGGTGATTTCGACACGGTGGCGGCCCACCAGAAAAACAAAGCCAATCCGGCAAAGGTCCAGAGGAAGGTGAGGGTGCGGATTGCCTCCACCCCTAGCACCCGGCCGCCCAGCGCGGGCACGAGGTAATAGCCGACCGCATAGCACAGATACGTCCCGCCGCCGGCGTGCGGATATTTTACCGGCCAGCTTGAACTGGTCAGGTCGTGAAAGAGCAGGTTGTGCTTCATGTAATCGCTGCCTTGCGGCAGCACGCCGCCCACCCCAACAAACAACGTCCACAAAAACGCCACCGGCAGGACCAAGAGCAGGAGCTTGCGAGCGAGCGCGGGCCGGGTGGCCGGCTGTTTCTGCCAACCGAGCCAAGCCACGCAACCGGCTACAATCAGGGCGACAGGGATGCCGATGGCCGGGCGCACCCAGCCGAGCAAGAATATCAGGCAGGGAAGGGCGAGATACGCCACGGACAGCGCCAGGAAATGGTCGCGTCGGGGCGGGGTTGTGTCTTCGGTCTCCATCCGGATAAGCTGAAAGACTACGATTGCGCCGTCAAAACAATTGTCATGAGGAATGCCACCTTGCCGCCGGCGGGCCGATAGGCGAACGCCCACTCCGGCGTTGGGGGTCCAGCCTCTATCTCATGGTTATCTATCAGCACCCGATTAATCCCGGAAGTTCACAAATTGGACGGCCACGGGAAACTCGTGGGTGCGCACCGCGGCGATGACGGTCTGCAGTTCGTCGCGGCTCTTGCCGTTTACACGCACCTCGTCGCCTTGGATCTGGGTCGTGACCTTGAACTTGCCGTCGCGGATGAAGCCGGTGATCTCCTTGGCCACGGCGCTTTCGATGCCCAGCTTGATCTTGATGCTCTGGCGCGCGTGACCGAGCGGAGAAACGTCCGGGTCACACTGCTCCAGGCTCTTGAGGCTGATGCCGCGCTTGGCGAGCCGACCGATGACGATCTCGTTCAAAGTAGCCACCTTGTACTCGTTGTCGGCGGAGAGCTTGATCTCGGCCTTCTCCAGCGCAATCTCCCACTGGCTGCCTTTGAAATCGAAGCGATTGGCCAGCTCCTTGCGGGCCTGGTTGACGGCGTTCTCAATCTCCATGGAGTTGACCTGCGAAACAATGTCGAATGAAGGCATGATGAATTCACGATTTCCGATTTTTCGCGCGGGGGCAAATCTTAAATGACGCCAAACTTTATCGATGGTCACTGTATATTACCGGGCCGGCAAATTTCAAGCACACCGGGCGCATCCAAATGAATCAAGGGCGGTCAAACCAAAGTGAGCGGCGCCGGTTGGTCCGGGTCATCTTTTGCTCGACAAGCGGCTTTGGCGGTTGCAATGTTCAAGGCATGAAACGGCATGGCCAGCAGTCAATGATTTCAGCTAGATCAACCCTGGCGGGGCATATCCGCGCCCTCCTTGCCGGAGTCATTTTTTTGGCCGCCTCGCTGCCGTTGTTGGCCGACGACACCGCCACGGCCTACGCCAACTGGGTCAAACCATGGACGGAGCGGCCCATCACCAGCCCGGCGCTAAACGGAGCGGGCCTGAAGCTGGTTGTCAGTTGCGTGCGGGGCGAAACGAACGCGGCGGCGGTAAAAGCGATGTCGCCCGTGGAGCGCCTGGACCTCGCCTACCACATCCGCGTGTCCGCCACCGAGCTGGCCACCAACGGCGGTTTCCGCAGCTACCTCGTCAACAACACCACCGCCAAAACCAGCACGACCGCCTGGCTGACGCCGAACGAATTGTGGCAGGTGGACCAATTGCTCTCCATCCTGCCGGATGATCACGGACAGCTGCCACCGCCCGGCATGCGGATCGTGTTTCAGTTTCTGGCGGACGGCCAGTGGCACGTCCATGTCTATGACGGAAACGATCTCCCGGCGGAAGCGCACTCCATCCTGAGCCTCCTCGCAAAACCCTACGGCAAGCTGTTTTAAAGGATCTGCCGCCGCGCCGGCGCGGGGTGGGTGAGTTTCAGGATCCAACGTCCGCGATGGGTCTTGAGCTTTATATTTGCCTCAAAAGCGCGGGATAAATTTTTTACCGTCATCGCGGCCGCCTTCCGTCCCGAGGCCAGTACGCCGCCATTTTTCAAAATCAGAACGTGCGAGAACACCGGCATCATCTCTTCAACGTGATGCGTCACCAAGATCAGCGTGGGGGAATCCTTTTGCGTACCGAGACGCTGGAGAAATTGCAGGAAATGTTCGCGTGCGGCAGGATCGAGACCGGCGCACGGCTCGTCGAGGATCAGCACGCGCGGCTCCGCCATCAGCGCGCGGCCGATAAGGACGCGCTGGCGTTCGCCCTGCGAAAGCACGCCCCATGGCCGCATCGCGAGCTGGGCACATTCGACTTGTTTCAACAAATCCAACGCCTTGGCTTGATCGATTCGGCCCAACGGCCCCCGGAGATTGATCATCGCGAATTTGCCGCTGGCGACGGTTGCCAGCGCCGGTTCATCACCGGACATCATCTGGCGCACGGACGAGCTGACGAGGCCGATTTGCTGGCGCAGTACCCGCCAGTCGGACTGGCCATAGGTCTTGCCGAGCACGCAAAGTTCGCCGGCCGTGGGCATCAGATAACCGGTCAGCGCACTCAGCAGGGAAGTTTTGCCGGAACCGTTCGCGCCGAGGATGACCCAGTGCTGGCCGCGGGCCACGCACCAATTCACGTCGCGCAAAATCATCGTGCCGCCGCGTTCAATGCGGAGACCGGTCACTGACAAAACGGGTTGGGATGTTTTCAAAACAGCTGAACCACGAAATACACGAATCACACGAAAAGCGACATGGAAAAAATTGCCCCGGCGAGGTGTGAACGCCGATAGCGAGACGGTCATAGGCCGCCGCTGCAATTGCCGCTCGTGGTTCGGATTAAAGGGCTTCAATCTGCGACCACAGTGGCTTTAAGTCGTCGTCGGCCAAGGCCATTTTCTTGATTGCGTCCGGCTTGCCGGCCTTCAGCGCGCGCTTCAGCCATGACTTTGCGACGTCGAGCTGCTGCATCTGGCAAGCGTAGCACGAAAGGTTATAGGCGATGACCGGTTCCCGGGGAAATTTTTCCGCCGCCGGCAGCAGCGCGTCCCACGCTTGCGGCAAACCGCCGGCGCGCACGCGGCGCAGCGCATACGCACGATGCAACCAGCCACCGGCATCGCCCGGCACGGTTTGCACTTCCAGCTCCGCGACGTTCAGTGCGGCGTCCCAGTGCTTATCGTGGGCGCAAATCGTCCAGCGCACCTCGAGCACGTCGGGATGCAGCTGGTTCACGGCGGAGATGTGCTCCAACTCCGCGCGCGCATCCCCGGCGCAGCCCAGCCCCAGCCAGCCAATGGCCGCGTCGAGGTGGTGCGAGTCGGGCGGTTTGAGCGTTTGCACGAACTCAGCATCGTTACCGCGCGGACGGTGTCAAGCCATTGGCAAGCGGCGGGAAAAAGGTTAGTATGGCGGCATGATGAGATTATTGCTCCCGCTGCTCGTGGCGGCCGGCGTGACTTCCGCCGAGGCCAAACTCGTGACCAAGACCATTGAATACCAACAAGGCGACACAACGCTGGAAGGGTACCTCGCCTATGACGATGCCTTCGCGGGCAAGCGGCCGGGGGTGCTGGTCGTTCACCAGTGGATGGGCCTGACCGATTATGAAGAGAACCGCGCCGTGATGCTGGCGAACCTCGGCTACGTGGCGTTCTGCGCGGATATCTACGGCAAGGGCATCCGCCCGCAGAATTACAAGGACGCCGGAGCCGAAGCCACGAAATACAAGACCGACCGCGCGCTGCTCCGGCGACGCGTCCATGCCGCGCTGGCGGAACTGAAGCAATCCGAGCTGGTGGACACGAACCGCATCGCCGCCATCGGCTATTGTTTTGGCGGCACGACGGTGATTGAGCTGGCGCGCAGCGGCGCGGCGCTGAACGGCATCGTCAGCTTTCACGGCGGGCTCGATTCGCCAGCGCCAGCCGACGGCAAGAACATCCAATGCAAGGTGCTCGTATGCCACGGGGCGGATGATCCGTTCGAGAAGCCGGAGGATTTGACGGCCTTTGAAAGCGAGATGCGCGCCGCCAACGTGGACTGGCGCCTCATCCTGTACGGCGGGGCGGTCCACAGCTTCACCCAGCCGATGGCCGACGGCAGCCTGCTCGGCGCAAAATACAACGAGCGCGCGGACAAGCGTTCGTGGCAGGACATGAAGCAATTCTTTGCGGAGATATTCAATAATTAAAACAGATGGACAAGTAGCTCGAGTCCTAAATCTCAAATTAAATGGGACTCGCGGAGCTCGTCCCTCCGAACATTAATTTATGCGCATCACCGGCGGCAACGCGGCGCGACGGATTCTGAAAGTTCCGAAAGGACTCGATGTTCGCCCGACGCCGGATCTCGTCAAGCAGGCGGTCTTCAACTCGCTCGGCGAACGCGTCGTGGGGGCGCGGGTGCTGGAACTGTTTGCCGGCAGCGGCGCGCTAAGCCTGGAATGCCTGAGCCGGGGCGCGGCCGGCGTGCTGTGCATCGAGAAGTCGCATCGCCATGCGGAATTCATCCGCATCAATGCTTCGGCGGCCGGCTACGGCACGATTCTGGAAACGCGCACGCAGGATGTCTTTCCCGCGCTGAAGCAACTGGTGGAAAGCGGCCGGCAATTTGATTTGATTTTGGCCGACCCCCCTTACGGCGAGAAAAACGTGAACTGCCGCTCGACGTCATTCGCGCAGCAATTACTGGACGACCCCTGTTTGCCGAAGCTGCTCGCACCCGGCGGACGGCTGGTGCTCGGCCATACGAAGCGCGACACGCTGGAACTGGTCGTCCCGTGGACCGAAGTGAAGCAGCTCAAACACGGTGACACCGTGATGCGGTTTGTTGAAATTTTGTAAAACCCGCAGTATCCGGTCATTGCGGTTGCCTTCGACGGTGCGAAAGCGGCGATGAATCGCCGGCGGTAAAGCGCCGCCGGTCAAATGTTATTCATCCGCCTCTTCGACGGCTTCGCGGATGCTCTGCTTGAATTTGTCCAAGCCCTGATCGAAGGCTGCGGAGATGGGCAGGAGCGGAACCTTTTTGATCTTCTTCTTGAACTGCTTCAGATTCTCCTCGGCGACGGCCTCATCCATCTTGTTGGCGACGATGAGGCGCTCCTTTTCGAGCAGCACGGGGTCGTAAAGCTCCAGTTCTTTGAGCAGCTGCTTGTAATCGTCCCACGGCTTGCGGCCGTCGGTGCCGGCCATGTCGAGCAGCAGCACCAGGATTTTGCAGCGCTCGATGTGGCGGAGAAATTCATGGCCGAGGCCGACGTTGTTGTGTGCGCCCTCGATGAGCCCCGGCACGTCGCAGACGGTGAGCCGCTTCCAGTCCGTGTATTCCAGGATGCCGATCTGCGGTGTCAGCGTCGTGAACGGGTACGCGGCAATCTTCGGGCGGGCGCGGGAAATCGCGGTGAGCAGCGTGGATTTGCCGGCATTCGGATAACCGACCAGGCCGATCTCCGCCATGATGCGCAGTTCCAGAAGATATTCGCCCTCGGTGCCGGGTTCGCCCGGTTGCGCGAACCGCGGGGTCTGGTGGCGCGCGGTGGCGAAATTGCGGTTGCCCAGTCCGCCGCGTCCGCCCTTGGACAAGATAAACTGCTGGCCGTGCGTCGTGAGGTCGGCCACCAGCGTTCCCTTGTTTTCAATGCCATCCGGCGTTTCCCCGGAATCCTCCGGCTCTTTGCTCAGATCAATTTCCAGCGCTGACTTGCCCTGGGAGGTGCGAAACAGCGGGCGCTTGCCGGTGCTGGTGCCGAGGATCAAGTTCTCCGGTTCGGCTTCGTCCTCGTCGTCATCCCGGCGCATTTTCTTCTCAATCGGCGGCGTGGTGTCGGATAATTGCCAGACCAGCGTGCCGCAGGGGACTTTCACGATGAGGTCTTTGCCGGCGTGACCGTCCATGCCCTTGCCCATGCCCGCCTCGCCCGGCGGCGCGATCAGGCGCGGGACGTAATACTGCTGGATGAGATTGTTGAGGTCGTGGTCGGCCTGGAGGATGACGCTGCCGCCGCGCCCGCCGTTGCCGCCGCTCGGCCCGCCCTTGGTGATGTAAGCCTCGCGATGGAACGCGACGCAGCCCTTGCCGCCGTGGCCGGCCTGCGCGTAGATTTTTATCTCGTCAATGAACATGAAATGGGTGTGTCGTTAAATGGTCGAATCGCCGAGCCGGCTTAACTATTCGCGATTCAATCCCTTTACGGCAATAAAAAAGGCGAGGCGTTTGGCCTCGCCTGAAAACGATTGCCCGCCTTAATTCTTGGCCGCCGTTTCGGCGACAATGTTGATGCGGCGGCTGTTCTTGTCGAACAAAACCTTGCCGTCGGTGAGCGCGAACAGGGTCCAGTCGCGGCCGGTGCCGACGTTCTTGCCCGCGATAAATTTGCTGCCGCGCTGGCGGACGAGGATGCTGCCGGCGGTAACGAACGTTCCGCCAAATTCTTTCATCCCCAGCCGTTTGCTGACGCTGTCGCGTCCATTCTTGACGCTGCCTTGACCTTTTTTATGTGCCATAAAATGTTAAGCGTTGATCGCGGTGATTTTGACAACCGTCAGTTCCTGACGATGGCCGATGGTCTTGTGATAGCCCTTGCGGCGTTTCATCTTGAAGGTCAGCTTGTGCTCGCCGCGCTTGTGGGCGACGACATCCGCGACGACGGTGGCCCCGGCGACCGTGGGCGCGCCGACGGAAAGCTTGCCGTCGTTGTTGACGAGCAGCACGCGGTCAAAGGTGACCGGCTTGCCCGCCTCGGTTTCAAGGCGTTCGATTTCGAGCTGGTCGCCGGCGGCGACGCGATACTGTTTGCTACCTGTTTCTAAAACGGCGTACATAAATTTTCCCGCAAAGGGTCGGGAATTAAACCAGATTTCGGGCAAGTGTCAACGCCTCTTTTTTACATAAACTGATTGGCCAAATCTGGCGGATCGGGGGAAGGCCAGCGAAACCGGAAGTTCAAGGGGCGGTACCAGTCTCCCAAAAACAACCCCCCGGCCCGCAATCACAGGCCGGGGGGTTTGTCAGTGGAATTAAATCCTGATAATTTCAGGCCGAGACCACGCTGTCGCGGGATTCCAATTTCTTCCAGAACAGGCCGTAGATCATAATCAAGGCGAAGCAGATCAACGGCATGAGGAAGCCGATGCGCATGCCCCATTGGTCGGCCAACCAGCCCATGAACAGCGGCATGATGGCGCCACCGACGATGGCCATGACGATGAATGACGCACCTCGCTTGGTCTGCTCACCCAGCCCGTGGATGCCCAGCGCAAAGATGGTCGGATACATGATGGACATGAAGAAAAAGCTCAGGAACAGGCCCGCGACCGACCACCACCCCAGCGGAAACATGATCAGAACCATCATCAGCACGTTGATAACGGCATACAAGGCCAGCATCATATGCGCCTTGAACAAGCGCAAAGCAAAGCTGCCGGTGAACCGGCCCAGCAGGAACAACGCGAAGCCGCCGAACGACAGCAGGACGGAGGCGCCGCGGTCCGTGACGTGGTACAGGGGCGCATTCAGATAGGCGCTGCGGGCGACTTGATCAGCCGAGTAGGCATCCTCCAGCAGGCCGCGGTTTAGGCGAACCAGTTGCTCGCCCGACGGTTCTTTTGCGGCCAGGCCAGCGGTTTCGGCCGGCAAGGTTATGCCGGCAAAGCGCGGCGCATCGAAGAGCAGGTTGGTTTGAACCAGCCGGTTCAGATCCTTGACCACACCTTCAGCCTGATTTTTGACCAGTTCCGCCGGAGTGGACATGGTGGCGGTGGCCGTGCCATTGGTCAGCAAAGCCAGCGTGTTGGTGGATAGCTGGCTCCAGACGAATTCCGAGACCGGCCGCGTTTTGGCGTCCGGGTCGTTTTGCAACTTGGCGGCGAAGGCGGAAACATTCTTGAGGTCACCCGCGGAAAACATGGCCGCCGGGTAAGTCATGTGGGCGGGCGGGAGCCGGAACACATTATGCAGAACATCGGCGCCGCCTTGCAGTTTGCCGGCCATGGACTGGCTTAACACCGGGGTATCGGTGGCAATGTAATTGACGAAATAACTGAACACGCCGGTCTGCCCCGCGCAGTAGAAAAACTGCGCCGCAATGGCCAGAATGAAATGCCAGCGTTTGAACAGGGGTTTTACCGCCGCCTTAGTGGTGCCATCCGGCACCTTGCATTCCTCCTCGGCGTGGAAATCCGGCACCTTGGAAAAAATGAAAACCAGCGTCAGCAGCGAGACCACCAGGCCGACAATCAGATAGGGTTTGTAGAGGTCGGCGTTACTGGTGTTGGCCTCGCCGGTGGCCGACAGCACAAAGAAGCCACCCAGCACCGGACCGACCATCCAACCGACGCCATTGCCGCTCTGGGCGAAGTTGATGCGCACGGCGCTGGATTCCGGCGGACCGAGGACCGTGGTATAGGGATTGCACACCGTTTCCAGGCACGTCAGGCCCACCGCCAGGATGAAAAGCCCCAGCAAAAACGCCCAGTAAGTGCCGATGTGCGTGGCCGGAATGAACCATAGCGAACCGACGGCCACCAGCGCCAGGCCGATGATGATGGCTCCCTTGTAGCCATAGCGCCGGGCCAGCATGCCGGACGGCAGCGCCATGAAAAAATAACCCATGTAGTTGGCAAACTGCACAAACGCCGACTGCGCCCGGCTGATGTGGAGCGAGTCCTGAAAGTGCTTGTTTAAGACATCGATCATGCCGTTGCAAACGCCCCAGAGCAGAAACAGCGAGGTGATGAGCAAAAAGAGGAAGGCGTGGTTTTTGCCGTCGGCGGTGCGGAACAGACCCGCGCCTTTGGCGCCGGATTTGGAGGTAGGAACAGGTGTGATCATGTTTTTTGGGTGCTAAGTTGGCAAGGTGTTATTTGAATTTTACGCGCGGGTCAAGTTTCAATTATGCACCAAACGCTTTGCCCGCGCTGCAGCTTAAGCAGCATACCGCAAGCGAACGCCTTCAGCACCGGTGGATGGCAGGTTGCACTTCAACCCGCACCCGCTAGGATGTCGGCATGTCCGACGGCTACCGGCAACTGCTCGACGCGACGATCCAGCACCTTGAAGGGCTGAAATCGCGCGGCGTCCGCCATGTCGCCATAACGCCGGAGACTTTGCGCGCGCTGGCGCTGCCAGCGGCGAAATTTCCAGTTTCTAATTTCCCATCGCCATTTTCGAAGGTGGCTGCGCCATCTGTCATTAAAACCGAACCCGCCATTTCCATGCCGCCCAAGAAAACCGCTGCCCCCGCGCCCAAACCCCAATCACTTGGCGCCAATCCCCTGCCAGACATTACCAGCGCCTCGCCGGAAAAGGCGGCGGCATTCACCGCGTTGCGCGAACGGGCGCTGGCGTGCGTGAAATGCCCGCACCTGGCGGCCTCGCGAAAAAGTGTCGTGTTCGGCGTGGGCAGCATTGACGCGCGGTTGATGTTCGTCGGCGAAGCGCCGGGCGCGGATGAAGACGAGCAGGGCGAGCCATTCGTGGGTCGCGCCGGGCAGTTGCTCACGAAAATCATCCTGGCCACCGGCCTTTCGCGCGCGGATGTTTACATCGCCAACATCTTGAAATGCCGGCCAGATACACCCGGCCAGTCTGCCGGCAACCGTCCCCCCACGCCGGAAGAGCGCGCGACGTGCATTCCGTATTTGCAGGAGCAGATCGATTTGATCAAGCCTGCGGCCATTGTGGCGCTCGGCGCGACGGCGGTGGATGGATTGCTCGGCAAGACGCTGGGCATTACGAAGCTGCGCGGCAACTGGCAGATGTATCGCGGCATCCCGCTCATGCCAACCTATCATCCCGCCTATCTGCTGCGCAATCAGGCGATGAGCGAAAAACGTAAGGTCTGGGAGGACATTTTGCAGGTGATGGAAAAGCTCGAAATGCCGATCAGCACGAAGCAGCGGAATTTCTTTTTGCCGGCGTGAAAACACCGGGTGCCATCTGATATGATAATATGAGTCGTCGCCGGAAAATGTTGATCGTTGCCGGCGGCGTCATCGGCCTGGCGGTTCTTTTTCCGATCCTCCGCCATTATCAACTGCGTTTTGCCGTTGCAAAATACATTGCCGAATTAAAAGCCAAAGGCGAGCCGATGGATTTGGCCCAGGTGACTCCGCCATCGGTGCCGCCGGATCAAAACAGCGCAGCGGATTATCAGAAGGCCGTTTCGATGCTGACCACGAACTGGAATGTCTTGGGTAGTAATCCGCCGCCGGCAATGCGCATGGTGGTGCCCGGAAAGGCGATGATCGGTTGGAACCAACCCTTGATTCGCGACGCGTTAATAACCAATACGTGGGAAGAGGCAGAATCGGCATTATCAGCCGAAAAGGACGCTCTGGCGTTGCTTTGCCTATTACCCGACCATCCCACGTTTGATTTCAAAATCGATTTCTCCATGGGTCCCGAAAAAATCCAATTGCTACATCTTGCCACGTCAAAAAAGGCCGCTCAACGTTTGGCGATTTCAACGCTTTGCAGCCTGCGTCGGGGGGATACGGCTTCTGCCGGCAAAAATATTCAGGCGATTCTGTCTCTAGTTAATGGGCTTTCCCATGACCGGGTGGTCATTTCCGAACTGGTGAGGATTGCACTCGCCCAAATCGCACTGAACGTCAATTGGGAATACCTGCAATCAACCAACGTCACGGATGAACAACTTGCCGTGTTGCAGCGTGATTGGACTAGTCTGGAATTTATTCATGCCGAGGAACGTGCATTGGAGCTAGATCGGGCAGACGACCCGATTACTCTGGCCGATTGGCGAAATTCCAATGCCGCGCTTCGAAGCTATTTCGATATGTGGGAAAACCTCGGATTGCAAGGCCTGGATGGCGCCAGCGACCACCGTATAACGATTTTAGAAAATTTGAGTCTCAACGCCAAAATTTACCTATGGCGCTTCTGGTGGTCTTACCCTGATGAATTGCGCACGCTCAAAGTCTACAATGTCCTTTTGGATACAGTGCGGAAGGCCGAAACCAATTGTCCCATGCTGGCGGCGTTGCACTTGCAGGAAGCTCAGTTGCAAAAACTTTCGATTACTACGAATAGCGAAAATTTATTTTGGTTTGGCAATCCGGAAAAAATGGATATGCACAATATCTTGTCCTCATCCGCAACATCTTTGGCCAACGTTTTCAATAAGGAGATGAAAGTCGAAACCGCAAGGCAATTGATTATTGCCGCCATCGCCCTGAAACGCTTTCATTTGAAGCAAGGCAGCTATCCTGAAAACCTCACCGAACTGATGCCGGATTTCTTGCCGGCAGTTCCATTCGACCCGATCGACGACCAGCCGTTGCGCTACCGGCGCCATGTGGATGGGACCTTCCTACTTTATTCCATCGGCAACGATGGCGTGGACGATGGCGGCAATCCCAAGCCGTCAGGGGATTCCCAATCCCTGCAATGGCAACGCGGCCGCGACTGGGTCTGGCCGCAACCGGCGACGCCGGAAGAAGTTCAATATTATTACGCGCATCCGCCAAAGTGATTGCGCCAGTTTGAATTTCCGCTATAAACCACGACTTCATGCATCAAATCATCCAGAGCTTGAGCGATTGGTATAATCACGCGCTGCAAACCGGTGGCTATCCCGCCGTGGCGCTGATGATGGCGGTGGAAAGCTCGCTGTTCCCGCTGCCCAGCGAAATCGTCATCCCGCCGGCGGCGCATTGGGCCCACACGGGCCAGATTCCGCTGACGCTCTGGGGCATTGTGCTGGCGGGCACCCTCGGCTCGTGGCTGGGCGCGACCGTGATGTATTGGGCGTCGCGGCTGGCGGGCCGGCCGCTGGTGCTGCATTTCGGCAAATACGTGTTCATCTCCGCCAAAAAGGTGGAGGGCGCGGAACGCTGGTCGGCGCATTACGGCGCGATGGGCATTTTCATCTCGCGGCTGCTGCCGGTGGTGCGGCATCTCATCGGCATCCCGGCGGGCATCGTGCGGATGAATTATCTGAAGTTTTCCCTCTTCACGCTGCTTGGCTCGGCAATCTGGTGTTCCGTGCTCTGTTGGCTGGGCGTGAAGATGGGCGAAGACCAGGATTTGATGGAGTTGAAATACAAGCACGTCACGCTCTGGCTCGCCGGCGCGATGCTGGTGCTGGGCGGACTGTATTATTTCTTTGTCCACCGGCACCTGAAGAAAAAATCGTGATTCGTTGAAGCGTTGAAGGGTTGAAGCGTAAATTTCCAATGCCGCACTCGCTCCGGCGATTCCACGAATAAAAAATCCTTTGCGTCTTTGCGCCTTTGCGTGGAAATTCTCCGCGTGCCTGTCGCCGCCGCCATCCGCAAAAAACTGGGAACCGTCCCGCACAAGCCGGGCGTTTATCTGCACAAGGACCGCTTCGGCACGGTCATCTACGTCGGCAAGGCGCTCGATTTACGGAAGCGCGTCAGCCAGTATTTCCAATCCAGCCGGCGGCTGGGCTGGGACTTGAAGTTCAACGCGCTCGTGGACGCGATCTGCGATTTCGACGTCCACGTCGTCAAAAACGAACCGGAAGCGCTGCTGCTCGAAAGCAAGCTCATCAAGGATTTCAAGCCGCGTTTCAATATCAGCCTGCGCGACGATAAACGTTACCTGATGCTGAAGGTCAACCTGAACGACCCCATTCCGAACTTTACCTTCACGCGGCTGAAAAAGGACGATGGCGCGCGCTACTTCGGGCCGTTCGTGAATTCGCTTGCGCTGCGCAACACCGTCGCGCTGGCGCGTAAGACGTTCAACCTGCGCGGCTGCCGGGTGTTCACGCCGGGAGCGCCAGACTATAAGCACTGTCTCTATGCGCACTTGAAATACTGCACCGCGCCGTGCGTCGGCAACGTCACGCGTGAGCAATATCTGGAGCAGGTCACCGCGGCGTGCAATTTCCTGGAAGGCCAGTGCCGCGAAATGCAGGGCCAGCTCGAAGCGGAGATGATGAAAGCCGCCGCCGCGCATGAATTCGAGAAGGCTGCCGACCTGCGCGACCTCATCCGCGATCTGAATGACACATGGAAAAAGACGGAAAAGTTTGCGCGCGTGCCTTACAATCTGCCGCTGGCCATCCATCCCGAACAGGATCTGGTGGAACTTGCCAAAGTCCTCGGCTTGACTGCGCCGCCGCTGCGCATCGAGGGATTCGATATTTCCAACATCAGCGGCACGTTCGCCGTGGCGTCGCTCGTAAGTTTCAAAAACGGCAGGCCTGACCGGGCGAATTACCGGCGGTTCAAAATCAAGACGGTCACCGGCCAGGACGACTTCGCCAGCATGGCGGAAGTGGTGCGGCGGCGGTATTCGCGACTCAAAAAGGAATCAAAGGAGTTCGCAGATGGGAGATGGCAGATGGGCGAAGACACTCGAAGCAAAGCCCCAACTTCCATCTCCCAACTTCTATCTCCCAATTTTCCCGACTTGATCATGGTGGACGGCGGGCGCGGCCAGTTAAACGCCGCGTGTGACGAACTCGTAAAATTAGGATTAGGGAAAATTCCCGTCATCGGCCTGGCGAAGGAATTCGAGGAAATCTACCTGCCGGAGAAAAGGGCACCGCTGCGGCTCGGTCTGGATCATCCGGCGGTGAAATTGTTGCAGCGGTTGCGAGACGAGTGCCATCGGGTGGCCAACAGCTACAACGCGCAATTGCGGCTGAAGAAAATCTCCGAAAGCGTGCTGGACGAATTTCCCGGCATCGGCGACCGGCGCAAGGCGGCGCTGCTGAAAAAATTCGGCTCCGTGCAGCGGCTCAAAACCGCGACATTGGAACAGCTCGCCGCCGTTCCCGGCTTCGGTGGCAAGGCGGCGGAAGAGTTGAAAAAGTTTTTGGAGGCACGATCGGTGCAGCAGGCGGCATCCCACATTTAACCGGCCTTTAGATACGACCAGCCGCACTTTGGACAGGCCGTTGCCCCTGCCGGAATTTCCGTTTTACAGGCGATGCAGACGGTTGGCTGTTTTTTGTAATTCTCGTCCTCGTAAACTTTCCCCGACAGAGGTTCAGGTTTGGGTGGGATAGCTGATCCTGGTTGCGCTTTGGGTGCAGGAACATTGATCCAATAAAAAATGACACCAAAGACGGGAACCAAAATAATGACAAGAACCCAGGTCAGTTTGGTCACTGGTTCAAGATCATTTCGAGACAGCACACCGGCCAGCACAAACAGCCAAAGCATGATCCAGATAATCGTCAAGAGGAACATGTGAGTGACGGGAAACTAACGAACGCGGGAATAGCTCGCAAGGACATTAACCTGCATCGTTGGGCACGGCGACCGGTGCCGGAGAATTTTACGCCAGCGATTTCATGTCGATTACGAAGCGGTATTTCACGTCGCTTTTGAGCAGGCGGCCGTAGGCTTCGTTGATTTTTTGGATCGGGATAAGCTCGATGTCGGAGACGATGCCGTGGTCGGCGCAGAAATCCAGCATCTCCTGGGTCTCGGCGATGCCGCCGATGAGCGAGCCGGCGAACTGGCGGCGCTTGACGATGAGGTTGAACGCATTCACGGGCAGCGGCTGCGCCGGCGCACCCACCAGCACCAGCGTAGCGTTGGCCCTAAGCAGTTCCAGGTAGGCGTTGATGTCGTGCGGAGCGGACACGGTATCGAGGATGAAATCGAAGCTGTTCAGGTGCCGCTTCATTTCATCCGCGTTTTTGGAAACGACGACCTCCTGCGCGCCGAGGCGGATGGCGTCCTTGGTTTTCCCCGGCGAAGTGGTGAACAGCACGACGCGGGCGCCAAAGGCGTTCGCGAGTTTGACGCCCATGTGGCCGAGTCCGCCCAGGCCGACGACGCCGACTTTCTGGCCCTTGCCAATTTTCCAGCGGCGCAGCGGCGAATAGGTGGTGATGCCGGCGCATAGCAACGGCGCGGACGCAGCCAGATCGAGCGATTTCGGCAGGCGCAGCGCAAAAGTCTCGTCCAACACGATGCTATCCGCGTAGCCGCCGTAGGTCGTACCGCCATGCTTTTTGTCCGGGCTGTTGTAAGTGAACGTCGGCCCGGCCTCGCAAAGCTGTTCGAGGCCGGCCCGGCAGGGTTCGCAGGCGCGGCAGGAATCCACCATGCAGCCGACGGCGGCCAGGTCGCCTTCCTTGAATTTTTTCACGCGCGATCCGGCCTTGGTCACGCGCCCGACGATTTCGTGGCCGGGCACGCAGGGATAAATCGTGCCGTGCCATTCATTGCGCGCCTGGTGGACATCCGTGTGGCAGACGCCGCAGTATTGGATTTGGATCTGGATTTCCTCCGGATCGGGGTCGCGGGATTGAAAAGTGAACAGGGCCAGCGGGGCGGTGGCATTGACGGTGGCGTAGGCTTTGGTGGTGGGCATAAATTTTCCTTTGAGCTTCGAATCTACGCCGCCGGGAAAACTTGTCAATGGACGCGGGAAAAGAATTTCGTGCCAACGGCTAAAATTCGTGGCTTAATTTCCGCATGAACATTCAAGTGGCGGTGCTCTGCGACGCGGCGACGGACGACAATGGAAAACTGAACCTCCTCGGCGCGTTTGACACGATTTACGCACCCGAGATGCCGGCCGTGCATCCGCAATGCGCCGTGGCGCTGCGGGTCACCTTCATGCCCGGCGACGAGGGCACGCGCAAGCTGACGCTGAATTTCATCAACGCCGACGGCAAATCCATCATGCAGGGCATTGAGCTGCCGGTGCCGGTGACACTCCCGGACGACGCGCATTTTCTCACGCGCAATTTCATCGTGAACATCCAGCAGTTGAAGTTTGCCGAGCCGGAGTTGTATTCGGTGGATGTGCGGCTAGACGATGAGTCGCAGACTAGCATCCCGCTGCTCGTAAAACTGGTCGAGCGGCCGGTAGTCTGATTTTTTGCAGGGCTGGGGGGGACGAGGCTCCAATCCAAAGGAGATTCCTCAGGTCGACCCCCCATTTTGGGCTTTGAACTTCGGGCCTCGGCCATTATTTTTTCCGCATGAACGAACCGATTCTCCAGCTCGATTTGCCCGGCATCAAAAAAGTCCGCTCCGGCAAAGTCCGCGAAGTCTTTGACCTCGGCGACCGCTTCCTGCTCGTCGCCAGCGACCGCATTTCCGCCTTCGACGTCATCATGCCCAACGGCATCCCGCGCAAGGGCGAAGTACTCACCCAGATTTCGCATTTCTGGTTCGAGAAATTTTCCGCGCTCGTGCCGAATCACCTGCTCGCCCAGGCGGGCGATCCGTTGCCGATCAATTTGCAGCCATTCACCGCGCAACTGGCGCGCCGCTCGATGATCGTAAAAAAGGCCAAACCGCTCGCTATCGAGTGCATCGTGCGCGGCTACCTTTCCGGCAGCGGCTGGAAGGAATACAAGAAATCGCAGACGGTCTGTGGGATCCGGCTGCCCGCCGGCCTGACCGAATCCGCCGAGCTGCCGGAACCGATTTTCACGCCGTCCACCAAGGCCGAGGCCGGGCACGACGAAAACATCTCATTCGCGGAAGCGTGCCAGATTGTCGGCACTGAACTCGCCACGCAGGCGCGCGATTTGAGCCTGATGATCTATAAGGCCGGACGCGATTACGCCCGCCAGCGCGGTATCATCATTGCGGACACGAAATTCGAGTTCGGCTTGTTCGAAGGCAAACTGATTTTAATCGACGAGGTCTTAACGCCTGATTCCTCACGTTTCTGGCCGGCCGACCAATACGCGCCCGGCAAGGGGCAGCCGAGCTTCGACAAACAATTCGTGCGCGATTATCTCGAAACGCTGACCTGGGACAAAACCCCGCCCGGCCCGAAACTGCCGGACGATGTCGTTGTCAAAACCAGCGCGAAGTATCTGGAGGCGTATGAAAAGCTGACGGGGAAGAAGCTTTGAAGAATGGCTGAATTAGCTGACACGGACGTCATTAATAGGGTGATTTCCTGATTTCAAAACTTCACTGCCAGGGAGCCACGGTGACCATTACAATGGTGAGTTAACTTTCCACGGCGGCGTTTCGTCGTGCAGGCGGCACGCAACTGTCGCTATTCTTCTGACGTGCAAAACCTGGTCGAAGATTTTCTGCAATACCTGCGCCACGAGCGCGGGCAGTCGGACAACACGGCCAAGACCTACGCCGCGCTGCTCGGCAAATTCACCGCGTGGGCGGCGAAAGAAAATCTCACGGACTGGCAATCGGTTGAGCTGAAGCATCTGATGGCGTTTCTCTCGCAGGAGCGATTGCGCAGCGCGCCGATCGGCCGCCCGTCCGCGCGCGAGGGCGCCACGCCCAGGCCCGCGCACCGTCTGAGCGGTGAAAGCGTTTATCTGGAAATCGCCGCGCTGCGGGCGTTTTACAAGTTTGCCGAGAATGAAAAGATTCTGCCGACGAATCCGGCGGAAAACCTTTCGCTGCCGCGCCGCTGGAAGCGATTGCCGAAAGCGTTGTCGAATGACGATATCAAAAAGTTGCTGGAACCGGAAAATCCCGAAACACCCGGAGGTTTGTGCGATCAGGCGATTCTGGAACTGGCTTACGCTTCCGGTCTGCGTTTGTCGGAATTAAAAAACCTGCGGCTGGAACAGCTTCACCTCGACGCCGGCTTCATCAACGTCATCGGCAAGGGAAACAAGGAGCGCGTCGTGCCGGTGGGACGCAAAGCCGTTGAATCGTTGAATCGTTACCTCGAGCTTGGCCGGCCCAAGCTCGTCACGCCAAAATCACCCGCAACTGTTTTTCTGACGCAGCGTGGCACGCCGTTCGCAGCGGTGACGTTGTGGCTGCACATCAAGAATCGCGTCCGCCGCGCGGGGGTGGAGCGGAACATGACGCCGCACATGCTGCGGCACAGCTTCGCCACGCATCTGCTGGAACACGGCGCGGACTTGCGCGTGATCCAGGAACTGCTCGGCCACGCGAACATCAGCACGACCGAGATTTACACGCACGTCACGGGCAACCGGCTGCGCGAGATCCACCGGAAATTTCACCCGCGGGCCTGAGTCTGTAGCGGCGGTCACAGACCGCCGCTACAATCACTCAAAATCATAGACGACGATTTTCTTCACGAATGGCTTCACGCATTGCGCGATGAATTCCTGATGCTGCGGGTGCACCTGGTAATCGTCCTGCGCCAGCTTGCTGGTGAAGACGGTGTTGAGCGCCACTTGGTAGGTCTGGTCCACAACCGGCCGCGGGCTGCCGACCATTTTACCGATGTGAAAAGTGATCAGGCCGGGAATGGTTTTGAGAAGTTTTTCGCCCCCGGCGATGACCGCGTCGGCCGCTTCGGGTTTTGCCGGGTCCGTCCAAAAAATGACAACGTGTGAAAACATATTCACGGAATTAAACCGCAAAGGCGCCAAGGCGCAAAGCAGAATGAAAACTTTCCCCTTCGCGTCTTTGGGTCTTTGTTGTTAAAATTTTTTCATGAGCAAAACCGCACTCCTGTTTGCCGGTCAAGGCGCACAAGTCGTCGGCATGGGCAAAGACCTCGCCGAAAAGTTTCCGACCGCGAAAACGTGGTTCGACCGCGCCAATGCGGCGCTGGGTTACGATCTCGCGGGCATCTGTTTCAACGGGCCGGAAACCGAACTGACCAAGACGGAACACGCGCAGCCGGGTATTTTTCTCGTGAGCTGGGTTTGTTTTCAATTACTCAAGGAACAGGCGCCGAATCTCAAATTTGACGCCGCCGCCGGCCTGTCGCTCGGCGAATTCACCGCGCTGACGGCGGCGGGCGCGATGAGTTTTGAGGAAGGCCTGCGCGTGGTGCGCCAGCGCGGCAAGTTCATGCAGGAAGCCTGCGACGTGACCAAGGGCGGCATGGCGGCGATCATCGGCCTCGACGAGGCGCCGACGCGCGAAGTCTGCGCGGAAGCCGGCGTGGTGCTGGCGAATCTGAACTGTCCCGGACAGCTCGTCATCTCCGGCGAGGCGGTGAAAATTGTGAAGGCATGCGAACTAGCCAAGGCCAAAGGCGCAAAGCGTGCGCTGCCGTTGCCGGTGGCCGGCGCGTATCACTCGCCGCTTATGGCCAGCGCGCAGCCGAAGCTCGGCGCGGAACTGGCCAAGGTGAATCTGGTTTCGCCCGTCGTGCCGGTGATTTCAAACGTCACGGCGCAGGCGCACAGAATGCCGGCGGAGATTTCCGCCCGCCTCGTAGAGCAGGTCTGCGCGTCGGTGTTGTGGGAGACGTCCCTGCGCGCTTTGCTGGCGCAGGGTTTCACTCGGTTCATCGAACTCGGACCAGGCACGGCCTTGAGCGGCTTCATGAAGCGCATTGATAAAACGGCGACGATGCTGAACGTCGCGGACGCGGCCAGCCTGGAAGCGACGGTGGCTGCGTTGAATCGTTAAATAGTTGAATGGTGAATCGTTTTGCGTTCCAATGTCGCGACCAATTTAACAATTCAACGATTTAACGAATTTCATTTTAACATGAGCCAACTTGCCAATCAAATCGCCGTGGTCACCGGCGCGGGCCGCGGCATCGGCCGCGCCATTGCGTTGAAATTCGCCAATGAAGGCGCGGATGTCGTCGTGATCTCGCGCACGCAGGAAAATTCCGAGAAGGTCGCGGCGGAAATCCGCGCGCTCGGCCGCCAGGCGTGGGCCTTCGCCGTGGATGTGGCGGATGCCGCCGCCGTGAATGCCGCCGCCGAGAAAATTCTCGCCGGGGCCGGCAAGGTGGACATTCTGGTCAACAACGCCGGCGTGACGCGCGACGGTTTGCTGATGCGCCTGAGCGATGCGGACTGGGACACGGTGCTGGACACCAATCTCAAGGGCGCGTTCCTCGTCACAAAGGCGTTCAGCCGCGCAATGATCAAGGCGCGCACGGGCCGCATCCTCAACATTTCATCAGTCATCGGCCTGATCGGCAACGCGGGCCAGAGCAATTACGCGGCAAGCAAGGCGGGCTTGATTGGCTTCACCCAGTCGTGCGCGCGGGAGTTCGCCGGCCGCGGCATCACGGTTAACGCGATTGCCCCGGGCTTCATCGAGACGGACATGACGGCGGAGCTGAACGAGACTTTGAAGGCGGAGATTTTGAAGAAGATTCCGCTGGGCAAGCTCGGCCAATCGGAAGACATCGCGGCGGCGGCACTGTATCTGGCCAGCCCGGCGGCGCGCTACGTCACCGGCCAGGTGTTGACAGTGGACGGCGGCATGGTGATGTGAAACCCCTTGCGGCAGGGAGGGTTAAGGCGTTTACGCAGCGCCGGCCGGGAACGGGCCGGCCGGAAAGTCATCCGGCCGGAAAATAAATTTGGATTCGGGCTTGACGGCTGCGGCAATTCTCGGCTAGGTAAAGAGCTATATTATGTCAGACAAACCTATCGAACAGCGTGTAAAGGACATCATCGTCGAACAGCTCGGCGTCAAACCCGACCAAGTCGTTCCGGCGGCCAAGTTCATTGAGGACCTTGGCGCGGATTCGCTCGACACCGTCGAGCTGGTCATGGCGCTGGAGGAGGAGTTCGGCATCGAGGTGCCGGATGAACAGGCCGAGAAGCTCCAGAGCGTCGGCGACGTCATCAAATACGTCGAGGAATCCGCCAAGTAATTGAAATTTGAAGGGCGGGGCAGTTTAGGCTGGACACAGCCCGAACTGCCCCGTTTGATTTTGTCATGGCAAACAACTCTACCGACCGGCGCGTGGTGGTCACGGGTATGGGCGTCGTCTCGCCCCTCGGCAACGACCTCCAAACGTTCTGGCACAATCTCATTACCGGGCAGTGCGGCATCGACAAAATCACCGCGTTCGACGCGACGGCGTTCGCCACGCAAATCGCCGGCGAGGTAAAAAACTTCGATCCCGCGCCCGCTTTTCCGTCGCCCAAGGAAATCCGCCGCACCGACCGCTACACGCAGCTTGGCGTCTATGCCGCGTGGAGCGCACTGAAGGATTCCGGCCTGGAGCTCGCCAAGGAAAACTTGGATGAAATCGGCGTGTTCCTCGGCTCCGGCATCGGCGGCCTGCAGACCACCAGCGAGCAATTGAAAGTGTTGCTGGAGCGCGGGCCGGGCCGGCTCTCGCCGTTCATGATCCCGATGCTGATCTCGAACATGGCGTCCGGCATCGTCTCGATGTATTACAACCTGCGCGGCCCCAATTTCGCCACCTGCTCCGCCTGCGCCACCGCCAACCACGCCATCGGCGAGGCCTGGCGCACCATCAAAATGGGCGACGCCCAGGTGATGCTCGCCGGCGGGGCCGAGGCCGCGGTGGTGCCCATCGGCATTGGCGGCTTCTGCGCCATGCGCGCCATGAGCACGCGCAATGACGATCCGAAACACGCGTCGCGGCCGTTCGATAAGGACCGCGACGGCTTTGTCATGGGCGAAGGCGCGGGCGTCGTCGTCCTCGAGGAAATGGAACACGCCAAACAGCGCGGCGCGCAGATTTACTGCGAGATCGCCGGCTACGGCAACACCGCCGACGCGCATCACCTCACCGCGCCTTCCCCCGGCGGCGAAGGCGCGGCCCGCTGCATGAAAATGGCGCTGCGCTCCGGCGGCTTGAACCCGGCCGACGTGAGCTACATCAACGCCCACGGCACCTCCACGCCGCAGGGCGACGTCTGCGAAACGCAGGCCATCAAGAGCGTTTTCGGCGACCACGCGCGGAAGCTCGCCGTCAGCTCCACCAAGGGGGCGACCGGCCACATGCTGGGCGCGGCCGGCGCGGTGGAAATGGCCGCCTGCGCGCTGGCCATCAAGCATAGCATCGTCCCGCCGACCATCAACCTGCAGAACCCCGACCCCGAATGCGACCTGGATTACGTCCCGAACACCGCGCGCGAAATGCCGGTGAACGTGATCGTGAACAACTCGTTCGGCTTCGGCGGCCACAACTCGACCATCGCGGCGAAAAAGTTCATAGGCTGAGTTTCAGGCGATCCGTTCCCAGATCCTGATTTCGGGAAACGCCAGGCAGAGCTCTTCCACGCGCGGCAGGAGGGCGGCGATATGGGGGGATTTCAAATGCGCGTCCAAGTGTGCCTGGCTCGTCCAATTTTCATGGAAGAGAAATTTCGAAGGGTCTTCCGGCGAAGCGTGCAGATCGTAATTCAAGCAGCCCGCTTCCTGGCGGGTCGGCGCGACCAGACCGAGGAGCGCGGTGCGCAATTCACTTTCCTTTCCAGGCTTAGCCTGAAACGTTGCAACGACGGTCACAGTATTCATTTCGTTTTAATAAGCGTTGCCAAAAAAATGCTTTCTTTCATGGCAACGTAATATTTTGAGACGCAACTTTTCCCATCTTTTGGCATCCAGCCACGTTAAAAACCAATAGCACCACCAGCACCGTCCATAACAAACCTGTTTGCCAACGTCTCCGATACCGGAATGCGACGACAAATAATACCAAATACACGAAGTAGCAAGACAGGAAAGCCAGCCATCCGTAATCCTTGCCGTCACTTACGACCCCAGTTAATCCGAGTGGAAAAATAGCGAAGCCCCAGGCCGTTAGCATCAAAACCGCTGGAAATGCATGAATACCGTCTCGCAAGACGTAGGACATCAGCCCCCAGGCAAGCCAAAGAATGAATGGACCAAGGTATGTTCCGAAAAATATTCGTGCGATAATTCGACTGGGGATCGTTTTTGGCGCTGCTACCGCTAAAGTTGGCAGCCAACGAAACCCGCCGCAAAGCACCAAGATTATGCCTGCGGCTGCTAGGGCAATGACCGCCGACCATATAATCAACCGATTGTGCGTCTCCTTTTGACTGCGGAGTAACTCCGCATCTTGCTTACTCCTTTCAATAATCAACTTGATTGCCCGTTGTTCCCGCTCAATATATTTCTCTTTGTTCGTGGATTGCGCTAACGCGTGAGCTGCTGCCGAGAACCATAAAATAGCAATTATGACTGCAAGTTCTGTGATGAAACCGGTTGGGCGTTTCATAAACGAGCTGTCGGGAGTGTTACAACAGCTTGTGCGTTAATAGAGCGTTGCCAAAATGTTCTCCGCCGCCGCGCGCGGGTTTTCCGCCGCGTAAATCGGCCGGCCGATCACCAGCCAGCTCGCCCCCGCCGCCATGGCCTCGCGCGGCGTGAGCGTGCGCTTCTGGTCGTCGGCCTTTTCCGCACCGGTGCGGATGCCGGGTGTCACCAGTTGAATCTCCGCCGGCAGAATCTCCCGCAGATCGGCGATTTCGAGCGGCGAGCAGACTAGCCCGCGCAAGCCGGACTTCACCGCCAGCACGGCGAGTCGTTCGACCTGGCGGCCGACGTTGGGTTCGCAGCCGATTTCCGCGAGCGTTTCCTGGTTGGAACTCGTCAGCACCGTAACGCCCAGCACCAGCGGCGCGGGCCGGCCGAGCGACTTTGCCGTGTCCTGCGCGGATTTTTCCGCCGCCTGCATCATCTCGCCGCCGCCGCTGGTGTGGATGGTGAGCATCTGCACATCGAGCCGCGCGGCCGCGGCGACGGCCCGGGCGACGGTGTTCGGGATGTCGTGGAATTTCAAATCCAGGAACACATTCGCGCCGGTTGCGCGGACCCGCTGCACGATGTCCGGTCCGGCGGCGACGAAGAGTTCCTTGCCGATTTTGAACGCGCCGACAGCGGGGGCGATTTGTTCGGCTAGTTTCAGCGCTTGTTCCGCCGACGGCACGTCGAGCGCGGCGATGATGGGATTTTTCATTTGGTCAGCCACAGATGCCCACAGCTAAGCACAGAATCCCGAAATGTGCAGCCGCGAATTTTGACTTGGCCGCGGATTTTGCCTAACCTCCAAACATGAAGATCGCCCGGCATACCGACAAGAATTTCTCCGCCAAGCTTCGCGAAGCCGCCACGCCCGACAGCTTGTTTGATCTCGAAATCGAGCAGCGCACGCGCCAGATCCTCGATGCGGTCCACACCTGCGGCGACGAGGGGCTGCTGGAGTGCACCGCGCGCTTTGACGGGGCGAAGCTCACCGCCGACCAGCTGGCGGTGACGGCGGCGGAACTCTTCAACGCCTCGCTCGCCGCCGACGAACCTTTGCGCGCGGCGGTGGCGGAAGCGGAGGCGAACATCGCCGGCTTCGCCAAAAAATCGAAGCGCAAGGCCTGGGCCGGAAAAAATTCCCACGGCGCGAGCGTCGGCGAGAAATTTGATCCCTTCACGCGCGTCGGCGTTTACATCCCGGGCGGCACCGCGCCGCTGGTCTCGACGGCGCTGATGACCATCACCCTCGCCCGGGTCGCCGGCTGCAAAGAAATCGTCGTGACCACGCCGTGCGGCCGGGACGGGACCATTAACCCGGCGATCCTGTTCGCGGCGCGCGCGGTGGGGGCGACGGAGATTTATCGCGTCGGCGGGGCGCAGGCGATTGGGGCGCTGGCTTACGGCACGCAGACAATCCGCCGGGTGGACAAGATTTTTGGCCCGGGCAACGCCTACGTCAGCATGGCCAAGCGCCTGCTGTTCGGGCGCGTGTCGATTGACCTGCTCGCCGGACCGAGTGATTTGCTGGTGCTGGCCGACGACACGGCGAATCCGCGTTTCGCGGCCGCCGACATGCTCGCGCAGGCCGAGCACGGTTCCGGCCATGAACGCGTCTGGCTCGTGACCACCTCCGCGACCGTGCACCGGGCCGTGGAAAAGGAAATTGCCAGACAGCTGCCCAAACTGCCCCGCCGCGAATTCATCCAGCGCGTGCTCGACCGCAACACCTGGCTCATCCAGGTCGCAACCGTGGCGGACGGCGTGGCGCTGGCGAACCGGCTCGCGCCGGAACATTGCGAAGTCCTCACGCGCGATGCGCGGCGCGTGAGCGGCGGCATCGTGACCGCGGGCGCGATCTTCCTTGGCAACTGGACGCCGACCGTGCTAGGCGATTACGTCGCCGGGCCGAGCCATGTGCTGCCGACCGACGGCGCCGGCGCGTCCTTCGCCGGCCTGACGGTGGATCAGTTCCAGCGCCGCACGAGCCTGGTGGAATATAACCGCGCGTCGCTAAAGAAAGCACTAACCTCGGTGAAAAAATTCGCGGAACTCGAAGGCCTTAGCGCCCATGGCAAAAGCGCCGAGGCGCGATTCAAATAAATCGGATCCGAGCACGCTCTCTGAACCGACCATTCGGCCGCCGCTCCCCACATTGGATTTGCTGGTGTCCGGGCGGCCGGTTTTCTGCGATACTAGGACAACGTTTTTTAATCGTGCAAATTTCATCCGCCATCTTTGATTGCAGCGCGCCGGATCTGGGGGCCTGTCCGGACGAGTCGCTGCCAGAATTCGCCTTCATCGGCCGCTCGAACGTCGGCAAGTCGTCCCTGCTGAACACGCTGGCGGGCGTCGAGCGGCTGGCGCGGGTCTCGCCCACGCCGGGGTTCACCAAGCTCATCAACTTTTTCAAGATGGGCAAAACCTGGCGCCTGGTGGACCTGCCGGGCTACGGCTACGCCGAAGGTTCGCGCAAACACGTCTCGCAGTTCAACCGCGCGGTGGCGAACTACCTCCGGCACCGGCCGAACCTATGCTGCGTGTTCCTGCTGATCGATTCCGGCCTGGAACCCCAGCCGATCGATCTGGAGTTCGTGCAGTGGCTCGCAAGCCAAGCGCTGCCGTTTGTGATCGTATTCACCAAGACGGATCGCGGCACGCCCGAGGCGGTGGCGGCGAACATCGCGGCGTTCAAGGAACGCATCGCCGGCTGGTTCGAGCAATTGCCGGAAATTTTCCAGTGTTCCTCCACGACCGGACACGGCCGGAGCGAATTACTCGGCGTCATCGCCAAGATCGTCGATGCCGGCCCGGCGGTTTCCGAGCCCGCTGCGCCCGCCGCCCCGCCGGTGCCGGAAGTCGAGCCGCCGTTTCGGATCCAGGTGCGCGCCGGCCAGGCGCGCGAAAAAGATCCGCGCGCGAAAAAAAACCTCAAAGGCGCGCGGCCTTGGTGAATTTTCGCCGCTCCACTTGCACTTTTCATTTTCCGGCCTAATGTGTCGGCGCCATGGCCAACGAACCGACTTCCGTCCCGCATCTCTTTCAACCGCTGACCCTTCGTTCCGTGACGCTGCGCAATCGCATCGGCGTGTCGCCGATGTGCCAGTACTCGGCCGTGGACGGCCTGGCAAACGACTGGCATTTGGTCCATCTCGGTTCGCGCGCCGTCGGCGGCGCGGGCCTGGTCATCGTCGAGGCCACGGGCATTGCCCCGGAAGGCCGCATCACACCCGGCTGCCTGGGCCTATGGAGTGAACAACAGGTCGAGCCGCTCGCGCACATCGCCCGGTTCCTGAGGAGCCACGGGGCGGTGGCCGGCATTCAGATTGCCCATGCCGGCCGGAAGGCATCCGCCGATCTGCCGTGGAACGGCGGCGCGCATCTGTCCGCCGCGCAAGGCGGCTGGGAAACCATTGCGCCGAGTGCGATTCCCTTTGGCGGTGAACTGACCAAAGTTCCCCGTGCGATGACCGATGCGGACATCGCCCGCGTGCAAGGTGAATTTGTCGCCGCGGCCGAGCGCGCCCTGACGGCGGGCTTTCAATGGCTGGAACTGCACGCGGCGCACGGCTACCTGTTCAATGAATTTCTATCGCCGCTCACCAACCGGCGCACGGATCAATACGGCGGCAGCTTCGAGAACCGCATCAGGCTGCTGCGCGACACGACGCGCGCCGTGCGCGGAGTCTGGCCGGACCACCTGCCGCTGGCCGTGCGCCTCTCGGCGATTGACTGGAAGGACGGCGGCTGGCAGATCGAAGACAGCATCGCGCTCGCAAAATTGCTCAAGGCCGAGGGGGTGGACCTGATTGATTGCAGCTCCGGCGGCGTGGTGGCGGATGCGAAAATCACCGTCCAACCCGGCTACCAGGTGCCGTTCGCGGAAAAAATCCGCCACGGCGCGGACATCGCCACGGCGGCGGTCGGTTTTATCACCCACCCGCAGCCGGCGGAGGACATCATCCGGAACGGCCAGGCTGATGTGGTGCTGCTGGCACGGCAGTTCCTCCGCGACCCGTATTGGCCAGCGCACGCCGCGCGCACCCTGGGATACAAAATCACGCCGCCGGGCCAGTATGCCCGCGCCTGGTGATTTTTGGCGCCGCGCTTGAACATTCCCGTCCCGCCGATTAATTTGGGCCATGCCGATCTATGAATTCCATTGCGCCCAGTGCGAACGCGATTCTGAAATCCTCGTCCGCTCGGCCGAGTGGCGCGGCACGAAGTGCCCGCACTGCGGCTCCTCGCGGCTGGACAAGAAATTTTCCACCTTCGCTTCCGCCGCTGCCGGCAAAGCCACGCCCGCGGTCAAATCGACCGGTGGCGGACGCGGCGGCGGGTGTTGCGGCGGCCATTGCCACGGCGGTCATTGAGGTTGACGGCCGGCTGACGGCATATGGCAAAAATGAATTTCACGCACGATGTCCGCGCCCTGGCGGGCCGATTTCAATTAGCCGGGGAATTTCTTCAGGCCGAACCGTTTGGCCGCGGCCACATCAACGATACCTACCGCGTCACGACCGGCCACGGCCTCCGCACCCGTTACATTTTGCAACGCCTTAATCCGGCGGTGTTCCCAAATCCCGCCGCCGTCATGGCCAACATCCAACGCGTCTCCGCGCATCTCAGCCGGAAAATCGCCGGTGAGCCGGACGCAGCGCGCCGGGTGCTGCGGCTGGTCCCGGCGCTGGACGAAAGCCCATATCACCGCGATGCAGCGGGCAATTGGTGGCGCGTATATTATTATATCGAACGGACGCGGGCGGTGGACGTGGTCGAGACGCCGGCGCAGGCGTTCGCGGCGGCGCAGGCGTTCGGCCAATTTCAAAAACTGCTCGCCGACCTGCCCGCCCCGCGTTTGCAGGCCACGATTCCTGATTTTCATCACACCCCCAAACGCTGGGCCGCGCTGGAACGGGCGGTCACCGCCGATGCCGCCAACCGCGCCCTGAAAGCGCGGGCGGAAATCCAGTTCGCCTTGCAAAACCAGCCGCTCTGCCGCGTGCTGCTCGACGCGCACCTGCCGGAACGCGCCACCCACAATGACACCAAGCTGAACAACGTGCTGCTCGATGACGCCACCGGCGAGGGCGTCTGCGTGATTGATCTGGATACCGTCATGCCGGGCCTGGCGCTTTACGATTTTGGCGACATGGTGCGGTCCATGACCAATCCGGCACCGGAAGCCGAGCGGGATTTGGCGAAGGTGGAGATGCAGTTTCCGGTGTTTGAGGCGCTGCTGCGCGGATACCTCGCGGCGGCGGATTTTCTCACCCCGGCGGAAATGAATTTGCTGCCGGTGGCCGGCCAGCTGATTACGTTCGAGCTGGGACTTCGTTTTCTCACGGATTTTCTATCCGGCGACATCTATTTCAAGGTCCAGCGGGAAGGGGAAAACCTCGACCGCTGCCGCACCCAGTTCAAGTTGTTTGAATCCATCCGCCGGCAGGAACCGGCCATGAGCCGGCTCGTGGCGTCGTTTTGATCCGCGCGCGGCCGGCGGTTGCCAAAGCCGTTTACGGCACTAATTTTTCCTCGCCGATTTTCAGCGTGAACGGTCCCGCCATTCCGGCCACTTCGAGCACCGCGCCGTCGACCTGAATTTCCCGGCACCGGACCTGCACCGTGCGATTTTGCAGCTTTACGGTTTTCGTCTCGCCCGCCGCAAAGGAAACGCCGCTGATGACGGCTTGGCGGCTCGGCCCGGCCAGCAGCAGGCCGGCCAATTTCAGGCCGGCCGGCAATGGCACCGGGATATTCGTGGCAGTCATGACCGGTTTTCGGAGCGGCGCGGCCAGGGCGTACGATTCGGTTTCGAGCGCCGCCGTCGTGCCGTTTTTCACCCAGTTCAGGATGTAGGCCAGGCCATTTTCCTTTTCCAGCGCCACCAGCTGGTTGATTTCGCCGTGCGTATAAGGGTTGCTGAGAATTTTTTGCATCGCCTCGGGCTGCGACCGCGATTGCATCAGCTTGTAGGCGGACAATTCGCAGATCGCCTCAATCGTGTCGGCGCCGATGGCGTGCTCGGCGGGACAGTTTTCATTGATCCACAGGTGCGTGTATTCGTGGGCCGCCGTGGCAGCCAGTTCGGTGCGCAGACGCCCGCTCAACAGCACGACCTCGTGCGTGCACTCGCCGTGGCGGGTCTTGCGGGTGTAAGCAAAGCCAAACTTGTGCAGGCCGTCCTCGCGGCCTTTCTCCGACCAGTAATCCACGTCGAACAAGTTCACCGTCACGTCGGGAAAATTCAGGGTGAAGCCGCCCCCGAACAGACCGACCAGCTCCCGGCGCGCCGCCGCAAAGACTTCCCGCGCTCCGTCCACCTCCAGCACGGCGGCGGGCCGGTCGAACTTGCAGATGAAACGTCCGTCGCCCGTTTTGACGAAGTCTTTGCCGATGGGCAGGCCGCAAATCGAGCAGTGGTTTTCCAACTTGTAGCAATCGTCACAGATCGGTCCCCACTTGGACATCCAGATGCGGCCGGTCAACGGCCCCTTGCCGCAGATGACGCAGAAATAATTTGTCGGCCCGGCGGATAAATCAAGAGCCGCCGCGAACAAAAATAAAATGAGCGCGAGTGGGCGCATGAAATCCTTCAATTAATCGTGGCTGTTTCCATCTAGACCAGCGTAAGCAAACTGACTTCCGGGCGACAGTTGAAACGCACCCCATGAAGGTTGCCCAATCCTCGCGTAACGTGGATCCACCGATTGTTCCACCGATACAAACCACCAAGAAGTTTTTTGTCGCGCACCGGCGCAAAAGGCGCGCCGATCAGCGGCAGGCAAACCTGGCCGCCGTGGGTGTGACCGCACAGCATCAAATCCCACGCGTATGATTTCAACCCCATCTTGGTGTCAGGATTGTGCGACAGGACGATCGTCGTGGCACCAGGATTGGACGGCGCTCGGGCAAAGGCTGCTTCGGGCTGCATTTCTTCCGCCCAGGAATCCCCCAGCCCGACGAGCATTAGATTCCAGTCACGGATTTGAACCGGCTGCGATGCGTTGTGCAGCAGTGTCACTTTCGCTTTTGTCAGCACGCTGCGGATGAATTCCGTGTCCTCATAACCGCCGCCCCTGACCGCCCATAGTCCGCCGTCATGATTTCCCAGGCAGGCGTAGGTGGGTGCAGCTTTCGCCAACGGGGCCAAGGCTTCGACATATTCTTCAAGCTGGTCAAATTTGTGCGTGATGAAATCGCCCGTCAGCAAAATCAAATCGGGCTGCTGGTTTAATCCCAGCCGGATTGACTCCTTGATGAAATTTATGCTGACGACCGGCGAAGCGTGGAAGTCGGAAAGTTGCAGCACCTTGAACGGTGTTTTGCCGTCGCTCTTGGACAAATGAATTTTATGGCGTCCAACATCCAGCCAATGGGGTTCAACCCAGCGAACGTAAGTCGCGCCGCCGAGTCCGGCCAGCCCGATGGTCGCCAGAAATTTTCTGCGTGAAAATTTGGTTTTTGGCCGATTCACAAAGTTCAGACCGCCCGGCTATGGAAATTACCCAAAAATAATTCGCTTCACATCGTCAGCGCCGTGTCCCAGTCCTTCCAGACCGGTTCGTAGCCGAGGTTGCGGATGCGTTCCGCCACTTCGAACGGCGGGCGGGAGTCGGCGATGTTGAACTGGCCGGTCGCGTTGGTGACTCGGTTTTCCGACGGTGCCCATTCGCTGGCGCCGGCGGCGAGCTGCTTGATGATGCCGCGCTCGGTGTGATGAAGGTTCTCCCGACCCGCGCCGGTGTAGCCGCCGGGCTCGGTCCGCGCGCCGGCGCTCATCAGGGTCACGCCGAGCGGGATCAGGCCGTCGCGGAGCTTCGGATTTTCGCGCGTCGAAAGCACGATGCCGACATCGGGAAACATCAGGCGGAACGCGCACACGAGCTGCACCAGTTCGCGGTCGCTCAAATGCGTCAGCGGCTCGAACTCGCCGGCGCACGGCCGCAGGCGCGGCAGCGAAATCGTGAGGGCGGCCTTCCAGCAGTGGCGCAGCAGAAAATCCGCGTGCGCCGCCACGCTCAACGCCTCCAGGCGCCAGTCCGCCAGGCCGTATAGGGGGCTGATGCCGAGCCGGCGGAATCCCGCGGCATAGGCGCGCTCCGGCGTTTCCAGCCGCCAGTCGAAATTCCGTTTCGGTCCGGCGGTGTGCATCGCGGCATAGACGTTCCGGTCGTAGGATTCCTGATAGACGATCAGCCCATCCGAACCGGCGGCGACGAGCGGACGATATTCCTCCGTTTCCATCGGCCCGACCTCGAGCGAGAGGCTCGGCCAGTCGGCGTGCAATGCGGCGATGCAGTCGCGCAGATAATTATTTGAGACAAATTTCGGATGTTCGCCGGCGACCAGCAGCAGGTTGCGGAAACCTTGCGCCTTGAGCGCCTGCGCCTCCTGCCGGACCTCGTCGAGCGAAAGGGTGACGCGGAGGATCGGGTTGTCGCGCGAAAAGCCGCAGTAGGAGCAGTTGTTGATGCACTCGTTGGAAAGGTACAGCGGGGCGAACAGCCGGATGGTTTTGCCGAACCGCTGCTGCGTCAGTAACTGCGCGCGGCGGCCCAGCGTTTCCAAATTTTCCGCCGCGGCCGGCGAAATCAGCGCGGCGAAATCGGCGAGGGAAAATTTGCCTTGGCCGGCGACCGCGCGCGCGGCAGCGGCGCTGGTGGCCAGCGATTTTTTGACCAGCGCGTCCAGGGGCAACGAATTGAATTCAGCGACAAAACTCACGCCCGCAGTTTAACCTTTTTTCAAGCAAAGTCGAGGCGCTGCTGCGGGCAAGGCGCCAACCCGAATCATCAGCGACCGCAAACTCTGCTTCAAACAACGATGGCGAACCGGATCAGGCCGGGCCGCGGTTTGCTTGCCTCCGGCGCGGCCGGTCTGATACCGTCGGCCAACTGTGCCTATGAAAACCGCCTTGTCCGCCCTGGGTCGCCGCACCGCGCCGCCCGCCATTTCGTGGCTGATGAAAACCGCGCTGGCCCGGCCCAAGCTCATTTCGCTCGCCGCCGGTTTCACGGACAACCCGACCTTGCCCGTCCGGCTCTCGCGCCGACTGCTCAATGACATTTTGCGTTCACCCCTGTCCGGCCAGCCGGCCTTGCAATACGGCAACACCGCCGGGGAAATGAATCTGCGCACGCTCACCGCGAAGCATCTGCAGAAACTCGATGGCGGCCACGACCGCGCGCACTCGCCGGAGCACGTTATCATCACCGGGGGCTCGCAACAGCTGTTGTACATGACGCTGGAAGCGCTGTGCGACGAAGGCGATCTCATTCTCGTCGAAGACCCGACGTATTTTGTTTTCTTGAGCATCCTCCAGAGCCGCGGCATCCGGGCGCGCGGCGTGAAGCTGGAGCGCGACGGAATTGATCTGGCCCACCTGGAAACCGTTTTGGCGCGGCTGAAAAAATCCGGGGAGCTCCGCCGCCTGAAGGCGCTTTACCTCGTCACCTATTTTCAAAATCCCACCGGCGCAACCACTTCGCTCGCCAAGAAACGCGCGGTCCTGAAGCTCCTGAAAACCTACGAGCGCGCCGCCGGCCATCCGCTATACCTGCTCGAAGATGCCGCGTACCGCGAACTGTCATTCCCCGCCCGGACGGACCGCGAGGACGGACCGGCGGAGCCGCCGCCGACCGCGCTCACCCTGCCCGGCGCGCGCGACCGCGTGATCTACGCCGGCACTTACAGCAAGCCCTACGCCCCCGGCGCGCGGCTGGGCTTTGGCATTTTGCCGGAGCCGCTGCACACCGCCGTCCTGCGCATCAAAGGCAACCACGATTTCGGCACGGCGAACCTGCTGCAACAACTCCTGGCCCAGGCGCTGGCGACCGGCCTTTATGACCGCCACGTCGCCCGAGTGCGGATTAATTACGCCCGCAAAGCGCGCGTGATGCACCGGGCGCTCGCGGAATATTTTCCGCCGGCCGTGGAAATCTGGGCCGCCGGCGGCGGCCTGTATTTCTGGGCGCGCCTGCCGCATGGCATTTCCGCCGGCCTGAAGTCGAAGGTGTTTCAAACCGCATTGAAGCACGACGTGCTTTATGTGCCGGGTGAGCTTTGCTACGCGGACGACCCCGCGCGCTCCAAGCCGGACCACGAGCTGCGCCTCAGTTTCGGCAGCGCCAGCGAGGCAAACCTCCGCGAGGGCATTGCGCGCCTGGGCCAGGTGCTGCGGAAGTTGATTTGACCGGCGAACGCCTTCCGGGCCTCATTCAGGTGGGGAATTTGACCCGGGTATTTAAAAGCCGGCGTTGACGGTTTGACTATTCATCGCCGTTTTACTAATTTCAGCGTTCCGGAAAATTACGAACTCCACTATTTTATGCCACCCAAAACCGCTGAAAAACCCGCCGCCGCCGTTGATTCCAAAGTCGCAGCGACGCGCGATCGTGAACTCGACGCCGCCATTTCCTCCATCACCAAAGCTTACGGCGAAGGCTCCATTATGCGCCTCGGCGACGCGCGGGCGCACGTGAAAATCGAGGTCATCCCGACCGGCGGACTGGCGATCGACCTGGCGCTGGGCGTCGGCGGCATCCCGCGCGGGCGGGTCGTGGAGATTTACGGCCCGGAATCCTCCGGCAAAACCACGCTCATGCTCCATGTCGTCGCCAACGCCCAAAAAGCCGGCGGGCTGGCGGCGTTCATCGACGCCGAGCACGCGCTGGATCCCGGCTACGCCAAAAAGCTCGGCGTGAACCTGGACGATCTGCTCGTCTCGCAGCCGGATTCCGGCGAAGAGGCGCTGACCATCTGCGAAACCCTCGCGCGCTCGAACGCGCTGGACGTCATCGTCATCGATTCCGTCGCCGCGCTGGTGCCGAAGGCGGAGCTCGACGGCGAAATGGGCATGGCCACCATGGGCATGCAGGCGCGGCTCATGTCGCAGGCGTTGCGCAAGCTCACCGCCATTCTCGCCAAGTCCAAGACCACGTGCATATTCACCAACCAGCTCCGGGAAAAGGTCGGCGTGATGTTCGGCAGCCCCGAAACCACGCCCGGCGGCAAGGCCTTGAAATTTTACGCCAGCGTCCGCATGGACATCCGCCGCAAGGACCAGCTCAAGGACGCCGCCGGCAACGTCTACGGCAACCATACGCGGGTCAAGATCGTGAAAAACAAGGTCGCGCCGCCGTTCGCGGAGGCCGAATTCGACATCATCTACAACCACGGCATTGACAAGGAAGGCAGCATCCTCGACGTGGGCATCGAGTGCGGTGCGGTGGACAAAAAGGGCGCCTGGCTCCAGTTCGAGGGCGGGCTGCTCGGCCAAGGCCGGGACGCCGCGAAAAAGGAGCTGGCCGACAAACCCGAGCTGGCCCAGAAAGTCATCGCGGCCATCCATGCCAAACGCGCGGCGGTTCCGGCGGCGGAAGCCAAAAAGTAACCACCGCGGTTTTTCTTGGCGCCGCCGGCCTGCCCGGCGGCGCCTTTCCTTTTGCAGCCTTGCTTTCCCTGCCGCGTCAATCCATGCTATTCTGGAATATCAACCCCGCGTGTCGGGGCATTTTTACATGAGCAACGTTTCCGATCTCGACCTCAACTTGGACAATCTCTTTCAGCCCGCCTGGGCGCAGGGAAAAACCGAGTCCAACCGCTTTGAAAAGTTTACCGGCAATGAAGGCATCAAGCCCGAGCGCCGCTACAGCGACAAGCCCGGCGAACGCCGCGGCCCGCGCCGGGATGGCCCCGGGGGCGGCGGTGAGCGCCGGGGCGGCCCGCCCCGCGGCGGCTCCAAGTTTGGCGACCGGAAAAGCGGCGGCTTCCGTGGCGACGATCGCCGGGACGATCGCCGCGAACGGCCGGAACCGCCCGCGCCGCTGCCGGAGCTGAACGTCGCTTTCATTCCCGAAGAGCGCGGCGTCGAACAGCTTTCGCGCCAGATCAAGATGACCGGCCGCGCGTATCCGCTGTTCCAGATCGCGCTGCTGATTTTGCAGAAGGCGGAGCGCTATTCCGTACAGCTCACGGCCCGGAAGCTGGCCGATGGTTCCCCCCAGCCGCTGTTTGTCTGCGCGCTGGACGAGTCGCCTTGGACCAGCGTGGACGAAGCCGTGGCGCATGTCCTCAAGAATCATTTCGCCACGTTTTACCAGGCCGAACGCACGGCGACGGAGCCGCCGAAGGGCGTCTACACCTTCGTCGCGCAATGCGGTTTGAGCGGCGCGATTCTCGGCCCGCCGAACTATCACGATTACCAGAACCAGTTGCGCAAGCTGCACGCGGAAAAGTTTGCGCGGATGCCGTTTGATCTGTTCAAGGCGCGCGTGAAGATCGTGAAGGACGAGGTCGTCGTCAAAAAATGGATCGAGGAGCAGAGCTTCAAGACGGAATACGTCTGCCTCAACGTGCCGGAACCGCTCAAGCTGGCGACGCTGGAAGAGGTGGAAAAACATTTCCGCGCCACGCACAAGGATTCGATCATCAAGCCGGTGGAGAAGCTCACAGTGGCCGGGCTGGCGAGCCGCAGCCTGCGCTGCGCCGGTTTGCAGCGGCTCATCCGCCAGGAATGGGAGCATCAGAAATTTTTCCCGCTGCCCATCGCCACGAAGCTGAGCCAGCAGTTCGCGCAATTCGGCCTGCAATTCTTCAAGGTCAACAAGACCGTCACCCACGTCAGCGTGGCGCGCCCGACGTTCCTGGACCTCGAAACCACGCCGGTCTCGGAAAACATCAAGCGCATCGTTGATTTCATCAACGCGAACGCCAAATGCACGCGGCGGAAACTGATCGAGGCGCTGGCGCCGACCCCCAAGGTGGTGAAGGCCCCGGTCACGGAAATTCCCGTTACGCCCGCGCCGGCGGCCGAAGGTGCAGCGGTCGCCCAGCCGGCCAAGCCGGCCGAACCCGCCGCGCCCGAGGCCACGCCGGAACAGACGGCCATCATCGTGGATCTGCACTGGCTCATTCATCAGGGTGCCGTTTTGGAATTCGCCGATGGCCGGATGGAGACCGCGAAGAAACCCGCGCCCAAACCTCCGAAGCCGGAAAAGAAAATAACCGCCGGGAAACCGGCCGCCGCGAGCGAAGCCGCCACCAACTTGGAAGCCGTCGCCGGCGAACTGGCCGCGGAAATTCCCGCGCCTGCGGAAGCGCCGGCCGCGGCCGTCGAACCGGCTGTCGCACCGGTGATTGAAACCCCGGTCCAGCCGGAAGCCCCGCTGGCGGCGGAAGGAAGTGCCGCATGAAATTCGCCGCTTTGGGATTGAGTGAAAAAGTGCTCGAAGGCGTCCGCGCCGCGGGCTACACGGAGCCGACCCCGATCCAGTTGCGCGCCATTCCGCTGGTGTTGTCCGGCAAGGACGTCATCGGCAGCGCGCAGACCGGCACCGGCAAGACGGCGGCGTTCGCCCTGCCCATTCTATCCCGGCTCGGCCATCACAATCCCGTCGGCCCCCGCGTGCTCATCCTCGAGCCGACGCGCGAACTCGCCGCGCAGGTGGAAACCGCCTTCCGCGATTACGCGCGGTTCCTGGATCTGAAAATCACCGTCGTCTTTGGCGGCGTCGGCTACGGCAAACAGAATGATGAACTCCGCGCCGGTGCGGACATCGTCGTCGCCACGCCGGGACGCCTGCTGGATCATCTGGAACAAGGCACGCTGAAGCTCGACAAGGTGGAATTTCTCGTCCTCGACGAAGCCGACCGGATGCTGGACATGGGTTTCCTGCCTGATGTCCGCCGGCTGGTGGAAAAATGCCCGCGCAAACGCCACAGCGCGCTGTTTTCCGCCACCATTCCGCCGCAGATCGAAACGCTCATCCAATGGGCGATGCACGACCCAGAGACCATTGAGATCGGCGCGCGCCGCACGCCGGCCGAGACGGTCAAACACGTCATCTACCCCGTATCCGACACGCAGAAGACCGACCTGCTGCTCGAGCTGCTGAACCGGGTGAACTACGATTCCGTGATCATTTTCTGCCGCACCAAGCACGGCGCCGACCGCGCCGCCACTTTGCTCAAACGCGCCAACCACGCCGTGGCCGTGCTCCATTCCAACCGCACCCAAAAGGAACGCGAACAGGCCCTGGCCGGTTTCCGCGAGGGCAAATACGAGGTGCTCGTTGCCACGGACATCGCCGCGCGCGGGCTGGACATCGCGGACGTGAGCCACGTCATCAACTACGATGTGCCACAGCATCCCGAGGATTACATCCACCGCATCGGGCGCACCGGCCGCGCAGAGAACACCGGCGACGCCTTCACCATCATGGTGGCCGAGGATGCGCCGCACGTCTTCGCCATCGAACGCTTCATCAGCCAGAAAATCCCGCGCGTGAAGTTGGAGAATTTTGATTACCGCTACACCGCGCTGTTTGAAGAGCCCAAGGCCGGCGCTCCCGCCGGTTTCCCCGGCAAAGTCCGCGGCGGCCGCGTCCATGGCGGCTACCACTTCGCTCCTGGCGGTCGGAGACGGTAATATTCGCAACGGAAGGCTCGGGGTGGTGTTGATAGCGACATGAAGAGACTCAAAGTCGCGATTGGTGTTGCCTGTCTTTTTTTCGTTCTGCTTTTCGGTTGGGCGATCTCTCTAAACTTCAAACTACATTCTGATTGGCCTTTGGCTTTATGTTGCGGCTGGCTGACTGGCATAAGTTGCTTCCTCTTCATATATAGAAATCGGGCGTTTTCAAAAAACGCTAGGGGAACTTTTCTTGTCAATTTGGGATTGTGCGTCGTCTTCCTAATTGTTTCCGGCCTGCCCAACTTCATCAAAGCCCGGGCAACCTCTTGTTGTAACGCCTGTGTCAATAATCTCCGCCAGATCGATGCCGCCGCGAATCAGTTCGCTTTGGAGCATGGCTTAACCAATGGCTCCCCCATCAATTTCCCCAACGACCTTACGCCCTATATGAAGCTCAATAGCCTGGGCCGGATTCCCGGCTGTCCGCAAGGCGGCATCTACACCTTTAAGAAAGTGGGCGACTCGCCCGTCTGCTCCCTCGGCACGACGGTTAATCCAGCCCACTGTTTACAATGAAAAAGCGGCTGGAATTATCCAGCCGCTTTGATTTTTCTAATTTTTCAGTTCAGCCGCATGGGCATGACGACGTATAGAAACGGCCCGTTAATCTTGATGACGCCGGGGCTGAGCTCGTCAATCAGCTCGATGAACACCTCGTCCTCGGTCAGCGCATTGAGCGGGTCGATGAGGTAGCGCGGATTGAAGGCAATGGCGAGTTCCTTGCCCTTGTAGTTGATGGCCATGGTTTCGCGGGCTTCGCCGACTTCCGGCGAATTAGCGGTGATGGTCAGGACGTTTTTGCCGAAGGTGAGCCGCACGGAATTGGCCTTTTCGCTGGTCATTATTTCGGCGCGCCGGAGCGCCTGCTGGAGTTCCTCGCGCCCCACCGCGATGCGTTCCTTGGCTTCGCCGGGGATTACCTGGCGGTAATTCGGATAATTACCTTCAATCAGCTTGGTGATGAGCAGCACGGAAAACCCGTTTTCATTCTTGAGCGCGAAGGAGGCCTGGTTTTCACCGAATTTGAGTTCCACCTCGCCTTTGTCCTGCAGCAGCCGGTTGAGCTCGTAGATGGCCTTGGCGGGCACGATGAATTCGCCGGCGCTCTTCTCGGAGATGTCCACTTCCTCGTCCACCAGGGCCAGCCGGCGGCCATCGGTGGCCACCAGGGTCATCTTGCCTTCCTTCAGGCTGACGAAGATGCCATTGAGGACGTACCGGGATTCGTCCGTGGATACGGCGAAGCTGGTCTTCCGGATCATCGCCCGGATGTTTTCCTGCGGCTGGGTTACCTTCTTTTCATCCTTGAATTTGGGGAGCGGGGGAAATTCGTCGGCTCCCAGCCCGTGGATTTTAAAAAATGAGGCGCCGCTGCGGATGCAGGAGATGTTTTTTTCGTCCGTTTCGATTTCAATTTCTCCGTTGAGTTCGCGCACTATTCCGAAGAGTTTTTTTACCGGCAAGGTGGTTGCTCCGGGTTTGCTGACCTTGGCCTCCACTTTGCAGGCAACGGTGATATCGAGATCCGTGGCCGTAAACTCAACATGACTGCCTTCGGCCCGAATCAGAACATTGGAAAGAATGGGCAGCGTGGTCCGGTTGCTGACGACATTTTGGACCGCCTGGAGCCCGGCGATAATCTGATCTTTCGTGATGGTGAGGTTCATGCGCTTTATAATATTCTGTCTTCTTTAAAAAATTCTATTCTTATTAAGGGCTGTGAACAAGGCAAACAAAGTTCAAAGCCGCAATCAACATCGGCAAAAGCTTACGTTTTCACCTGCGACCAGTTCAAGCTATACCAGCCGGAAAAATAAAAAAGCCAAAGTTGTTGGTGCAATCCACAATCCATTCACAATCAGCGAGCAATTAATTTGGCCACCTGTGCGCGGCGGATAATCTCCGGTAAACGGGAACAAACAAAATCAACTTCCTCCTCGTTAGTTTCTCTCCCCAGGGAAAAGCGAACCAGGGAATTGGCCGTCTCCTTCCGCCCGGTGGCGAGAATGACATGGCTTGGTTCCAGCGAGCCAGCCGAACAAGCCGAACCACTCGAGGCACAAATCCCCTCCAGATCCAAACCAGCCATCAAGGCGATCCCATCCGAACCACGCACCACAAAAGAAACCGTGTTAGACAGGGAATTAACGCGGGGGCTCACCACTTCGCAGCCCTCAATTTTTTCAATGGCGGCATAAATTTTTGCAGTAAATGGAGAAAACCAGGATTTTGGAAAAACCTGAGGGGACACAAATCGCTCCATGGCTTCCACCAGCCCGACCACGGCAGGGAGGTTTTCCGTACCAGCTCGGCGCTCATTTTCGTGTCCGCCGCCGAAAAGGATGGGATCCGGATGAAGCGGCGACCTGATGAACAGCAGTCCCGCACCTTTCGGCCCATGAAATTTGTGGGCGCAAACCGATACCAGGTCCGCATTGAATTGGGCGATGTTTTCAAAGGGTTCCTTGCCAAACCACTGCACCGCGTCCGAGTGGAACACGATATTCCGCTCCCGGCAGATGGCCCCGAGCGCCGCCACCGGCTGAAGCGTGCCGATTTCATTGTTCGCCGCCATCACGGATACCAAAACGGTGTTGGGCCGGAGCGCCCGTTTCAAATCATCCGGAGCAACCCGCCCGTCGGAATCCACCGGCAGGCGCGTGACCGAAAACCCCTCGTTTTTCTCCAAATAATCAAAGCAGTTCAGGACCGCAGGATGTTCAACCGTGGAGGTGACTATGTGATTTCCCTTCGCTTTGAGGGCCCGGGCCGTGCCGAGGATGGCGAGATTGTTCGCCTCCGTCCCGCCGCTGGTAAAAATAATTTCGCTGGGTCTCGCCCCGAGAAATTTGGCCGCCCGGTCGCGGGCATCGTCGAGCACCGCCCGGGCTTTGCGGCCGACGTGATGGACGCTGGAGGGATTGCCCCAAATATCGCCGTCCCCGCCGCCCAGAAACGGCAGCATCGCCTCGCGCACACCCGGATCCAGCGGCGTGGTGGCGTTGTAATCAAAATAAATCGTGCGCGGCATCGGTTTGCAATTTTTTGATATTGGATTTACGATTAACGCGGGTTGTTCAAGGCGGAGCCAATCGTAAATCGCCTTTCGCCAATCGTAAATGAAAACGCGGGTAAAAATATGCGGCATCACAAGCGTCGCCGACGGCCAGGCTGCCGCCGGCTCCGGCGCGGACCTGATCGGCCTGATGTTCTACGAGGGAAGTCCGCGCCATATTCCCTTGGAATTGGCGGCGGAGATCGCGCACGCCGTGCCGCCGTTCGTCCTCAAGACGGGCGTGTTCGTGAATCCATCGGCGGGATTGGTCACGGAAGCCATCGCCCGGTGCGGCCTGAACCTGCTCCAGTTTCACGGCGACGAACCGCCGGAATTCTGCACCCAGTTCGGCGTGATGAGCGTGAAAGCCTTTCGCATCCGTGACGAGGCCTCGCTCGCGGAGTTGCCGAAATACCCGACCGACGCCTACCTGCTCGACGCCTATTCGCCGGAAGTGCGCGGCGGCACCGGCGAACAATTCAACTGGGACCTCGCGGTGGCCGCGCAGAAATTGGGCAAGCCGATCTTCCTCGCCGGCGGGTTGACGCCGGAAAACGTCGCCGAAGCGGTGACCCGGGTGGCGCCGTTTGCCGTGGATGTTTCCAGCGGCGTGGAATCGGCTCCCGGCAAAAAAGATCCCGCGAAAGTGAGCGCCTTCATCCAAGCCGTGCGGCACGCCAGTCCAAATTGAAAGGGGAACCGGTTTTAGGGCTTATCACCCCAAAGCGGGCCGGACTTGGCCGGGTGAAGAATGGCTAATGGCAAAAATTGCTAAACATTTGGCAGTCCGCGATTGGTTTTGATTCGCGGTTTCATGGAGGATGGATCCGTAATCCACATCACCATGAGCCAGAAAACCCGTTTCGATCTGGAGCAGGCGGATATTCCTTCCGCCTGGTATAACCTCAACGCCGATTTCCCCGAGCCGCTGCCGCCGCCGCTGCATCCCGGCACGAAAGAGCCGCTGCCGCCGGAAGCGCTCGAAGCGATCTTCCCGAAAAATCTCATCGCGCAGGAAATGAGCGCGGAGAAATACATCGAGATCCCCGAACCGGTGCGCGACATCTACGCGCTCTGGCGGCCCACGCCGTTGCTGCGCGCCGTGCGCCTGGAAAAGGCGCTGAACACGCCGGCGCATATTTATTACAAATACGAGGGCGTCAGCCCCGCCGGCAGCCACAAGGTCAACACCTCCGTGCCGCAGGCGTATTATAACAAAATCGCCGGCACCCGGCGGCTCGCCACGGAAACCGGCGCGGGCCAGTGGGGCGCGTCGCTGGCCTTCGCCTGCAGCTTGTTCGGGCTGGAATGCAACATTTACATGGTCAAGGTCAGCTACGACCAGAAGCCCTATCGCCGGATGCTGATGCACACCTGGGGCGCGACGGTTCATGCCAGCCCGAGCGACCAGACGGAATACGGCCGCAAATTGCTGGCGCAGGATCCGCACCAGCCCGGCAGCCTCGGCATTGCCATCAGCGAAGCCATCGAGGACACGGTCAAAACGCCCGACACGAAGTATTCCCTCGGCAGCGTGTTGAACCATGTCTGCCATCACCAAACGGTCATCGGTGAGGAAACCATCCAGCAGATGGAAAAAGCTGGGGAGGAGCCGGACGTGATCTTTGGGTGTTGCGGCGGCGGGAGCAATTTTGCCGGGCTGGCCTTTCCGTTCATGCGGGGAAAAATCCGGCACGGAAAAAAATACCGCATCGTCGGCGTCGAGCCGTCCGCCTGTCCGACCCTGACGCAGGGCGAACTGCGCTACGATTTTGGCGACACGGCCGAAACCACGCCGCTCCTGAAGATGTTCACGCTGGGCCATAATTTCATCCCGCCGAGCATCCACGCGGGCGGCCTGCGCTATCACGGCATGTCGCCGATGGTCAGCCACGCCCTCAAGCTCGGCCTCATGGAAGCCGAGGCGATTCACCAGACCAAAGTGTTCGAGGCCGCCGTGCTGTTCGCCCGCCGGGAAGGAATCGTGCCCGCGCCGGAATCGTCCCACGCCATCGCCGCCGTGGTGGCTGAGGCGATCAAATGCCGCGAAGCCGGGACTAAAAAAGTGCTGCTCTTCAACCTCTCCGGCCACGGCCTGCTCGACTTGAGTTCGTTTGAAAGTTATCTGCACGGAAAAATTCAGGACGTTTAACCCGCAACCAAAATCCAAGATGAAATCCCTCACTCGTTTGCTTCTGGCCGCCGCCGTCATCGGTTTGGCGCACCCACTTCAAGCCCAACCATTGCCGGCGGGCAGCCATTATCCGGTCGGCGCGGAAGGCATCAAGGGCGCCTCGCTGCCGCCGCCGGGCGTTTATCTCCGTGACTACAATTTTTTCTACACTGCGGACAAGGTGAATGGCATGCCGAACGGCCCGGACATCTTTGCCTACGTCCAGGCGCCCCGCCTGATTTGGATGACCGACTGGACCCTCCTCGGGGCGAACTACGGCATGGATGTGATCGTGCCGTTCGCCTACAAAAACATCGCCGCGCCCTTTGGTGACGGACACCGGTTCAATCTCGCGGACATCCAGGTGGAACCGCTGCTTCTCTCCTGGCATCTCAAGCAGTTTGATATGGCCGCCGGCTACGCGGTCTGGGTGCCGTCCGGCGAATTCAACGCCGACACGCCTGTGCATTATCTCACCAGCCCCGGCAGCGGGTTCTGGACGCACATGCTCACGCTCGGCGGCGTCTGGTATCCCGACGAAAAAAAGACCTGGGCCGTCTCGCTCCTGAATCGCTACGAAATCAACACCGAACAAAACCACACCGACATCACGCCCGGCAACATGCTCACCATGGAATGGGGCTTGAGCAAAACCGTTTGTCCGAACGTGGATGCGGGTTTCATCGGCTATTACCAGCAACTTGTCACCAAGGATAGCGGCACCGGTGCTTCCGCAGATTATTCCAACGTTGTCGGCCTCGGTCCGGAAGTCAGCGCCTTCTGGCCCAAGATTGGCACGTTCACTTCGCTGCGCTACGCCTATGAAGTGACCGCGCACGACCGGCCGCAAGGTCAGACCATTGTGCTGACCATCACCAAGCGGTTTTAATCGGCAGCGAGAGCGGCGGAAAAATTCTTTGCGCGCCTTGCGCCTTTGCGTGAGAATTGAACCATGAGTTCAGTCCTCGCAGAAAATCTGCCCGACGCCACCGGCCATTTCGGTCCGTTCGGCGGACGTTATGTGCCGGAGACGCTGATGCATCCGTTGCAGGAACTGGAGGCCGAATACTTTCGCGCGCAGCACGACCCGGAATTTCAGCGCGAGCTTTCCTATTACCTCACGGAATTTGTCGGTCGCCCTTCGCCGCTTTATTTTGCCGAACGCCTCACCAAGGAACTCGGCGGAGCGAAGATTTATCTCAAGCGCGAGGACCTGAACCACACCGGCGCGCACAAGATCAACAACGCCCTCGGCCAGATCCTGCTCGCCAAGCGCATGGGCAAGACGCGCATCATCGCGGAGACCGGCGCGGGCCAGCACGGCGTCGCTTCCGCCACCGTCGCGGCGATGTTCGGTATGAAATGCGTCATCTACATGGGCGCGGTGGATTGTCAGCGGCAGGAGCTGAACGTGTATCGCATGAAAATGCTCGGCGCGGAAGTTGTGCCGGTGCAAGCGGGGCAAAAGACCTTGAAGGAGGCCGTCAATGAAGCCATGCGCGACTGGGTGACGAACCTTCGCAATACTCATTATATTCTCGGCACGGCTTACGGTGCGCATCCCTATCCGGTGATGGTGCGGAATTTTCAGCGCATTATCGGTGACGAGGCACGCGCGCAAATCTTGGAGAAGGAAAAGCGCCTGCCGGACATGCTCATCGCGTGCGTCGGCGGCGGCTCGAACGCCATCGGATTGTTTTATCCGTTCCTTGAAGACAAATCCGTGAAACTCGTTGGCGTGGAAGCCGGTGGACTGGGCATCAAGCCGGAGCAGCATGCGGCGCGGTTTCAAGGTGGCTCACTCGGCGTGTTGCAGGGCACGCGCAGCTACATTTTGCAGGACGAATTTGGCCAGATCCAATCTACGCACAGCGTCAGCGCCGGCCTCGATTACGCTGCCGTCGGACCCGAACACGCTTGGCTGCGCGACGCCAGCCGCGCCGAATACACCTACGCGATTGACGACCAGGCCCTCGAAGCCTTCATGAAACTCGCGCGGCTCGAGGGCATCATCCCCGCGCTGGAAAGCGCCCACGCCGTGGCCGAGTGCATGGTGCGCGCTCCTAAGATGAGCAAAGACGCGCTCATCATCGTGAACCTCTCCGGTCGCGGCGACAAAGACGTGGCGCAAGTGGCCGCGAAGGTGAAACTGGAAATGCCGAAGTGAATATTTTCCAATGCCACAAAAACAAAAGCATGTTTTTGTTTGGACTAACTACCGACAATGGAGAAAAGTTGTTCTACGTTTGTTGAATGATTTATTGGACAAGGGGGTGCTCGAAGAACTTCGCAAAAATCCTCCTGCATACATTGTTGCCGACAAACTTGAATGGCTAGACAAGGCAATTAAAAAAGTAAAGATGCTGCCTAATTCAGACATTTGCACAATTTTTCTTGAGCGTTTCCAAAATCATTATCATTTTGTACGTGGATTTCATGGGTGCCGCGCAGAATCATCCGAGTCATACCAGCAGAATGGCATCCGGCCCAGCAATCCATCTTCGCTAAACGAAATTGCCAGACAAATATTTCAACGGAAAATGCAGTTGAATCTGCGATTAAAGACTTGGATACGGGCCATTATTCATATCGTGAACACAATCAGGGGAAAGTTTGCTTATGCATCCAGCCGGAACATTTAATTGAGGATTGCGGTCACTATTTACTTTATGGAAGTGAATACTTGGGATGTATCGCGGCGCGAATTGGTGAGGAGCAAGTGCTCCGAAAACGCGGGCGCGCAATGATTATCGAATGCAATGTCCCAACGACCGACATACCAATCGGATATTTGAAGTGCTTGATTGGACAAATTGTTCGAGAGATAGCAGAGAAAAATTGTTTTAGGCCAACTAGCAAAATCATTGTGTTTGGTTTTGAGGTGCCTCACAAACTTGAACCGCAGAACATAGTTGGCTTCCATTTTCCGACCAACATTCATAATCCACTCCGTTACGGAATGCGTGAGAATTGAAGCGGTTGAAGAAAGAGCGAAGCTTAGGCGGAAGACGTCCGCAAATATCACCTCCCCGATTTCTCGAACTGGCAGCCCCAGCCGCTTTTAATCACGGCTTACCGTCAATCTTCTTCCACCTCTTGCGGCTGGTGGGTGATGATGCGGGCGCTGCGGCGGTTGGAAAAATAGGAATAGGCCCATTGGAACAGCACGGCAGTGCGGTTGCGGAAGCCGACCAGAAAAATGAGGTGAATAAACAGCCACGCCAGCCACGCTGGATAGCCGGACAGCCTGAGTCGGCCCATCTGCGCGACAGCGGCGGAACGGCCAATGGTCGCCATCGTGCCTTTATCCCAATACTTGAACGGCGCACGCGGCGGCGGTTTCGCGTCAGCGTTGAGTTCGGCGGCAATGATTTTCGCAACGTATTTACCCATTTGCATGGCGGCCGGTGAAACGCCGGGAACGGGTTTGCCGTCGGCGTTCAGCACCAGCGCCATGTCGCCGATGGCAAAAATTTCCGGATGGCCGGGCAAACTTAAATCATGATTCACCTTCACGCGTCCGCCTCGATCCAGTTCGCAGCCGAGCTTTTTGGTGAGCGGCGTGGAGGCGACGCCGGCGGCCCAGACGATGTTGCCGGCGTTGATGATTTTACCATTGGCGAGCTCCACGATGCCTTCGCGGATGCTTTTCACCTGGGTGTCGGTCTTGACGTTGACCCCAAGGTGAATGAGCTGCCACTTGGCCTTCTCGGAAAGGCTCGGCGGCAGATGCGACAGGATGCGCGGCCCGCCTTCGAGCAGGATGACATGGGCCTGCGCGGGATCAATGCGGCGGAAATCCAGGTTCATGACTGTCCGGGTCAGCTCCGCGAAGGAGCCGGCGAGCTCCACGCCGGTCGGGCCACCCCCCACCACGACGATGGTCATGAGCCGGTCGTGTTCGAGCGGATCGGTTTCAATTTCCGCTTTTTCAAACGCGAGCAAAATGCGGCTGCGGAGGCGCAACGCGTCGTCGAGCGTTTTGAGGCCGGGCGCGAACTGTTCCCATTCGTGGTGGCCGAAGTAGCCGGTGTGGCCGCCGAGGGCGAGCACGAGATAGTCGTAATCCAGCGCGCTTTTTTCGAGGAACACTTTTTTCTGGGCGAGGTCGAAACCCGTCGCCTTGTCGAGCAGCACGGTGATGTCCGGACGGTGGGACAGGATGCCGCGGATGGGCTGGGCGACGTCCGTGGCCGAGAGCGCGCACGTGGCCACCTGATAGAGCAGCGGCTGGAAGAGATGATGGTTGGTGCGGTCAACGAGCGTGATGCGCGCATTGGGGTGACGGAAATGTTTGCAGAACGTCAGGCCACCAAAGCCTGCGCCAAGCACGACGATATGCGACGATTTGCCTCCTCCCTCCACGCCGGCAATGTGGGTCAATCCGGGAAAAATGCAACCAGGATGTTTGCTTGCGATCACCGCCATAAAACCTTGCGTTTGCAAGCCAGTCGGCTTTCCTGATGCCAACGTGAATCCAAATGAAAACCCAACCGGCAAGAATCTGCGCCCGATGGCTTACTGGTGGCTTTGGGTTTTGGATACCGTGCTGGTGAGCGCGGGCCTCCTTTTTTTTCTGGCGCTGCAATATGGCACCTACGAATTCTTCGGTAAAGCCTGCGCGATGGCGTTTTTGCCGCTCATCCCGGTTCTGGTGCTGGTCGGCGGCGGCGGCAGCTCGGTTTTCGCCCTGACCAAGGTATGGATCGAGAAACGCGCTTTGCCGCGGCCGACCGCGCTGGCGTTGCTGGTCGGCCCCGCGCTGGTGGTGACGCTGGCGCTCGGGCTATTAGGTGCATTCAAATCGCCCGGTCACCGGCTGGCATACCTCTGCCTGGGAAAGGCCCCGGCCTCGGCCACCCAGGTTCGGATTACCGGCTATTCCACCTTCCTGCGGGAAGAATGGCTGGCCGTATTCAAGGTCGGCCAAAACGATTTTCAAACCTTGGTCGCCAACGCAAAACTCGTGCCGGCCGATGGCATTGAATTCCAAAACCTGCTCAAGCCATCCGCGCTCAAAACCACCCGGCTGTTTCAAAGTCTGGCGCCGTTGAACAACGCGATTGGCTACAAACGCGTTTTCAAGGAGAGCGAGGAACACGAGCGTGGCACCGTTTTTGCGCTGTTCGATCCTCCAACCAGCACTGCGATCGTGGTTCGGGAATATCATGATTGAGAGCCGCACGGTTCGCCGGATTGGGTTTGCATCCCGTGAAAATTTCCGTTTAATCCCCGCGCATGAACCGCCTGCTCGCTTTCGCCACCAACCTGTTTCCCCTCTGGGTAATGGCCGGCGGCGCGCTGGCGCTGGCGCATCCGGCTTGGTTCACGTGGTTCCGCGGCGATTTCATCACCTACGGACTCGCCGTCATCATGCTCGGCATGGGCATCACGCTGACGGTGGACGATTTCAGGAGTGTGCTCAAAATGCCGCGCGCGGTGGGCCTCGGGTTCGCGGCGCATTACGTCATCATGCCGTTCCTCGGCTGGAGCATCGCGCACCTGCTCAAGTTGGAGACGCAGTTTGCGGTCGGGCTGATCCTCGTGGCCTGCTGCCCCTGCGGCACGGCGTCGAATGTGGTGAACTATCTCGCGCGCTCCAACGTGGCGCTCTCGGTGCTGATGACGATGTGCTCCACGCTCGGCGCCATCGTGATGACGCCCCTGCTCACGAAATGGCTCGCGGGCAAATACGTGCCGGTGGACGCGCTGGGACTGTTTATAAGCACGGTGAAAATAGTGCTCGCGCCGGTCATCGGCGGCGTGTTGCTGAACCGTTACGCGCCGCGGCTGGTGAAATGTGTTTTGCCGTTTTCGCCGTTGGTGTCGGTGCTGACCATCACCCTGATTTGCGCGAGCATCATCGGCAGCAGCGCCAATGATTTTGCGCGGTCCGGCGCCGAACTGATTCTGGCGGTTTTCCTGTTGCACACGGGCGGATTTTTCCTCGGGTATATCGCCAGCCGCCTGCTGCGCTGCGATGAACTGACGAGCCGGACGATCTCGGTGGAGGTGGGGATGCAGAATTCCGGCTTGGGCGCGGCGCTGGCGCGGGACCATTTCGCAGCCCTGCCGCTGGTCGCGCTGCCATGCGCGATTTCGGCGACGTTTCATTCAGTCATCGGCAGCATGCTGGCGGGAATCTGGCGGCTGCGACCGGTGAAATCAGGTGTTAGAGCGTTTGAAGAAATAATGTACCCGTTTGGAGCGAGGATTTTTGGGTTTTGGCGAGGCTTTGGCGAAGGAGCAGGTTCAAAGTAACCCTTCCCATGAACTACCCTGTTCAAGGGCCGTGAGCAGTTTCAAATTGAAACTGGAAGCTGTGACTGAGCCGAAACGAAGCCCAAACCCAAAAAGACCGCCCTCTTCCTTCAGCCAAAGCGAACGGCTACAGTATTTTTGAAAATGCTCTAGTACGGCCAATTCGGCACCGTCTGTCCCATGACGCGGAAGAAGCGGAACCCGTTTGTGGGTGGTGCGGTGAGGTAATTCCACGGGCGCACTTCGGGGGGCGTGGTTTGCAAGGTGTTCCAGTTGGAGAGGTGGCATGAAAATGCGATCCCCGCACCCCCCCCTACTGATCCGCGAAGTGTTAACCCGCCTTCACCTGCGCGACGAGCGCGTTCAGCGAGGCCTTGGCGTCGCCGAAGAGCATCCGGGTGTTGTCCTTGTAGAACAGGTGGTTTTCGATGCCGGCGAAACCGGCGGCCATCGAGCGCTTCATCACGATAACGGTCTTGCAGCGGTCGGCCTCGATGATGGGCATGCCGTAAATCGGGCTGGTTTTTTCCTCGCGCGCGGCGGGATTCACCACGTCGTTGGCGCCAATGACCAGGCAGACATCCACGCGATCCATGGAGGGGTTGATGGCCTCCATTTCGACGAGTTGGTCGTAGGGGACATTCGCCTCGGCTAGCAGAACATTCATGTGGCCAGGCATGCGGCCGGCGACCGGATGGATGGCGAACTGCACTTCGACGCCGCGTTTGCCGAGTTCGTCGGAGAGTTCGCGCACGGAATGTTGCGCTTGGGCCACGGCCATGCCGTAGCCGGGAACGATCACGACGCGCTGCGCGTAGGTCAGCAGCAGCGCGACTTCGTCGGCCTGAATCGGTTTGACCGTGCCGGCGACCCCGCCCGCCGCCGCCTGGCTGCCGCCGCTCGAACCGAACGCGCCGAACAGGACGTTCGTGACCGGGCGGTTCATGGCCTTGCACATGAGGAGCGTGAGCAGCGTGCCGGAGGAGCCGACGAGCGTGCCGGCTACGACCATCGCGAGATTGTTGATGGCAAAACCGTCCGCCGCCACGGCGAGGCCGGTGAAGGAGTTCAGCAGCGAGATGACAACCGGCATGTCCGCGCCACCGATGGGCATGACCATCGCAACGCCGAAAAACAGCGCCAGCGAGAACAGCAGGATGAAGGCGGCGGTGGCATGGTCGTTGGTGGCGTTAAACGTCAACCACCCGCACAGACCAAGGATGACCAGGAGGATGAGTCCGTTGAGAATGTTCTGGCCGGGGAACGTCATCGGTTTTTCAAATTTTCCCTCCAGTTTCAAATAGGCGATGATGCTGCCGGAGAAGGAGAGGGAACCGATGAGCGTGGCGAAGAGCATGGAGGCGGCGATGAAGGTTGAAATTTCCGGTACCGGCAGGGCGATGCCGGCGATCACCACCCCCTTGGCGCCTTTGATGAATTCCAAACTTGCCACGAGCGCCGCCGCGCCGCCGCCGAGACCGTTGAAGAGCGCCACCATTTGCGGCATCGAAGTCATTTTCACCGAATACGCGCCGACCGCGCCGATGATGAGTCCGACGATCGTGCCGATGACGATGAGCGTGTAGTTAAAGCTCCAGCCCTGCGACCACACATATTCGCCGTGGGTATTGTGAAGGATCAACAAGGCGATGAGCATGCCCGCCGCCGCAATGAGATTGCCGGTCCGCGCGGTTTTCGGCGAACTCAACAGTTTGATGCCGAGGATGAACAGGACCGCAACGCCAATGATGATGAGAGCGATGGTGGAACTCATGTTATTTCTTCTTTTTGAACATCTGCAGCATCCGGTCGGTGACCATGAAGCCGCCGAAAACATTGGCCGATCCAAACACGACCGCGACAAATCCCAGCGCCTGCGCCAGCGGCGTGGCGGCGTCCGCCAGCACCAGGATGCCGCCGAATAGGATGATGCCGTGAATGGCGTTGGTGCCGGACATCAGCGGCGTGTGGAGCATCGAGGGGACTTTCGAGATGACCTCGAAGCCGACAAAGACGGCGAGAATAAAAATGAACAGGATGTTGGTATCCATAAGTTGTCAGTTGGTTTTGGGCAGGAGTTTTTCGTTCACGATCTTGCCGCCGTGGGTGACGAGGCAGCCCTTGATGATCTCGTCGTCGAGCTTGAGCACGAAGGTTTTTTCTTTTTTGTCCCAGAATTCTTCGACGAGCGCGACGAGGTTCGCGGCATAGACCTGGCTGGCGTGCAACGGCACACGGCCGGGCAGATTGGCCAAGCCGACAATCTTAACGCCGTTGCGGTCGGTGACCTGGTCATAGACGACGCCTTCAACGTTGCCGCCGGTCTCGACGGCGAGATCCACGACCACGCTGCCGGGTTTCATGGCGTTGAGCATTTCAGCGGTGACGAGGATGGGGGCCTTGCGGCCAAACACTTGCGCGGCGGAAATCACCACGTCGGAATCGCCGCAGGTTTTCTTCATGGCGTCGCGCTGCTTTTGAATCTGTTCCTCGGTCAGCGCCTTCGCGTAGCCTTCCTTCGTCTGGCCGGTCTCGCCGATGTCGATCTTGAGAAATTGGGCGCCGAGCGATTTCACCTGCTCTTCGACGACCGGCCGCGTGTCGTAGGCGGTGACCTTGGCGCCGAGCCGTTTCGCCGTCGCAATCGCCTGCAGTCCGGCGACGCCGACACCGATGATGAACACCTTGGACGGCAGGATCGTGCCCGCCGCCGTGGTCATCATCGGGAAAATCTTTTTGGAATAACGCGCGGCGAGAATGACGGCCTCGTAGCCGCCGAGGTTGGCCTGCGACGACAGCACGTCCATCTTCTGCGCGCGGGTCGTGCGCGGAATGAATTCCATGCTGATGGCGCTCACGCCGCGCTCGGCAAATTTATTGACCAGCTCCTTTTCGTTGAACGGGTCGAGCAGACTGGCGTGGATGGCGCCGGGTTTGAGCCAGGCGACCTCTTCCAGCGGCGGCTTGCGCAGCCGGAGAACGATGTCGCCGGAGGCGACCAGCTCCTTGCGGTCAGCGGTGATGATCGCGCCGGCTTTCAAGTAGGCGTCGTCGGCAAAGCCGGCGGCGGCGCCGAGGCCGGCTTCGATCTCGACCTGCGCGCCGAGCTTGACGAGTTTGGCGACGCTGTCCGGCGTAAGCGGCGCGCGGGTTTCGCCCGGATGAGTCTCGCGAGGAACAGAAATTTTCATGTCGTGTCAGCTGGGATGATACTTGAAATTCATACTGGTATAACCCGATTTTTGACATTTCCAACACCAAAATTGGCGAAACCGCCGGTTTATGCGGTTCGCACCACGCCAAATTTTTCTGGCCAGAACCGTTGCGGCCGGGAAATAATTTGGATTCATTGGCGATGAAATCTGAAAAAAATCAGGCCGGGGAGGCGCGCGAACTCTGCGAAGCCGGCCGGTGGCTGGAGGCGTTGGCGTTCGCCCGGAATTGGGGCGTAAATAACCCGGCGTCTTCGAAGGCGCGGTTTTATCAAGGCCTCGCCGAAGCGTCGCTGGGAAGATTTGCCGAGGCGGAGGCGAGTTATCGCCGCGCGCTGGAACTGGACGCGAGGGATTCCAAGGCCTGGAACAATCTCGCGGCGCTCTTATTCGACGGGCTGAACCGTCCGGCCGAGGGCTTGGAATGCCTGGCGCGGGCGTTGGCTGTGGATCCGGACAACCAGATCGGCTGGTCCAATCTGGCCAGCATGTACGGTCAGGTCGGGCGGCACGCCCAGGCGCTGGCCTGCGCGGAACGCGCCCTCGCGCTGAATCCACGGATGGTGGAGGCGCAGCTGCATCGCGCCCGCGCCGCGCAGCTGCTCGGGCGGCCGGAAATTGTCCGCGCCGCCAGCGAGGCGCTGGCGCAGTTGCCGTCCGAGCAGTTCCGCCGGGCGCGGTGACGCGACTTGTCGGGCGGAAATCTTCTGGTAGATTCTTCGCGTGATTTACGACGCGTCATTGGACGGGTTGCTCCAAAAAGTCTGGGACGGCGAACGCATCAACGCCGCCGAAGCCCTGCGGCTTTATCATTTGCCGCTGGAGGAGCTCGGCACGCTCGCCGACCGCCGCCGCCAGCTGGCCAAAGCCGCCGCGTATGCCGGTCGGGGCAACGAAATTGTCACCTACAACGTTGACCGCAACGTCAATTACACGAACGTCTGCAACGTGTATTGCAAGTTCTGCGCCTTTTACCGGACGGAGAAGGACGACGATTCCTACGTCATCACGTTCGAGGAGATGGACCAGAAAATCGAGGAGACCATCGCGCTGGGCGGCACGCAGATGTTGATGCAGGGCGGACACCATCCCAAGCTCACCAAGCAGTGGTATCTGGATCTGCTGGCGCACGTAAAATCCAAATATCCCGGCTTTAACATCCATGGTTTCAGCCCGAGCGAGTTTGTGCATTTTCGCGAGGTGTTCAACGAGCCGCTGGAGAAAATCATCGGCGACTTCAAGGCGGCCGGCCTCGGCTCGATTCCCGGCGGGGGCGGGGAAATTCTCGTGGACCGCGTGCGCCAGCGCATCGCGCCGCTCAAGGCGATGAGCAACGACTGGCTGGAAGTGATGGATGTGGCGCACCGGCTCGGGCTTTATTCCAGCGCCACCATGATGTTCGGTCACGTGGAGACCATTGAAGACCGCATCGAACATCTTGAGCGGCTGCGCGCGCAGCAGGACATTTCATTGAAGCGGAAAGCGGAAAGCGGCAATGGGGAAATGGGCAACTTCACCGCTTTCATCGGCTGGACGTTCCAGGCCGAACACACCAAGTTGAAAGCGCCCACGGTGGGCGCGCACGAGTATCTGCGGACGCAGGCGCTGGCGCGGATTTACCTCGATAATTTCCCGAACATCCAAAGCTCGTGGGTCACGCAGGGGCTGGAGATCGGCCAGGTCGCGTTGAAATATGGCGCGAACGATCTGGGCAGCATCATGATCGAGGAAAATGTCGTGTCGCAGGCCGGCACGACCTTCCGCATGACGGTTGGCGACATGCACCGGCTCATCGGCGAGCTTGGTTATGAGCCGCATCAGCGCGACAACTGGTATCGGCTGGTGAATTAAAGACCGGCAGCTTTAAATCTTCGTTTTAATACCGCAGGCGCGGGCGACGCACCAGCCGCTCAAGGCTTCGTAAATGGCGAAAAGACCGGCGCCCACGAAAATCAAACCCAGCCACAAGACAAAGTCCACCAGGATGATGCCGGCGATCAGGCACACCGTGCCAATCACACCCCGCGCGATGCGGCCCTGGCGCTTGAGGTTGGGGCGGAAGAAATTGCTCACCGAACGAATGTACCACAGAGAATTTCCGTGGCAAGCGGCACGGAGTTGCGGCAGATTTGGGGATGGATCTGATGCAAATGGACTCGAACCAGCTTTGGGCTTCGGTGCTGTGGGGCGGGATTGGCGGCGGCTATTTGATTTATGGCTGGCGGCAGAAATCGTCCATCCCTTTCGTCGGCGGCGTGGTCATGTCGATGGCGTGTTTCCTGCCGGCGCTGTGGATGTCGCTCTTAAGCGTGGCGACGATGTTCGCGGTCTGGTGGCTGCTGAAGCAGGGTTATTAAAACCAAAAAACCGGAAGCCGCGAACGGCCTCCGGTTTAGAAAACGGACGCGATTTTCAGAACGACCAGTTCACAATCGGGAAGCCGGTGGCAAGCTTGTCCGGAAACTCATGGAACCAGGGATTGTTCAGCGCAATGTTGACCAGTCCGACCTGCACGCCATGGAGTTTTACCGTGTAGTTCACCAGCCCAAGCTGGAAGCCGTTGAATTCCTCCGCGCTGTTGACGATCGCCTCCTGAAAGCCGGTGAACGTGCCCTCCGAAACATTGACGATACAGGGCAGGAAGAATATGCCGCCCTGCCAGCCGACAAAGTCGGTCTTGCTGTAGTTGACCAGCCCCCACGCGACGCCGGTATAGGAATCAGCATAATTAAACAAACTCCAGGTGAAGCCGCTGCTGGTGCCGGTGCTGCCGTTGACGAAACCCAGCGCAACGCCGTGCTGCGGGTTTTCACCCCAGATGTTTAACGAAAGGCCCTGAATCTCGGCGGTTTTCGGATAAATGGCGATGTCCGGCGTCAGGGAAGCCTGAAAGCCGTGGGATTCTTCCGCCTGCAAGCCGGCGGCGCTGATAACCAACGTGGTGAGGATGAATAATTTTTTCATGAATAATTTTTGTTTCGTAATTTCAAATATATCCGGTTCCAAAATATTAAACTATGGGGTGAATACCTTATAACATCGGCCACGAATGGACAAGGCTGTAGGCATGCATTTCGCAGTCCGGCGCGGCCGTTGGCCCAGCCAACATCAGGCAACCTAAATACCGAACTGAAGACCCAGGCAAATCGAGGAGTTCAGTCAGGTCCATTACTCACGATATTTGTAGGAGTAGACGGAGCGGCCGGCGACTCCGGCAGGGTGATTGTAAACGGTTCATTCCAGAGCTAAAAGATATTTATAAAATGCTATGAATAAATACTTAACATGATTTAGAGGCATCTGTTACTTGCGTTTTGGCGCCTCGTTTAAGCCAAACTAAAAGGATGCTGATGTCGGCCGGTGAAACGCCGGATATTCTCCCGGCTTGACCAATGGTTCGAGGCTGGATTTTGGCGAGTTTTTGCCTGGCCTCGAGCCGCAGACTGGGAACGGCGGCATAATCAAATGACTCAGGGATGATTTTGTCTTCGAGATTTTTTGACCGGTTTACCTCGATCTCTTGCCGATCAATGTACCCGGCGTATTTAATGGCAATTTCGACTTGAAGCATGACTTCATCGTCAATTTTAGGATTTTTGCCGGGCAGATCTTGATAAGAGCATTCCGGGCGTGAGAGGATTTTTGCCAAAGAATCGCCCTGTGAATAAGTTGTGGACAAACGGTTTATTTCATCCGATATCGCCGTTTCTTTTGCGGCAAATTTAACGAAATTGCGGGTTGGCAATAACCCGATCTCATACCCAAGGCGTGACAACCGCAAATCCGCATTATCCTGGCGTAACAGCAGCCGGTATTCAGCCCGCGATGTGAACATACGATATGGCTCGGTGGTTCCCTTGGTCACCAAATCATCAATCAAAACTCCGATGTAAGCCTGATCACGGCCCAGAATGATGGGGTCACGATTCTGTACCCGCCTCGCGGCATTGATGCCGGCCAGCAGACCCTGCGCCCCCGCCTCTTCATAACCAGAGGTGCCATTGATCTGACCTGCGAGAAACAAATTCCGACAAACCTTGGTTTCGAGAGAGGCATAAAGCTGGGTCGGAAATGCGAAGTCATACTCCACGGCATAGGCTGGGCGCATAATTTCTGCGTTTTCGCAACCAATGATGGAACGCACCATTTCAATTTGAACTTCGAACGGTAAACTGGTGGAAAACCCATTGACATAGATTTCGTCCGTTTCAATCCCCTCCGGCTCGAGGAAGATTTGGTGCCGCTCCTTTTCAGCGAACTTCACGATTTTATCCTCGATTGAAGGACAGTAGCGCGGACCAACGCCTTCGATTATGCCGGAATACATGGGCGACTTGTGAAGGTTTGCGCGAATAATTTCAGCCGTTTTAGGGGTCGTGAAAGTGATGTGACATGGCAATTGACCGTCAATCCGGCTCAGGATTGAATTTGGAGGGTATTTTCCAGCCGGGGATCTTGATTTTACCCGATTCGGTTCGAAATGTTCCATGTGGAACAAATCGTCCTTCCAAAAGGTAAAGTATGGCACCGGCTCCTCCCCAGGCTGGGATTCAGTCTTGGAAAAATCTATCGTTTTTCGCAATAATCTTGGCGGGGTACCAGTCTTGAGCCGGCCAAGCTCAAGGCCAAGCTCTTGAAGCGATGCGGATAGGTTCATGGCGGCAGCGTCTCCGGACCTGCCACCGGATTGCTGATTTGAACCGATATGCATCAATCCCCGGAGAAATGTCCCGGTCGTCACCACAATACTCTTACCGAGGTACTGGACGCCTAGCAGGGTTTCAACCCCGTATGCAACACTATCTTTATAAAGTATCTTCGTTGATTGGCCCTGTTTAATATCGAGATTCGGTGCTGATTCGCAGACCCACTTCAGCCGGAATTGATAGGCCTTTTTGTCGCATTGAGCGCGGGGTGCCCAAACGGCGGGACCGTTGGTTTTATTCAGCATTCGGAACTGAAGCCCGGACATATCCGTGGTCAGTCCCATTTCACCACCGATGGCGTCAATTTCGCGGGCCAAGTGCCCTTTGGCAAGTCCGCCGATAGCCGGGTTGCAAGACATCTGGCCGATGGTGTCCGCATTAATGGTCAGCAATAAAGTTTCGCATCCCATCTTGGAGGCGGCCAAAGCGGCTTCCACTCCGGCATGACCTGCGCCGACCACAATCACGTCATAATTTTTGGGGTATTCAAACATCAATTTGCTCTATTTATAACCATTTAATTAATACGTTAATGATAACGATATCAAAAACAACCTGATTTTACTCGCGAACCAGCAATTCAATGCGTGGTTACAGTTGAGGCCACTTTATGCCACTTAAAGCTACCAAAGGCCACTTAAATTAAAAATTTGTCAAAATTCTTTTGGCTGTCGTTTGCCGTCACACCTTAAGCCCAGACTCGAACCGGTATCGGACGTTACCGTTTCTTTACCATGGATCGTTCTCACCTTTTGTAAAAGCATTAAAGAGCATCCGGACATTTACCTATCCTTTACCAAAAAAAGATATTGGAAGGTAAAGTTTGTGGGGATCGGAGTCAACCGATCCATCCGGCGGCGGCACAGCTGCGGATGAATGTTACCAGAGAATGCAAAACGTTACCAAAGATGACCGAAAATTTAATTTCCCCCAATGAACTGGTGCCATGCACCTGGCGTCGGCCCTACCTTACCCAGCCAGCCACTCGCTCCCTCCCGCGATCGTGGCCCGAAGCGGGTGTAACGACCGCCCCTGAGGGCATCCGCTTGCAGTGATAAAACCAATGTGTCAAAGATCGAGCACGCCGGAAGGTCCCGTCGGAATCCAGCCTGAAGCAGTTATAATGTATAAAAGTGTACACGTACAAATGGTTAAATATTATTTTGATAGTGTTGGGCGAAATCGCAGCGCTGAATCTTTATTAATTAAGCGAAGTTTTGAGCGTTTGAAGAAATACTGTAGCCGTTCGGACTGGGGATTTTTGGGTTTTGGCAATGCATTGGCGAAGGAGCAGTTTCAAAGCTACCCTTAAGCCGAAACCATTCGTTGAAAAACAAATTAACCACGGATAAAAACAGATAAACACGGTTGGCAATGGGGTTTTGCAAGGGAACCCAACCTCACCAGACGGTGGGTCTGTTTGTCTTTGATCGAACCAGCCGGTTCCCGGTCCGCATCAGTGTTCATCCGTGTCCATCCGTGGTTGAACTGCATGGAACCGGTTAAGACCAACCCAAAGAATAAGCAACTGCCAATGTCTTACTGGTTCGCTCCAATGGCCCCTGCATGTTTTCGGCGCCAATTTTACATGAGCAACGGCGCCAAGCCGGCGGGTCAAGGAATCACCGCGCGGTAAAATTTGCGGTTACTGTTGGTGATGGCCGGGTCAAAGATGGTGATGCTGTTGCTGGTGCCAACAAAGTTGGTGAGCGTTGACCAGTTCTGCAAATTCGTCGAGAACTGGATCTGGCCGTTGAGGCCCGGTGAAATCAACAGGTCAAAACTCAGGCCACCGGACGTGGCTGGCGCATTGGTTAAGGCGAACTGCAGCCTGAAGGTGTTGCTCGACACCACGCTCAAGCTGTTGGTAATCGAATAATTTCCGGCCGGGTCAAGCGCGTAGGCCTTGAAAATATTTGTGCCGGACAATAGCGTCACCGTCTGGGTCCAGTTGGTGTAATTGTTGGTGGTCGCCGTCACGAGATTCCACACGTTGCTGTTCAGCTGATACCATACGCCGGTGACCCGCCAGTTGTCGCTGGCGGTTCCGACCACGGTAGCCAGGGCGTTGGACATGTGTTGACCTTGAGGCGGCGCGGTTATCGTAATCGTGGGCCGGTTGGTATCCACGAAGTTCGCCTGCAACATCAGATTCGACACCATCAGGAACTGCACCGTCGCCCCGTTCGTCAGGAACGTCAGCGGCAGAGTCGTCCCGGCCGTCCAGTTCGTGAACATGAAGCCCGATCCGGTCACCGGAGTTGCGGTGATGGCATAGCTGTTACTGACCCGCAATAGGTTGTTGTTGTAATTCGGACTCAACGAGCCCACCCCGTTCGTGCTCACCGTCAACAAAGCACTCACCACATAATCAAAGGCTAAGCTGTTGGTTGGCGAGATGTTGCCATTCGTGTCCACCGCATAGGCCGCGATGGTGTTCGTCCCCGGCACCAGCGTCACCGCCGCCGTCCAGTTCGTCCCGTTATAGCTCGTCGCATTTGACCAGCCCGTGGTGTTCAACTGATAATAGACGCTGGCCACCGCCACGTTGTCCGTCGCCCAGCCGCGGACCACAAAGTTCGCATTGCTCACCTGCAAACCGGCAGTAACGTTCGTGATCGCTAGGGCCGGCCGGTTGGTGTCCACGAAGTTCGCCTGCAACATCAGGTTCGAAGCCATCAGGAACTGTACGGTCGCCCCGTTTGTCAGGAACGTCAGCGGCAGAGTCGTCCCGCCCGTCCAGTTCGTGAACATGAAGCCAGCTCCCGTCACCGCTGTTGCTGTAATCGAGTAATTTTTCCCTACCTGCAGCAGCGCGTTGTTGTCGTTCGGACTTAGCGAGCCCACCCCGTTGGTGCCCACCGTCAACAAAGCACTCACCACATAATCGA
>CAIQEI010000067.1 GCA_903870815.1 uncultured Verrucomicrobia subdivision 3 bacterium
TCCCCCTGGCGTATGGCTTGGTCTCGAGCCTGCCGCCGACGCTGGAGTTTGTCGTGCAGGGGCAAAAGAATTTCAATCCAAAATCTCTATCTGGTAATCGTAGCCGTGCTTCTTGAGGAAAACTTCCAATTCCTCGCGAAAATTTTTCTTCCGGTGATGTTCCTCCTGCGTCTGGATGTAATGAATCGTGTCGTCCACGCCCGACACGCCGATGCTGAACGCGCCAAATCCTTCCTGCCACGCGAAACCTTGCGCCCGGAGTTCGGGAAAATTCTCGCGCAACCATTTCGACGAATTACCTTTCAATAATTGCATCGCTTTGGAAACGGAGAGAGCCGCGGGCAGGCTCAAAAGCAGATGCACATGATCCGCGACGCCGCCGATGGTCAGCGCCTTCATGTCGTTCTCGCGTGCGATGCCGCCGAGATATGGCCAGAGCCGTTCGCGGACGGCGGGTGCAAGCCATGGACGCCGCTCCTTGGTGGAGAAAACGCAATGCATCAGGCAGGAACTGAAAGAGTGCATGGTGCTTTCAAAGTAATCAGGGTGGAATTTGAAATCAATGTTTGGATTAAAATGTTCCGATTGAAAATAGCCCAGCCATTCATGGCTGGGATCCACGCAACCCAAATATCAAAAGTCCCGTTAGGGACGGCAGAAGAATTTGGTGGCCGTCCGTAAGGACCTTTCGTCCCTGGCGGGACTTTGGAGGTTTGGGACAACTATTCCCAGCGTTGAAACGCTGGGCTATTGTCAAAATCCCTTGAGCGCGGATTTTTAAGGGGACGGCGGACGATGCTCCGGCTGCGCGCGGACTGGCCGCTAGAAACCATTTGCCGTGTGGCAACAACAGGGCTACATTCACGCCATGAGCAAAACCGCCACCATCCGCACCCGCATCGAACCCGGCTTGAAAAGCGAGGTGGAGGATATTCTGGCACATTTGGGGCTGACGGCCTCCGAGACGGTGCATCTGCTTTACCGGCAGATCAAGCTGCAGCGTGGCCTGCCGTTTGACGTGCGGATTCCGAACGCGCTGACGGCGCGCACGCTCAACGCGAGCCAGGCCGGCCGGGGCGTCAAACGCTTTGGCAGCAAAAAGGAACTTTACGCCGATTTGGGCCTGTGAGGACGTTCAGCCGGACGACTCAGTTCAAAAAGGATATCAAACTGGCCGGCAAGCGCGGCCAGGATTTGGAAAAGCTCAAGGCCGTACTTGATCAGCTGATTGCCGGTGCTGACCTGCCGGCGCAATTCAAGGATCACCCGCTACGCGGCAATTTTGCCGGCAGCCGCGACTGCCACATTGAACCCGACTGGCTTCTGATCTACACGCTCACCGAAAACGGGAACCATGTCCGGCTGGAACGCACCGGCTCGCATAGTGATTTATTCCGCTAATGATTTAGCCTTTCCCAGGGCCTTTGCGTTTTAAGACTTTGTTTTTGTACCCTCCGCGCTCTTTCCAACTCTTCAACTCTTCAACCCTTCAACGTTTCATTTCCCCCTTGCCATTCTTCGCGTTTTCCCTATGCTTCACCCTGCCTGAACGCCGCGTGTGCGGATGTTCGATTAAGGCTGAGAAAAAACCGTTAAACCAACAACCTAATCTTTAACCTCCGTTGCCCCGGCAGCGTTCGTTAGTTAGGCAATGGAGTCTTCCCGTTCCATTTGGAACGAAAAGCCTCCCGCAGTCCAGTCCCGTAAAGTTATGCTAACCATGGAAGAGGCTCTGAAACAGAGCCACAAGCAGATCGTCGCCCAGGGCGAAATCGTCAAAGGCACCGTCATCGAAGTCCGTCCCAAGGAAGTCCTCGTGGACATCGGCTACAAAAGCGAAGGCATCGTCCCGCTCAGTGAATTTCTGGAACCCGCCTCCGTCCTGGTCGGCAGCCAGATCGACGTGCTGATCGAGAAGCTCGAAAACAAGGAAGGCACCGTCGTCCTCTCGCACGAGAAGGCGGAGTTCAAGAAGAACTGGGAGCGCATCCTCACGATCTGCAACGAGGGCGGCCGCGTCAGCGGCAAGGTCAAGGCGGTCGTCAAGGGCGGCCTCATCGTCAACGTCGGCGTCGAGGCGTTTCTGCCGTCGTCGCAGCTCGATGTCATCACGCCGAAGAATCTCCAGTCGTTCGTGGGCAACACCTACGAATTCAAGGTCGTCAAGATCAACCAGGAACGCCAGAACATCGTTCTCTCCCGCCGCGAACTCATCGAGGCCGAACGCAGCGAGAAGCGCGCCGCGCTCCTGGCCGAGATGGTGCCCGGCGATATCCGCAAGGGCACGGTCAAGAACATCACCGATTTCGGCGCGTTCATTGATTTGAACGGCCTCGACGGCTTGCTCCACATCACCGACATGAGCTGGGGCCGCCTCGGCCATCCGTCGGAGATTCTCAAAGTTGGTCAGGAGCTCGACGTGGTCGTCCTCGACGTGAACAAGGAAAAGGAACGCGTCAGCCTCGGCCTCAAGCAGAAGCTCGCCAATCCGTGGGACCAGATCGAAACCAAGTTCCCGATCGGCACCAAGGTCAAAGGCAAGGTCGTCAGCCTCGTGCCTTACGGCGCGTTTGTGCAGCTCGAACCCGGCGTGGAAGGCCTCGTCCATGTCACCGAACTGTCCTGGACCAAGCGCATCGCCAAGCCCAGCGACGTCCTCAAGCAGGACCAGGAAATCGAAGCCGTCGTCCTCGGCATCAACCGCGAGGAACAGAAAATTTCCCTCGGCATCCGCCAGTTGGAAAGCAATCCGTGGGACGGCGCGGCGGCGAAATACACCGTCGGCACCAAGGTCAAGGGCCAGGTACGCAACCTCACCAGCTACGGCGCCTTCGTCGAACTGGAAGAGGGCATCGACGGAATGGTGCACGTTTCCGACATGTCCTGGACGCGCAAGATCAATCATCCTTCGGAAATGATGAAGAAGGGCGACGTGGTCGAAGCCACCGTCCTCGAAGTGGATCGCGCCAACCAGCGCATCGCGCTCGGCATGAAACAGCTCGGCACCGATCCCTGGGCCAATATCGAGACGATCTACAAGGTCGGCGACCTCGTGCAGGGCAAGGTCACCAAGCTCGCCAGCTTCGGCGCGTTTGTCGGCTTGCAGCATGAAATTGACGGCCTGGTGCACATCTCGCAGATCAGCGAGGAGCGCGTGGACAAGATCAAGAACGTCCTCAAGCCCGGCCAGGAAGTCAGCGCCCGCGTTGTGAAAATCGACCGCAACGAGCGCCGCATCGGCCTGTCCATCAAGGCCGCCAGCTACACCGACGAGCAGATCAAGGAAGAGCAGAAGATCCTCGACGCGCTCAAGCCCGGCGAAGACCTGGTGGCCCTGCAGCACGCCTTCGACGCCCTCGACGACGTCAAGACGGCGGAATAATTCCCGCAGTAAAATTCAAACCGGCGGACTGGCAACAGTCCGCCGGTTTTTTTGATGTAGAAGACGACGTGAGGAGTCTCTGACTTTTCTGAAAGGAAATTTGAGACTCGTCACCACGTCACCTACAAATCATTCCAGAGAAAACAGCGACTTGTGCCGGTAATGCAGAATCTTGAACTCCGGCTCGTCGCGCAGCGTTTCTATCAGGTCAAACTTGTCCTCGAACACCGGAAAAAAGGCGTCGCCGCCTTCCACCTCGCGTTTCACCAGCGTCAGGTAGAGGTCGGAACATAGTGGCAGCGCCTGTTCATAAATCTGCGCGCCGCCGGCGATGTAAAACTCCAGCGGCGAGCTGGCCGGGTCGAGCTTCAGCACGTCCTTGATGATGCGCAAATCCACCGTGGCCGCGCCGCCGACCTTGGGCAGCTCGAACTGATGCGGCCGGTCGGGCAGGTGCGTCTTGCCGCGCCCGACCCAGGCGTTGCCGAAGGCCTCCGGGAAATTCTTTTGCAATTTCCCCGGATGCCGGCTCAGCACGATGTTGATGCGGTTCGGCAGCGGTTTACCGAGGCTCTCAAACGTCTTGCGCCCCATGATGACCACGTTGCCGGAGGTCAGTTGCTTAAACCATTTGAAATCCTCCGGCAGGTGCCACGGGATTTTGTTGCCCGCGCCGATCACCCGGTTCAGCGACATCGCGGCAATGGCTTTGAAGTGTTTCATGCCGTGATTTTCCTTGGTCCGCTGTCCGAAGGACAGTTACACGGATAGCCGTGGGTGAAACCCACGGGCATGGTGAAAACAATTCCACGACCCCATCGGGGTCGCACCCGACCGCCGCCCGGCATAAATTCACAGCAAATATTTTTCATCAAATTCAACCTGTGCATCTTTCAATAATCTGCGGTATTCATCCAGAAAATCCACGCCCCGGTGATGTTCCTCCTGATTTTTGATGTATTCAATCAACCCATCCTTTTCGCGGACGGAATGGGTGAACGCGCCATAACCCTCCTGCCAATGGCCGAAGCGCGGGAACACATTGTTTTCCTTGATCCATTTCGCGCTGCCGGTTTTGACCGCCTTGACCAGGTCCGCCAGGGCAACTGTGGGATGAATCGAAGTCAAAATATGGATGTGGTCTTCGACGCCGTTGATTCGGAACACATGACCATCATGGTTTTTGACAATGCCCGAGATGTAACGGAACAAATCATCGCGGCGCGGCTGATCCAAAACCCGCTCGCGATGTTTTGTCGCGAAAACAATGTGGTAAATGATTTGATTGTAGGTGGCCAAAATGCTCTGCGGGTTTTGTTCGACCCTTTCCGGGTCGTGGTTTTTATCGTCGTCAACCGCAGGTTGCACCTGCGGCTATCCAGGTTTTGACCCTGCGGGTCACTAAAATCACACCGCCACCGGCGCCTTAATGGCCGGGTGCGGATCGTAGCCGAGCAGCTCAAAATCCTCGAACTTGAATTCATGGATGTCCTGCACCGCCGGGTTCAATTTCATCTGCGGCAGCGGACGCGGCTCGCGCGATAGTTGCAGCTTGGCCTGTTCGACATGGTTCGCATAGAGGTGCAGGTCGCCGAACGTGTGGACGAAATCGCCCGGCTTCAGCCCGCAAACCTGCGCGACCATCAGTGTCAGCAGCGCATAGCTGGCGATGTTGAAGGGCACGCCGAGGAAGATGTCCGCGCTGCGCTGGTAAAGCTGGCAGCTCAGCTCGCCTTCGCTCACGTAAAACTGGAACAGCGTGTGGCACGGCGGCAGCGCCATCGTCTCCAGCTCACCCGGATTCCACGCAGTGACGATGAGCCGGCGGCTGTCGGGATTCTTCTTGATGGACGCGATGACCTGGTCGATCTGGTTGAGCGAACGGCCATCGGCGGTGCGCCAGTCCGTCCATTGCGCGCCATAAACGCGGCCGAGGTTGCCCTCGGCATTCGCCCATTCGTTCCAGATGGAGACGCCATGTTCATTCAGCCATTTGATGTTCGTGTCGCCGCGCAGGAACCAGAGCAGCTCGTAGATGATGGACTTGGTGTGGACTTTCTTGGTGGTGAGCAGCGGAAAGGAGTCGCGCAGCGGACAGCGGATTTGCGCGCCGAACAGGGAATAAGTGCCGGTGCCGGTGCGGTCGGCCTTGAACTTGCCGTGTTCGAGGACATGCCGGAGCAAATCGAGGTATTGAATCATCGCGGAAAAAATTTAACCACGAAAGGCGCGCGGGAAAAAGAAATTTAGATTTTACAAATCGCCGATCTCAACCAAATCCTCGCCGGAATCGAGCAGCCGGATTGCTTCCGGCAGCGCGGATGAAAGAATATGTTTCAACGCCGCTTCCGAGGTGTTGCCGCAGGTGAGCCAGATGATTTTCGGCGGTCGTCCATGCCGTTCGAGCAAATCCACAAAATCGCTGTCTTTGGTGATGACAATGGCATTGGCGCTTCGCGCCGCGAAGAAAATCTGGTCGTCTTCCGATTCCCGTAAGTTGAGGTCGCGCACCGGCGTTGCCTCGCAGCCAAAAGTTTCCGAAACCCAGCGGGCGATTCGCGGCGAAAGATGCGCGTCCAGCCACAGCGTCATACCGCCAGCACGGGATGGTCAATGCGGCGGCGCGCATAAACCATGCACGCCTTCACATCATCCGGTTCGAGGTCGGGCAGTTCGTCGAGGATTTTCTCGGCGGTCAGGCCGGCGGCGAACAAGTCCAGCACATCGCTCACGCGAATCCGCATTCCCCGGATGCACGGACGCCCGCCGCATTGCTTCGGGTTGACGGTGATGCGCTCTAAAAGACTCATGCAAGCAATTTCACGCCAGAACCACCGCAAAGTCAAGCGGGCGAAGGTGGTTTTCCCGGACCTGACGGAGCAGATCTAGGGATACAATCAGCGCGGGAAAGAGTTAGACACGAATTTCAGGATTAACACGAATTCAATTTGTGAAAATTCGGGCAATTCGTGTCATTGAATTTTTCTGCGTTTGCGGCAGACTGCCCGCCATGCGAATCCTCGCCCTTGATCACGGAACCAAGCGCATCGGCGTCGCCGTCAGCGACGAGACCAAAACCATCGCGCAGCCGCTGGAATATATTCTCGCGGAGCCGTTCGGCCCGTTTCTGGACCGGCTCAAGCAAATCCTCACCACGAAGGAGATCGACCTTATCCTCATCGGCCATCCGCGCAACATGGACGGAAGCTACGGCCCGGCGGCGCAAAAGGTGGATACCTTTGTCGCCGTGCTGAAATCCGCCATCACTGTGCCCATCAAACTGTGGGACGAGCGGCTGACGAGTTCGCAAGCGAACAAGCTGCTGATCCAGGGCGGCGTCCGCCGCGACCAGCGCAAGGAGAAGGTGGACAAGATGGCCGCGGCGATCCTGTTGCAAAGCTATCTGGACGGAATGTGATTGGTTGCAGTGTTAAAGGGTTGAATCGTTTAATCGAAAACGGTTTAACAATTTAACCATTCAACGATTTAACCAGAGTGATATTCAAACTGACCATCGCCTACGACGGCACGGCTTACCAGGGCTGGCAGTGGCAGCGCATCGGTCTTGGCGTGCAGCAGCGCGTGGAGGAGGCGCTGGCGAAATTGTTCCCCAGCGCGCCGCGCCTGCATAGTTCCAGCCGCACGGACACCGGCGTCCACGCGCTCGGCATGGTCGCGCATTTCGAGGTGCCGGCTGTCGAGATGCGGCGGCTGACGTCCGCGCGGCTGCCCATCGCCATCAATTCGCTGCTGCCGCACGACATCCGCGTTCAGTCGGCCGTGCGCAAGCCGGCGAAGTTCCACGCGCGTTTCGACGCCACCCGCAAGCAGTATCGCTACTTCGTCTGGAATCACGTCGGCATGAACCCGCTCCTGCGCCACACCGCGTGGCACGTTCCGCGCAAACTGGATTTTGCGGCGATGCGCGCGGCGGCAAAACTGTTTCTCGGCGAGCAGGACTTTCAATCCTTCGCGTCCAATCCCGGCTACAAGCGGACGACGACCGTGCGCCACCTGACGCGCTGCGAGTTCAAGAAATCCGGCGCGCAGCTCACCTTCATCATCGAGGGCGACGGTTTTCTCTACAAGATGTGTCGCGGCATTGTCGGGACGATTGTGCAGGTGGGCATGGGCAAATTCACTCCGGGCGAAGTCGCCGCGATGCTCGCCAAGGCCGACCGCCGCGTGGCCGGCATGAGCGCGCCCGCGCACGGCTTGGTGTTGTGGAAAGTTTATTATTCAACGCCCGGTCGCCAAGCCGCCAAGGCGCGGAATCAGGCGGAGCCTGAAGAATGAATCGTTGGGCTAGTTGTTTGCGGCTTTGCCTCTTCGCGCCCTGGCGCTAAAAATTTGAAATGAACATTGTTCTGCTTGAACCGGAGATTCCGCCGAACACGGGTAACGTGGCGCGGCTGTGCGCGGCCACGAAATCCACCCTGCATCTCATCGAGCCGTTTGGTTTCAAGCTGGACGATACGCAGCTCAAGCGCGCCGGGATGGATTACTGGCAGCAGGTCGTGTGGCATCGCTGGAAGAGCTGGTCGGCGTTTGCGGAGAAGCTGCCGGCCAATGCGCGGCTCTGGTTCGTGGAATCCAGCGGCCCGAAAACTTACAGCGAGGTGAAATTTTCGACAGATGATTATCTGGTCTTCGGCCGCGAGACGGCGGGTTTGCCGAAACAGCTTTTGGAAGAGTACCGCGATAGCTGGCTGCGCATCCCGATGTTCAATCCGGAATCGCGTTCGCTGAACCTGTCGAACTGCGTGGCGATGGTGTTGTTCGAGGCGCTGCGGCAGCAAGGATTCGCCGGGGAGATTTTCTGAAACGGCGGATTAGAGCATTGACAGAAAAGGTGTAGCGATGGGCAGCGAGGATTTTTGTTTTTTTTGGCGAGGCTTCAGCGAAGGCGCAGGTTCGAAAAACCCTGTAACTGAGCTGAAACGAACCCAAAAACCAAAAAGACCGCTGTCCGCTAGGACCATTAGCCCATCGCTATATATTTGATGGAAATGCTCTAATTCAGCGCGATTCTCACACCGAAGGTTCGCACCAGCAACTCCAGCGTGCCATAAGTCACGAATCCCAACGCATTGCGGACCGGCGGAACTTGCAGCAGTACGATGATGATGATAAACCCGAACCGCGCAAAGTTGGCGTAGGTCTCATGGCTCATCCCGGTCGCTACGCGCAAAATGTGCGAGCCGTCCAGCGGCGGCACCGGAATCAGGTTGAAAAAACAAAGGATCAAACTCAACCCCGCCGCCCGCAAACACAACTCGATCATCTGATCCGATTGAAACATCATGCCGACCCGCGCCAGCGCCACCAGGCCGATGGCGAGCAGGAGATTCATCCCCGGCCCGGCCAGCGTCACGAGGATGTCATCGCGCTTCGGATGGTTGAGATTGTAGGGATTGACCGGCACGGGCTTCGCCCAGCCGATCAGAAAACGTCCCGCGCCCGGCATGAAAATCATCAGCAGCGGCAGCAGCACCGTGCCGATGGGGTCGATGTGCACGACGGGGTTCAGGGAGACGCGGCCCTGCAGGCGCGCCGTGTCGTCGCCGCATTTCCACGCCGTCCACGCGTGGCCGTATTCGTGAAAGGTCAGCAGCGCCACCAGCATCAGATACTGGATCAGTCCGTCGGCTATGTTTGGGTCCATCGCCCCCAGTCTAAACCGTTCGCCGCCGGTGAGTCGAGGCTGTGAATCGTTGGAGTTCAAGCTTTAGCTTGTCGGCGACCTCAAGCGGGAATGCCCATGTGAATTTGCTTTGCGCGGACGGACCAAAACACTTTAACATCGCCGCGGTTCAATGATTTAACTGTTCAACGATTTACGCACTTATGCCACAACTTGAAGGAAAAACCGGTATCGTCTTCGGCGTCGCCAACAAACGCTCCATCGCCTGGGCCATCGCGCAGGCCTGGGCCCGGGAAGGCGCGAAGCTGGCGTTTACCTACCAGGGCGAACGCGTGAAGGAAAATGTCGAGGAGCTGGCCGGCACCTTCGGTGCGGACACGCTGATCCTGCCCTGCGACGTGACCAAGGACGAGGACATCGACCGCGTGTTCAGTGAGGTCGGCGCGAAGTTTGGCAAATTAAACCTGCTCCTGCATTCCGTGGCGTTCGCGCCGAAGGCCGCGCTCGAAGGCGAATTTGTGAACACCACCCGCGAAGCTTACCGCGTGGCGCACGATGTCAGCGCCTATTCGCTGGTGGCGCTGGCCCGGGCCGCGGCGCCGTTGATGACCGACGGCGGCAGCATCATGGCCATGAGTTATTTCGGCGCGGAAAAAGTCGTGCCGCATTACAACGTCATGGGGGTGGCCAAGGCGTCCCTCGAAGCCAGTACGCGCTATCTCGCCTACGATCTCGGCCCGAAAAAAATTCGGGTGAACTGCATCAGCGCCGGCCCGGTCAACACGCTCGCCGCGCGCGGCATCGCCGGCTTCATGGAAATGCTCAAGACCTACGAGCAGCGGTCGCCCTTGAAGCGCAACCTGGTGCCCGAAGAACTCGGGGCCACCGGTGTGTTCCTGGCCAGCGACGGCGCGGCCTGCATCACCGGCCAGGTGATCTACGTGGACGGCGGCTACTCGATCATGGGGATGTGATCCGGTTGGAGCGTTTGAAGAAATGCTGTAGCCCTTCGGAGCGAGGATTTTTGGATTTTGGCGAGGCTTTGGCGAAGGAGCAGGTTCGAAGCAACCCTTCCCATGAACTACCTCTATGTACTGGTCGAAGGCGTCTCTTTGGGTTGGAAATTTGGAATGACGACATGGCCGAGTTGTCTGGCCAGACGCACCAAGGCTCGCCGTTTAGTTTCCAGGACCTGCTCTTCGTATTTTGCCAGGCCTTGCTCGACGTAGCTGCCTCCATGCACCATCAAGCGCCAGAACCAGACGGCCAGTTTTCTGGCCAGCGCCACGTTCGCCAGCAGGCCTCCCCGCCGAGCCGCCATGCGGCGGTAAAAACCGCCTAAAGCCAGATGCTTGCTGCGCGCCAGGCTCCGCGCTATGACGCAAAATATCCGACCCGTGCGATTGCGTTTGCGTCCGATCGAGCGCCGATATTTTCCACTCTGATGACTTCCCGGCACCAACCCGGCCCAAGCCGTGAAGTGCTTCTCGGTGGGCCACGCTTTCAGGTCCGTCCCCACTTCGCCCAGAAGCTGCAACCAGCTATAGTCAGTGTGGGCAGGCAACACGGTCACGTCTTTACCGCCACACCAACGCACCAGCAGGCCATGCAAGTCCGCGATGTCAGGGGCATTGACGCCGGGCTTTCGCAATGACCGCTTCGGCTCGTCGGTTTGGGTGGGCGGCCCGTTGATCTCACGCAAGACATTCGCAATCTCCTGATCACACGCCGCGATGAGTTGCTGGTAATGTTTCCAGCTTTCCTTTGCCTGCTTCAAGGCAAAGAGATGCTGTTCCTGCCAGTTTCCGCGCAACGATTCGATGACTCGGACCCGCTTGTTTTCGCGAATGCTGTGGTCGCAAAGCTCTAGCAACCGCTCCGGGTTGCGTTCCCCGGCGAGGATGCCCTCAATGACCCTCTGCCCGCTCACCCCCGAAAGACTGCTGATCACGTCATGGAGCTTGATATTCATTCGCTCCAAAGCTTTTTGCTGGAGTTGAATGCAACTGGCGGCATTGGCAATGTGATCGCACCGGAGACGTAAATAATCCTGCAATCGCCGCACGTGCTCCGGCGGGACAAAGCCCGCGCGCAACAAACCATGAGCGTGCAAGGTCGCCCCCCACTGGCAATCCTGCATATCGCTCTTGCGCCCCGGCAGATTGCGCGTCTGCTTGCCATTGACCATCATTACAGCAAACCCCGCCGCTTCCAACACGCTATAGAGCGGCAGCCAGTACACTCCTGTGGCCTCCATCGCCACCGCCTGCGCCCCCTGGCTTTTCAACCAGTCCCGCAACCGATGCAACTCGGCCGTGACAGCACCAAACACCTCCGGCGTACCCCCGGCGATGGACACGTGAAGCTTTTCGCTGCCCACGTCGACAAAAGCAGCATGCTCATCGAGCAGATTCAATTTGACCGCTTGATTCATAGGGTTTTCCTTTCATCGCCGCTGGCCATAAGCCCAAAGGCAGAATCTGGAAGAAGATAAATCTTCCCAACGGGAAAACCCTTTCGGGCCTCACCAAAATGTGCACCAGCCAGCCTTCAGAACCATCCTGTGACACGGGCTCAAAGCACCATAATGCTGTACGGTTATATTTGCTCATGGCCAACGACTAACAAGACTCTACCCAGTTCATGGGCCGTGAGCAGTTTCAAATTGAAACTGGAAGCTGTGACTGAGCCGAAACGAAGCCAAAACCTAAAAAGACCGCCCTCTTACTTCAGCCAAACCGAACGGCTACAGTTATTTTGAAAATGCTCTAATCCGGCCGCTTCAGCTCAAACCGATCGCTGGTCTTGCAATACCAGTGCGGCGACGCCATCCGGCCGATGGTTAGAAGTTTTTCCGTGCGCACCCGCTTCTTCTCCGCGTCAAACAGTTCATCGCGGAGGTGAATGCGCTTGATTAGGCCGATGACCACGCGGTTGCCGCCGATCTGCAACGTGCCCCATTCCACACATTCCAGACTCGCCGGCGCCTCGGCGATGCGCGGCGGCTTCACCCCGGTCGACGGCGCCGCGTGCAATCCGGCGCGCTTCAGCTCATTTTCCCCGAACGGCAGCGACGCGGCGCACTGGTTCATGGCTTCGGCGATGGCTTCGTCCACGAGGTTCACAACGAATTCGTGCGTGGCGCGGACATTGAGCGCGGTGTCCTTCGGCGTGCCGTTGTCGCGGTCGCCGGGCGCAAAGGCGCAGATCGGCGGGTTCGCCCCCAGCAGGTTGAAGAAGCTGAACGGCGCGGCGTTCACCCGGCCGTCGGCGCTCAGGGTGGTCACCAGCGCGATGGGGCGGGGCGTGACGAGGCTGGCCAGGATCGGATAAGCGCGGTCGGCGTATTCTTTTTCGAGATCAAGTTCCATGGTTTAAAATCAGGTTGAAAGTTTTAGGCGCGCAACATACGCCCCATCCACGCCGTCCGCAAACGGCAGCAGCTGGCGTTCGGTCTCTAGCTGGAAATTTTTGTGCGCGTGCAGAAAGTCTTTCACCACCCCGGAATTTTCCGCCGGTTCCAGGCTACACGTGCTGTAAACCAGGACGCCGCCGGGCTTCAGCTTGGTCGCGACCCGCTCGAGCAGGTCCAGCTGCGTGCGTTTCAGCCGCGAAATTTCCTCCGGGGAAATCCGCCAGCGCAAATCCACGCGCCGCCGCATGACGCCGGTGTTGGAGCACGGCGCGTCCAGCAGGATGCGGTCAAAAATCGGCGGTTGCTGTTGGAGGATGGCAGGCAGGACCGTTTCCACGATGGTGATGCCAAGGCGGGCGCAATTTTCCTGCACTAGCTTCAACCGGTTCTCGTCCAGGTCGCCGGCGATGATTTTACCGGTGTGGTTCATCCCTTGCGCCATCAGCGTCGTCTTGCCGCCGGGCGCGGCGCACGCGTCGAGAATGATTTCGCCCGGCTGCGGATTCAATTCGCGCACGGCCAGCAGCGTGCTCGGGTCTTGAATGTAAAACCAGCCGTCCCGGAAACTGGGCAGCGAGCCCAGCGGCGGATGCGACTTCAGCTCAAAGGCGACGTTCTCGCCGGTCCAATCGCGCGTGAAAAAATCGTACTCCACCTCTTCCTCGCGCCAGCGGGCGACGAGTTTGGCCGCGTCGGTCTTGAGCGTGTTGACGCGGGCGTAAGTTTTGGGCGGGGTGTTGTTCCATTCCAGCAGCGACCGGGTGTGCTCGTCGCCGAACTGTTTTTGCCATTGGTCCACGAGCCATTCGGGATGCGACCAGCCCAGCGCGGGCTGGGAGATCTTCATGTCGGCGAGGATTTTCCGGATTGCGCCGGTTTCGCGCAGGTAGCCGCGCAGTACGGCGTTGATGAAGCCGGCCTGCGCCCCGTAGCCGGAGCGCTTGGCCAGCTCGACGGTTTCATGGACGGCGGCGTGCGGCGGGATGCGGTCGAGCCAGAAGATCTGGTAAAGCCCGAGCCGCAGCAGGTTTTTCAAAGCGGGCCGCGGTTCGCGGCCGGGCGTGGTCTTGCGCGCGATGAGGCAGTCGAGCGTGGCCTGCCAGCGGACCACGCCGCAGACGAGCTCGTGGCCGAGGCCGCGGTCGGCGGGCGAAAGCCGCGCGTGGGCGAGGGCGGTTTCCAGGAGATTCTCCGTGAATTCCCCGCTCGTGAGGCGTTGCGACAAAATTCGCGCCGCAATTTGTCTTGGATTTTGGCTGTTCAACTACTTTAATAAAGGGATACCTGTCGCGGGAAGCGAGAGAAAAAATTTATGAAAGCTGAATTCGAAAAACTGGCGGCTGCGGGAAAAATCGAGGGCCGGCATGTTCCGGCGCTGGCGCAACTGGCCGAGGCCGGCTGCTGTACGCACCGGAGCTGGGGTTTCGGACGCATCAAGACGGTGGACACGGTGTTCGCCCGCTTCACGATTGATTTCCCGGGCAAGCCCGGCCATCCCATGGATCTGGCCTTTGCCGCCGAATCCCTCAAGCCGGTTCCGAAAGACCACATCCTCGCGCGCAAAGCGACGGACCTCGACGCCGTCCGTCATCTCGCGGCGCACCACCTTGATTTGATCAAAATCGTCCTGAACAGCTTCGGCGGCAAGGCGACGACCGACCAGATCCAGCAGGTGCTGGTGCCGGACGTCATCACGGAGGACTGGAAGAAATGGTGGGAGACGACCAAGCGGGAAATGAAAAAAGACGGGCACTTTATCGTGCCGATCAAAAAGACGGATCCCGTCGTCTACCAGGTGCAGGAAACCTCGCTGCAAGACCGCCTGCTCGCGGATTTCCGCAAGGCCAAAGGTCTCAAGGCCCGCGTCGTGGTCGTGTCGGAAATAATCAAGGTGATTGCCGATTTGAAGGACCAGGCGGCGGCGGCGACCGAAGTCATCAATTCCCTGAATCCCGACATCGTGTCGTATCAGCGCACGCAGCCGGGAGTGGCGTTGGAGGCGATTTTTGCGCGCGACGAATTGCGCGAGGCGGCCGGCTTGCAAACCGGCACCATGGAAATTTCCGTCGCCTCGGTCTGGGCGCAGGAGGGCATCAAGTTTGGCCCGCTCATCGAGAGCATTCCCGCCGCGAAACATCACCGGGCGCTGGAATCGTTCAAGGCCGCCAATCCCGACCGGTGGGTGGAGGTGTTCCGCACCGCGCTGAATTTCACCTCCGCGAAGCTCGTCAAGGAAATCGCCAGTGTGCTTGTCGGCAACGGCAAACTTGATCTGCTCAAGGAAACGCTCGCCAAACACATCAACCAGCACAGCGCCAGCACCGAGCTGCTCCTGTGGTTCGGCCGCGAGCGCAACGAGGATTTCGTGGACATCCTTGGCCCGGAAGTTTTCCGCGCGATGATGACCGCGATGGAACGCGACCAGTTCAACGAGAAGCGCTCCAACCGCCTGCGCGATTTCATCCTCGAAGACCAGGCGTTGATCGCCGAGCTGACCGCCACGGCGGACATCGAGGTCGTCAAGGATTTGACCCGCGCGCTGAAGCTATCGCCCGTGTTTGATGACATGGACAAGCGTTCGCTGCTCGCGCGGCTCGTCAAGGCGCATCCCGCCGTGCAGTCGCTCGTCAGCGGCGAGCAAACCAAGCAGGACGCCGGCCTGCTTGTCTCGTGGGAAAGCCTCGAGCGCCGCCGCAAGGAATACGAGGAGCTGGTCCAGAAAAAAATCCCCGCGAACTCCAAGGAGATCGCCATCGCCCGCAGCTACGGCGATTTGCGCGAAAACCACGAATACAAGGCCGCCAAGGAGATGCAGAAAATCCTCATGCGACAGAAGGAGGATCTCGAAGCCGCACTCACCCGCGCCCGCGGCCAGGATTTTGCCAATGCCCGGACCGACGTCGTCGGCGCAGGCACCGTGGTGGTGGCCACCGACCTCACGACCAGCCAGACGGAAACCTTCACCATTCTCGGCGCGTGGGATTCCGATCCCGACCGGGGCATCATCAGCTACCTCACGCCCATCGCGATGGCGCTGGTGAACCGCAAGGTCGGCGACGAGGTGGAGTTCGAACTGCACGGCGGCAAGCGTCGCCACCGTATCGAAAAGATTGAGGCGTGGAAAACGGAAGTCCCCGCCGCCCAGCCGGCCTGATTTCCAAAATCAAAACAGGCACGGAGCCATTGCTTACCGCGCGTTCAAACCATTACGGTTGACCATGGTTTTAGGCTCGTGGCCAGGCGGGAAAATTAGAATGACGAAAAGTCTGCGACGCTATTCAAACTCGCCAGCTCGCACCGGCTAGCCGCCGCTAGTTGGTGCTGTGAATTGTGATTGTAGAGAGCGGTTAGGACCATTGGGACATCGCCCGCGCCACCTGCTTGAAGTTGGTGATGCGCCAATTGGCGCCGCCGCCCACCAGTGAAGCCCGTTGTTGCAAACTTGCTGCCGCTCGGGAGTTGCGTCTGGCCTGCCGCACCGCCGCCATGCGGTTGCGCGATTCCTGCCGCTTTATTGCGTTGTAATCCACCGGCTTCACCAGACAACAGATACCGCAGTCGTCGCTCAGAAGCAAGTTTCTGGTTCCCTTCCTGGTTGTCCAGTCACACCTTGTATGGGGAAAGTATTCAATCTCTTCCCAGGCGATGATTGAAACGCCAAGTCAGTCCTTGCCGCCGTCTTTTAAAAAATCCACCCGGGCGCTCAATTGCGGGGTTAGAAATTTGTCCGGATCCACAATCTGCACCTTGATCTGCAGGGTACCTTTCGCGCGGTCCGCTTCCGGCGCGATTTCCGCCACGTATCCGCTGTAGGTCTTGTCGGGATACGCCTCGGGGCTGACCCGGCATCGCTGTTTCAGTGAAATTTTGGAGAGGTCGGCTTCGTTCACGTCAATTTCCACCTGCAAATCCTTCAAGTCCGCCACGGCCAGCAGCGCGGTGCTGGGCCCGCCGGCACCGCCGAAGCTTTGCGGCAGCACCAGTTCGCCGGGGCTCACCAGCTTTTCCAGGACGACGCCGTTGATCGGCGCGCGGATGGTGCACCAGTTCAAAAAAGTTTGCGCTAGGTCACGGGTGCCTTGCGCCGCCTTGAGCGTGGCGCGGTCGGCTTCGAGCGTCAGGCGCGCGTTGTCGGCGGACTGCTTGGATTCGATGTCCGTGCGCGACAGGTTCTGGACGCGCTCGTAGTTCAGCTCATCCCGCGCGGCTGTGGCCTGCGCGGCAGCGAGCTGGCCCTCCGCCTCCTGCAATCGCGCGCGATACTCGGTGTCGTCCAAGGTCACGACCACCTGGCCGTTGGTCACGGCGTCGCCTTTTTTTACGCCGATCCACGTCACGACGCCCAGAAACCGCGGGCTGATTTCAATGCGCTCGCGGTTGATGATGTAGCCGTTCACGGTCAGCATCTTACCGCTGGAATCCGAGGCGGACGCCCGGGTCGCCGTCGGGGCGGTTGAGGGCGGATTCGTCAATGCTGGATTGCCGGCGGGATCGGCTTTAGCCGTGGCGCGACTGTCTTTGGCCCACGGCCGGGCAAAAAGCAGGGTGGCCAAAATCACGGCGACAACCGTGATAATGATGCTCCAGAAGGTCTTCTGCGTCCGCTGCCGCTGTTGCGGCTGGATTTTCAGGTCGTTTAATTTGTCAGTGTTCATGAGGGTTCAAACGGACTTCAAGGCGGCGATCACCGGCAGGCGCGAGGCGCGGAGCGCCGGCAGCAGGCTGCCGATGACGCCGACGACGATGGAAAAAATCATTCCTTTCGTCGCCAGCCACGGCGTGATGCGGAATTCAAAAACAGTTTCGCTGAAGGAATTAAAACTCATCGTGCCCGTGGAATAGCCGTCCAGCGGCAGCGACAGCAGGCAGCCCAGCACGCCGCCGATGGCCGCCAGCAGCGCGCCTTCGAGGATGAAGCCGGCGAGCACCGACCGGCGCCGGAAGCCCAGCACCCGCAAGGTGCCGATCTCGCGCGTCCGGGCGCCGACGCTGGCGTACATGGTGTTCATCGCCGCAAACACCGCGCCGACGGACATCGCCGTGGCCAGAAAATTGCCGAGGATGCGGATCGGCAGCGCCGTCGCGGTCTGGTCGCCGTAATACTTCACCTCCGCCTCGGCCCGGAGCGGCAGGCGCTTGTCGCTTTCGACGCGTGCCAGGAGCTCCTGCGCCGCCGTCGGGCCGGTCACGCGCACCAGCAGGCTCGAATAATTCTCCCGGTCAAACAGCGAGCGCGCCTCGTCGGCATCCATCCAGACCTCGGAATCGAACGCGCTGTTGCCGCCGTCGAATTCGCCGACGACCGTCAAATCGTTGCCGGCGGTATGAAACGTGTCGCCGACATGGAACCCGGTGAAACGACGCGCCATTTTTTCACTGACGGCCACCTCGCGTTGGCCCGGGGTGAACCAGCGTCCCGCCACTAGTTTCACCTGCGGCCGCAGTTGCCGGCCCAGGGGCGTGAGGCCGCGCACGGAGACATTCGCCTCGCCCCGCCCGTCGATACGCGGCTGGCTGATCAGCGTGATGACATCGGCGGAGATGAGCGGCGCTCCGTTTTCATCGTGAGCCACCTGCGGCCAGTAGCGGATGGTTTGGAACTGGGCGAGCGAAACCTGACTGCTGGATTCGGCGGTGGCGCCTTTGCGGACGATCATCACGTTGCGCGGGTCGCCGGTGTTGCCGGCGGATTTTTCCAGGCCGACCGCGAGCGCCTGCACTAGCACATACACGGCCACCACCAGCGCAATGCCCAGGATGGTCGCCAGCGTCGCCCGCCAGCGGACCAGGACGTTGCGGAAATTATATTTCAGCGGGAGGGCCATTTAATCCAGGGTTTTCAGGCCGTCTACCACGCTCGTCCGCGCCACGGCCAGCGCCGGTGCCACGGCGGAAATGACGCCCAGTACCGCCGCCACCAGCGCCGCCAGGCCCATGATGCGCGGCGTGACCTCGAACGAAACGAAAATCCCGTGCGTCATTTTGCTGATGTTGCCAAACGTGTAGGCGACATAAGCCGTGCCGATGCCCAGCAACGCGCCGGCGGCGGCCAGCCCGAAACTTTCCGCGAGGATGAAGACAAACAGTTCGCGCCGGCGGAAACCCAGCGCCTTGAGGATGGCCAGTTCCCGGAAGCGCTCGCGGACCGCCATGCTCATCGTGCTGGCTGTCACCAGCACCAGCGTGAACACCACCACCGTGCTGATGGACGCGATCAGCGTCTTGATGTTGCCGAGCATCGAGATGAAGCCGAGCTGAAAGGCGCGTTCGCTTTCCGCGCGGACCTCGGCGGCGGTGTTGGCGAACGCTTGGTTGATGGCGGCGATCACGCGTGGCATGTCGTCGGCGGTCTTAACCTTCAGCCACCACATGCCGACCAGGCCGGGCGTGCCGATGGAATCATCCAGATAATCCTGGTGAAACAGCATCATCCGGTCGTCGGCCGTGCCGGAGAATATCCCGGCGATGGTGAACTCCAGCGCGCCGGGATATACCGTGCTGTTCAGCGTGATGTGGTCGCCGGCCTTGAAATGGTATTTGTCCGCCGTGATTTTGCCGATGATCGCGGCGGTTTTTCCCGTTTGAAACCTCGCCAGTTCGGCGTCGGACAATTTGAAGTCGGTGAACACCCGCCGCGTCTCCTTCGGATCCATCGCAAACTGCGCGAACGTCATCGCCCCCTCGTTTTGATACTGGCCGCCGAACCAGGTGAACGGCGTGACGCCCTCGACGCCGGGGATTCGTTCGATGATCGGACGCTGCCGCGCCGGCAGCGGGTTGGTGAGCGAAACCTTGTTGCGCGCGCAAACCCGGAGTTCCGCCCCGGGGCTTTCTACCGGCAGCGTGAGTTCCCGCAGCGCGACTTGCAGCGTCACCAGCAAGAACAGGCTCACGGCGACGCTGGATACGGAAAGCAGCGCCCGCCGCTTGTTGCGCAGGGCGTTTTTGATGATGAACGTCGGTAGGGTCACGCGCTTAATTCGCCTTTCTCCAGGTGAATCTGCCGGGTGCCGAAGGCCGCCGCCTTGGGATCATGCGTGACCATGATGATCGTCTTGCCCGCGTCGCGCCGCAGCGATTGCAGCGCGGTGAGGACTTCCTGCGCGCTGTGCGAATCGAGATTGCCCGTCGGTTCGTCGGCCACGATCAATTTCGGATCGGTCACCAGCGCGCGGGCGATGGCCACGCGCTGTTCCTGGCCGCCGGATAGCTGGCGCGGCAGATGTTTCGCGCGGTCGCCAAGGCCGACAACTTCGAGCGCCATTTCCACTTGCTGGCGGCGCTGGCGGCGGTCCAGTTGCGTGAGCAGCAGGGGCAGTTCCACGTTTTCGGCTGCGGTCAGAACGGGAATCAAATTAAAGGTCTGAAAAATGAAGCCGACGTTTTGGTTCCGCCAGTCGGCGAGCTGCGTTTCGTTCAGCTTGGTCACGTCCACGCCCTGCACCAGGCATTCGCCGCTGGTCGGGCGGTCCACGCCGGCGATGATGTGGAGCAGGGTGGATTTGCCGGAGCCGGACGGCCCCATGAGCGCCAGAAATTCCCCCGCGGCGATGTCCAGGGTGATGTGGTCCAGCGCCGTAACCTGGATTTCGCCTTGGGCGTAGATTTTGGTCAGCTCGCGGATTTTAACAATGGTTTCAGCCACCATCCTTCCATTAAAGCGGCAGTCTGGATGAAAACAATCCCAATTTGCCATGCGCAATGGGTCATTGGCGGTTGTGTTCAGCGGTGCGGTTGAATGATTCAGCCCTTGCGCTATCCGATTTCTACTAATAAACCTTCCGCTCGCGTGTCATTACTCATGAACACGATGTCCTTCGGGACCAAATGGCAGTTCCCAGGTAGAAAATGAAGATTCGCCAGGAATGGCAGTGATGCGACCCGACGAAACCAGCGCAAAGCCGCCCGGGTGGGAAACGATCGAGGAGCTGTTCGCAGCTCTGGAGGCGCCGCTTTTGGGTTATGCGCTGCGTTACACCGGCGAAGCGGGGTTGGCGGAAGACGTCGTTCAGGAAGCGTTCATGAAACTTCACGCCCAGTTTGGATCTGTCGAAAAGCCGCGCCCGTGGCTTTATCGCACCGTCCATAACCTCGCGCTCAACCAGCGGCGCGCGGCGGGCCGGACGGTTTCGCTCGATCAATTTCTGGAAGCGGACCATTCTCCCGCCGCCGACCCCGCCGATCCCGCGCCGCTGCCCGATGAGCAGATCATCCGCCTTGAAGGCATCGGCCAGGTGCGCTTGAGCCTGGAAACACTGGACCCGCGCAGTCGCGAATTGATCCGGCTGAAATTCAACGAAAACCTCTCCTACAAGGACATCGGCGCCCGCACCGGCCTGACCATCGGTCATGTGGGTAATATTCTACACCACGCGCTGAAGAACATCGCCGGCGAGCTGGCCAGAACGGGGGTTGTACCATGAACCCGGATTCACCCAAACCTTCACGCGAAGAAATCGAGGCGAAGCTGACCGCCCTGCTGCTGGGCGAACTGCCCGCCGAGGAGGCCGCGCTGCTGCGCTGGACCATTGCGCAGGACGTCGGGTTGGCCCAATTGCATGACCGCCTGAAAGTCACCATCGGCTTCGTTCGCGAAGTCGCTGCCAATCCCACGGAGCCGGCCGCGCTGCCGGCCGCTCCGCTGAAACTTTCCGAAGCCAAGCGGGAAATACTGCTCGCCCATTTCAAGTTGATTGCCCCGCGAGCGGTCGGTCCGAACGTCCTTGCGCCGGCGAAACGCCGGGTGATGCCTTCCCTCTATACACTGGCGGCAATGGTGGCGATGATGGCAGTGCTGGCTGCTTTGATGTTGCCGGCCTTAAGCAAGGCGAAGAACAAGGCGCGACGGGTCCAAATGATTTCCATGACCATGGCCAAGAGTGAAAACAAGCCCACACCGTCTCCTTTACCTCAAGATGGAAGGGAAAAACAATTCGTATCCGACGCAGCGTTTGATAAAAACAGTCTCCCGTCCATCGGAAATGGCCAGCAAAGTTCAATGCCGGTTGTCACTGTCGTCCCCCCGGAACCGGTGATCGCACCGCCACCATCGCCGATTGTTCTGCCCCAATCAGGTTCACCAGCGGTCCCGTCTGGACCCGCCGAAGAACCGGCCACGGCAACTTTTGCGACTGCGACTCCACTAGGGGGCCGCTCAGCCGTTCAAAGTGATTTCAGTTTTATAGCTGGCAAAGAGCAAGCAACTTTTGCGAAGAACCAGCCAGCCAAGCCGGAAACCACCGATCAATTGCCGACCGCGGCACCTCCCGAATTAACTCTGACCGTAAGCGGCACCCTGCCGGAGAAACGTTATAACGGCGGAAATGCCGGCGGCTATCTTGGTGGAGAAATGAAACAGCAGATTGTGGGAGCTGTGCGGCAATCAGTCCCCGACGAATATGTGTTTGCTGCCACGCCACCTCATGCGCTCGATTCGGGCGGTGGCCAATGGGTCCGCAAACGGGACGGTGTCGTCGTGGCACCGGCTGAGGTAGAGGCTTTGCGAACTACGCAGACTCGGGCCCCCGGAATTAGTGGCGCAATCGCGGGCCCAATCGCGGGCCAACCCAAGGACAGGGCGGAGGACGGTCCGTCATTTCAGCAGTTACTTGATTCCGTCCAACAACGCGCAGGTGCGGGCAGTGGCGGTTCATTGGCCTTTAATGATTCGGACAGCCGAAATGGATACCGGCTTCAAAAAGATGAAAGTTTCTCTGTCGCCGCCGGTGCTGACAAAGTTCCGATGGCGGGTGGTTCGTCTGATGTGGCACAGAATAATATTATCAGTGTCAATAAGCTAGGTGTCATCGTTGCCGCCAATGATTCCCAGTCGTTAGAGAATTCACCAATCGACATCAATGGCAAAAATGTTGGCGTGGTGAACGGATTTTTTGATAACAGGGTATTACGCAATAACAGCGGTCAGAACGATGGTGGCACCGGAACTCCAACCGGCGCGGCGGTTTTGGGTAATTCGGGTGATGCCTGGAACGGCACGCTGGCCGTCAACAATTCCGGACAAATCAATCGTGGCCTAAGCTTAGATCAAAATGGAATTGCTTCACCGGTCTTCTCATCACTAGGTAATGCACCTCGAGTTGGAGACACAACTTTTGCTATCAACGCTGGCAAATTTTATTCCGGCCTCACCAGTGATGATATGGGTATTCAGCATTATTGTATAGCCACTAATGCGGTAAACTTTGAAACGTCACCCCTGCCACAGTTCTCTCCGGTTAATAACATGGATACGGGGAAGGCCGGGGGCGAGCATGATTATCAAGCGGCCAAGCGCAATCTGGAACAATTGCGCGACCTGCACAAACTGCTTTATTCAAAAATCGAGGCCGAAAAACTGGATGCAGACATTCCGAAAAGCACCATGGTTCAAATCACTGATTTGGCACAGCCGGCCAAGAGCCAGACACTTTGGCAAAAAATCAAAGGCGACTATGAAAGCAATACCCGCATCAAGGTGGAAAACGATGTCAACGACAGTGGCGGAGGTCTTGCCGCAGTACCTTCGATGATGCCGTATGACCCCTATTTCATTCAGACCACTTTTGAAATCATCCAGTCCGACGCCGTGCTCGGCAATGCGGTGGATGCGTTGAAGCTGGATGACGCCTGGGAAAAAAATCATGGCGGCGAGAAGTTGACAAAAAAGGAAGCCATTGCCTTACTCAAAAAGCGGCTGGATTTGAAGCCGGTGCGAAATACCAAACTTATTGAAATTAGCGCCACCAGCGATAATCCGGAAGAAGCGGCGAAAATTGCCAATGCCGTGGCTGCGGCTTATCAGGCTTATGGCACTGAGACTAGACGCCAAACCACGGCCACCGGACTCAACGTGCTGCAAAACCAGTATGCCGACGAAGAAAAACAGTTGAGCCTCGCCCAAGCCGAGGTGGATCGTCTGGCAAAAGATTCGATTAGCGAACAAACCGACGTAGCCATCCGCAAACCGGTAACAAACGCTCCCGTGCCGCAGCCGGAAATCCTGACGAGCGACAACGCTTTTTCCACCTTCTCGCTCAACGTCAGCGATGTATCGTTTAAGCTGGCGGCGGCGAGCCTGCAAAACGGCGTCCTGCCGGAAGCCTCATCCATCCGCAGCGAGGAATTCATCAACGCCTTCGATTATCGCGACCCCGAACCGGCGGCGGGCGTGCCGGTGGCGTTCGTTTCGGAACGCGCGCGCGATCCGTTTGCGCACAACCGGGACCTGCTCCGGTTCTCCATCAAGACTGCCGCCGCCGGCCGTGAGTCGGGCCGGCCGCTGAACCTCGTTCTGCTCCTCGACAATTCCGGCTCGATGGAGCGGGCCGACCGCGTGGCCATCATACATGAGGCGTTGAAAGTTCTGGCTGCGCAGCTCCAGCCGCAGGACACGCTCAGCATCGTCACCTTCGCGCGGACGGCGCGGCTATGGGTGGATGGCGCGTCCGGCGCCCAGGCGGGCGCGGCGGTTTCCCAAGTCAGTGACCTCGTTCCCGAAGGCGGCACGAATCTGGAAGAAGCCATGAAGCTTGCCTACGCCACCGCGCGTCGTCATTACCTCGCCAATGGAGGGAACCGCGTCGTCGTGCTTACCGACGGCGCGGCCAATCTCGGCAATGTGGATCCCGAAGCGCTCAAACAAATGGTCGAGGCGCAGCGCCGTCAGGGCATTGCGCTCGACTGCTTCGGCATCGGCTGGGAAGGCTACAACGACGATCTGCTCGAAGTCCTTTCCAGCAACGGCGACGGTCGCTACGCCTTCATTAACACGCCGGCGGAAGCGGGAACGGAGTTCGCCGCGAAGCTCGCGGGCGCGCTGCACGTCGCGGCGGAGGGGGTGAAGGTGCAGGTGGAGTTCAATCCCCGGCGCGTGACGTCCTATCGCCAGATCGGCTACGCGACGCATCAGCTCACCAAGGAACAGTTCCGCGATAACACCGTGGCCGCCGCCGCCCTGGCCGCGCGGGAGGCCGGCAACGCGCTTTACACGGTCGAGGTGAATCCGCGGGGCGAAGGCCCGGTGGCGACCGTGCATGTGCGCTACAAAATCCCCGGCAAGTCGGATTATCGCGAGCAGGCGTGGGACGTGCCGTTTACTGGCAACGCCCCGTCGCTGGAACAATCCGGCGTCGCGATGCGCCTCGCCGCGACTGCCAGCGCCTTTTCCGAATGGCTCGCGTCCAGCCCGTATGCGCAGGAGGTGACGCCCGACCAGTTGCTGAATTATTTGAGCGGTGTGCCGCAAATTTACGGTGCCGACCCGCGTCCGGCAAAACTGGAATGGATGATCCGCGAGGCGAAGAGTTTGTCGGGGAAATGAACTTAAACACGAAGCAAGCATTACAACTTTTTTACAAACCTTTGACCCGCGCCTGACAACTGGCGGTCGTAGCGACTGCTATAACTGAATTGAATTATGAAAACAAAAATCGCCGCCTCACTTCTCTGCGTCCTGGCATTCCTCGCCACCTCCTGCGGCACTCTGAATTCGGTGCCCGCGCCGGTGAAAGGTGCGTCGCCCGCCGCCGCCTCGTTGCAGGATTTCAAACTCGTCGGCGTTTTGGGCGGCGACATTGCAGCGTTCACGCTCACCGCCAATGTGCGGGTGGAAAATCCGGCGGGCGGGACGATTGAACTGCTGGCCGGGCCGGTCGCGCTCACTGGCCTCGATACGCATTCCAATTGGAAGATCACTGTGGATCAAAACCGGTTCGTGGCCCGCTTCAGTCGCGCCGGCGTTTTCCCGATCCAAATCAGGTTCAACGCCGCCGTCAGCCAGAATGACGGCTGGAGCGCGGTGGATTTCCGCGTTGCGCCGAGCATGCTGCAGCCCATCCTGCTGCAAGGCCTTGCGGCAGACACGCAGTTTCAATTCACCGACGCCGCGCGGCCGGAACGCGCCGGCGCCAATTTCACCAGCTTCCTGCCGGTGGACGGCACGGTTAAATTTTCGTGGAAGCAGGCGCGGCCCGAGGCCGAGGGTAAACTATTTTACGCAGCTGAGATGGAATCGCAGATCAGCATCAGCCCCGGCCTCATGCGGCAGGTTGCACTTCTCGACGGCAAGGTGATGCAGGGCGAGATGAACCAAATCACGCTGCGCCTGCACGGCGATGGCGAGGTCACACGCGTGGCGGGCGACGAGGTGCTGGCCTGGAACGTGGTGCCGGGGACGAATGCCGCCGATCGCCGGCTCGTGGTGCAGTTCAATCAGCCGCAGAAGGATGATTTTGCGATTCAAGTCCAGATGCAGACGCCGCTCGGCGCGTTCCCGCAATCGGCCGACGCCATGCAGGTGATCCCGGAAGGCGCGACGCGGTTCGCCGGCCATTTCCGCATCGTAAACGACGGCGCGGTGCGGCTGGAGGTGTTGCAGGCGAGCGGGCTGTCGCAGATCTCGCCGGAACAATTTCCCGAGAGCGACGCCACGCGCGCGGCGCTGCACCTGACCGGCAGCCAGCGATTTGCCTACCAGTTTTCCAGCCCCGATTTTGCACTGAAAATCCAGGCGGACCAGATCTTGCCGGAGGTCGCGGTCTCGCAATTGCTCGCCTATAACCTCGGCGAAAGTGAACTGGCGGTGGACGCGGAGATCGAGCTCGACATCCGCGACGCGCCGTTGCGCGAACTGGTTTTGAATGTGCCCAGGGGCTACGCCGTCGCGAGCATCAACGCGTCGGGCATGAGCGATTATTTCTTGCGCGAGCCGGATGGTGAGGCGAACGCCGAGCTGCGGCTCGTTTACGGGCAGCCGGTGTCCGACCGGCAGGTGATCCAGCTCCGCCTCGAACGCAACCAGGCGCTCGGCGAAACGAACTGGACGCTGCCGCACATTGAGGTCACCAAGGCGAAATCCGTGCGCGGATTCGTCGCGGTGTCGGCGGACGCGGGTTTCCGGCTGACAGCCGGCCGCACTCAGTCGCTGACCGAAATCGCCACGGCGTTTTTTCCGCGCAAGGTCGCCGGCATCCAGACGGCATTCCGGTTGAGCGACGCCGACTGGCGGGCGACGCTGCGCGTGGAGCGGCTGCCGCAGACCGTCTCGGCGGATGTGTTTCACCTGTTTTCCATCGGCGAAGGCATCGCCTATGGCAGCAGCGTGATGAACTATGTCATCAGCGGCGCGCCGGTGTCGGAGTTCCGCGTTGAATTGTCGGCGGAATATTTCAACGTCGAGTTCACCGGAAAGGATGTGCGCGGCCGGCAGAAGACGACGAACGGTTACATTGTGCAATTGAACACGCCGGTGTCCGGCGCCTACACCCTGCTGGCGACCTACGAGCGGCCGTTCAAGCCGGCGGGCGAGACGCTGGCGTTCACCGGCGCGCGGCCGCTGGACGCGCAGTCCGAGCAGGGTCACACCATCATCATCAGCACGTATCAATTCCAAGTGAAGCCGGCGGATGTATCGTCCGGCCTGCTCGCGCTGGAGCCGGCGGAAGTGCCGCCGGAATACCGCCTGTTTTTCGACGCGCCGATCCTGGCGGCGTATCAGTATTCGGCGCGGCCGTTTGAATTGAAGCTCGCATTAAGTCCGCTGGCGCAGGGGGATTCGCTCAACCAGGTCGTGGACCGCGCGTCGCTGGAGACGCATATTTCCAAGGAGGGCCAGGTGCTGACCGACGTGCGCTACTTCGTCAAGACCCGTGGCAACCCCTATTTCCGCCTCACGCTGCCGGACGGAACGGACTTGTGGTCGGCCACCGTCAAGGGCCTGGCGGTCGTGCCGTTGATTGACGGCAAGGCCAGCCTCATCCCGCTGCCGCCGCACGCCGATCCCGACAGCGTCCTGACGATTGATTTGAAACTGGCGACCCGCGCGACCGACGCCAAGCGTGTGTCCATCGCCGCGCCCGTCATGAATGCGCCGGTGATGCTCGCGCAATGGAAGCTCACGCCGGACGAAGGTCAGCGGCTGGTCTATCGCCGGGGCTCGCTCATGCCGGTCGGCGGCGTGGCGGATATGTCCGGGTTCGCGCAACTGGCGCGGCTGTTCCATGGCGACGAAGCCGGCCGGGCGGTGATTTCGTTGTTTGCGACGCTGTTTTTCGTTTTGCTGGCCCTGCTGGTGTGGCGGTGGGCGGCCGGCGGGGACGTTCAGCGATTCAGCGTCCGCCATCTCCTGGCCACGGTCATCGGCCTGGCGGCGGTGGGTCTGGCCGCGGCCGCGCTCATCAATCTGGTGGCTGGCGTGGGAGGTGAAAAAATTTCTACCTCGCGCGACGTGACGTTCCTGGCACCCGTGCAGCAGGCCGGCAGCGCGTTGACCGTCGAAGTGGCGAATCTGGCGCAAACCGCCTCGACGACCAGTCTCATCAGCTGCGCCTGGCCGGTGCCGTTCGCGCTGGTCTGCTGGATTTTTGGCTGGTCGCGCACTGGCGCGGCGGCCAAGGCGGCGTGCCGGATCCTCGGCTGGACACTGCTCGCTTGGACGGCCTTGCGCTGGCCCAACGGCGCGGCGGCATTTTTTGCGGTGATCGCCGTATTCTTGCTATTGCAGGTGGTGATCCCGGCATTGAGACAACTCTGGCGGGTGCCTGAAAAAACGGACTCGGATTTGCCGCCGTCGGCAAGCGGCCCGGCGACCGCCGCCATGTCTGGTTTGATCGGCTTGCTGTGCGTGGGCGGCGCAATGACCGGGCGGGGAGAAAACCTTTCCGTGCCCCCGTCAAATCCGCCCGTGCTTGCCGAGACCGTCACGCAACAAATCCGCATCGAGGACCAATTCGCGCTGGCCACGGCGAAAATCCGCTGGGTGGCGGAGAAAGGCCAGACTCTGCCGCTGCTGTCCGGGACGGCGGTAATGACGCACATCAGTTATCCGGCGGGCGCGCTGACGCTGGTGCAGACTTCCGGCAATTCCGGGCGCGCGCAGCAACTGGTTGCGCAAACGAGCGGCACCTTTGACATTGAGTTGCAATACCAGATCCAAGTGACCAAGCGCGACGCCGACAGCGGCTTCACGTTGCCGGTGCCGGGCGGCCTCATCAATCAACTCAAGCTGACGCTTGTCAACCTCGACGTTGACGTGTTCTCGCCGTCGGCCGTGTCGGTCCGCCGCGAAGCCGGCGGCACCAACACCGTCGCGGCCCTCGTCCTCGCGCCGGGCAGCGAAATCTGGGTTGGCTGGAAGCCGCGCAGCCGCGACGTAAAAAACGAGAAGCCGGTTTTCTACGCGGAAATCTCACAGCTCTACGTGCCGGCGGCGGGCGTGATTGAAGGTTCGCATTACGTCTCCATCCGGCCGGCTCAGGGCGAACTGGGCGAATTGGTCTTCAACGTGCCCGCCGGCGCGACGATTACGGATGTGACGGGTGATCCAATATTAAATCAGCAATCGCTCGTCTCGCTGTGGCGCTTTGATCCCGACACGCGCAAGCTGCGGGTGACGTTGAACCCGGCGCAGTCGCGGCCGTTCAATTTGGTCATCCGGTCGCAGGTTGCCACCGGCCCGCTGCCGTTTGAGCAATCAGTTGGCTTGATTAACGTGGATGGCGCGGCGGGTCAGGTTGGTCTGCTTGGTGTCGCCACCGGCAATGAAGTGCAACTGGACGATGTTGGCGCGGAAAAATTCTCGGCCATCAACCTCGAGGATTTTCCCAACGGCGTGGTGCAGCCGCTCGCCGCGCAATTTGCCGGACTCGCCGTCCGCCGCGCGTTCCGCTATTCCGACCTGAGTGCGACCGCGGTGGTGAAAGCCTCGGCGGTCGAGCCGGACGTGCGCGTCGAGACGCAGGACACGCTTTCGCTCGGCGAGGATCGCTCCGTTCTGGCTTCGACCGCCAGCGTCACCATCACCCGCGCGGGAATTTTCCGGTTGAGCTTCCTGATGCCCGCCGGCTTTGACGTCGAATCCATCAGCGGCGCGGCCTTGAGCCACTGGACGGAATTGAAAACCGACGCCGGCCGCGTCATCACGCTGAATCTGTCCGGCAAGACTGTGGGCGGACAGCAGTTCACCATCAGCCTGTCCGGGCCGGGCGTGAAGGCGACGACCAACTGGACCGTTCCGCAAATTGTGTTGCGCGAAGCGGGCAAGCAGCGCGGCACCTTGCTGATCGTGCCGGAACAGGGAATGCGTTTGCAGGTCGTGACGCGCGATGGCGTGACGCAGCTTGACCCGCAGAAGTCCGGTATCCGGCAGCCGGGCGTGCTGGCGTTTCGTATTCTTCAGTCGCCGTGGAACCTCGCCCTGGCCCTGGAGCAGGTGGATCCGTGGATCCAGGTGACGAGTTTGCAGCACGCCACCATCAATGAAGCGCAAGTGAAAATCACCGCGAACCTCCAGTATCAAATCGAGAACACCGGCCTCAAGATGTTTCACGTTTTGGTCCCGACCAACGCCGAGAGCGTGCGGTTCCAGGGCGACCAGGTCGCGGACTTCCTGCCGGTGGCGGGCGCAGTGACAAACGGCTTGCAGGAATGGGAAATCAAATTGCAACGGCGCGTCATCGGCCAGTACCTGTTGCAACTGACCTGCCAGACGCTCATGCCCGATCAATCTTCGGAAACAGTTTTGCGCGGCGTGCAGGCCGCGGACGTGAATCTGCAGCGCGGGTTCGTGACGGTCCAGTCCGCCGGACGCCTGCAGGTACGCGTGGATGACCTGCCCGCATCGCTCCAGCCCGCCGAATGGCAGAGCATCCCGCGCGCGTTGCAAAAGGACTTGGAGACGGCGTCGGCCAGTTTCGCCTACCGCCTCGTCGAGCCGGATTTTCAACTGCCGCTGAAGCTCGAACGCCACGAGGCCGCGAAACTTCTGCCGGCACGCGTCAATAACATCACCTTCACCTCCGTGATCTCGGACACGGGCGTCATGCTTACGCAGGCGCGGCTGGAAATCCTCCCCGGCGACAAGCGGCTGCTCCATCTCACGCTGCCGAAGGACGCGAAATTCTGGTTCGCGTTCGTCAACCAGAACGGCGTGTGGCCCTGGCGCGAGCAGGATCAGATTTTGATCCCGCTGGAGCAGCCGTCCCACGGCAGCCAGCCCATTCCGGTGGAGATCTATTTCAGCAGCGCGGCCGGTCAGGCGGACGCGGGCGCGCTGGACCTGAAGCTGCTTGCGCCGAAATTCGACCTGCCGCTGGAGGACATTACCTGGCGCGTGTTCCTCAACGAAAAATGGCGGGTGAAAAAATGGAACGGCACCCTGCAGTTGCAGCAGTCGGAGGTCGTGTCCAGCCCGGCGGCGGTTGACCTGCAGAGTTATCTGTCGAGCGAATCCAGCTTGCAGCAGCAGAAAACGCAGCAGGCCGAGCAGATGCTCGCGCTGGGTAATTCCGCGCTGCAAAACGGCGATCCGCAGCAGGCGAGGCGCGCGTTCCAGTCGGCCTACGGTTTGTCGCGCAACGACGCTGCGTTCAACGAGGACGCGCGGGTGCAGCTCAACAACCTCAAGGTGCAGCAGGCGCTGGTAGGCCTGAACGCGCGCCAGTCCGCCGTGAACGGCGACATCGACGCGCTGGGCGGCAAGTTCCGCGACCTGCGCAACCGGAAGGACAACAATTATACGCAGCAGGATGCGAAGCAGATCATCGACAGTAACAGCGCCGATGAAAACGCGGCGTACATGAAGCTGGCCGAACGGCTTGTCCAGCAGCAGGACGCCGCCGTGTCCAGCCCCGCCGTCATCCGCGCGAACATTCCCGAACAGGGCCGCCTGCTCACTTTCAAGCGTTCCGTGGATGTGGACCGGGAGGCGGACTTGAACATCGGGTTGGTGGCGACCATTGCCAAAACCGGGTCGTGGAGCCTGCGATTGTTCTGGCTGACGCTCACAGCGTTGGTGCTGGCGGCGTTCAGCTTTATCGCCCGCACCCCGACGAAAACCGGGCGGGCTTGATGGTCCGAAAGCCGCGCTTGCTCAGGCGGCGTGAGTGAACTGTCTCGCCGGGGTCCAAAACCTCATGCTCGACGGCATCAAAGCCGGGGCAGCGAAATAATTTTCTTTCCGCTACGCGCGGAAAATCTATCCTCCGCCCATGGTTCACGTAGGCATCGGCTATGACGTTCATCAACTGGTTGTCGGACGCAAGCTCGTTCTCGGCGGCGTGGAGATTCCGCATCCGAAGGGCCTCGACGGCCATTCGGACGCGGACGCTTTGATGCATGCCATCTGCGACGCCGTCCTGGGCGCGCTCGGCGAGGAGGACATCGGCCACTTCTTCCCGAACACCGACCCGCGCTGGAAAGGTGTGCCGAGCAAGATCTTTTTGGAAGAGGCGGCGAAACAGGTTGACCGGCGCAACGCGAAGATTGTGAACATTGATGCCACGCTCATTGCGCAGGCGCCGAAGATTTATCCCTACATCGCCGGGATGAAAAAATGCATCGCCGCCGCCCTCGGTATTTCCGGGCAGCAAGTCGGCATCAAGGCGACGACGAACGAGCTGATGGGTTTCATCGGCCGCGAAGAAGGCATCGCCGCAATGGCGGTCGCGAGCGTGGACTTGCCTTAAGTCATGAAGCGCGGTTGCAACTGGCTGGTTGGAGCGGGCTTGTTTCTGGTGACGATGGCCTTGTATTGGCCGGCCACCCATTTCCAGTTCGTTTACTTTGACGACCCCTGGTATGTCTATCAGAACGCCGAGGTGATGAAGGGGCTTTCCTGGTCCGGCATCAAATGGGCCGCCACTTGTGTCGAGCCATCCAACTGGGCCCCGCTGACCTTGGTTTCGCACATGACGGACTGTTCGGTGTATGGTTTGTTTCCCGGTGGCCATCACCTGACCAGCATTCTCGTGCATTCGGTCAATGCGGTATTGCTGTTTTTGCTGCTGGGGCGGATCACCAAAATGTTCTGGCCCAGCGCGCTGGTGGCGGCGCTATTCGCATGGCATCCGTTGAACGTGGAATCAGTGGCGTGGGTCGCGGAACGAAAAAACGTTTTAAGCACGAGCTTTTGCTTCCTGACCATCTGGGCTTACTGGAGTTATGCGGAAATATCCCGACCCGCAAAATATTTTTACTACGCCCTCGCGCTCGCCTTTTTTGCGCTGGGCCTGGCGGCCAAATCCATGCTGGTGACCCTGCCGTTCCTGCTCTTGCTGCTCGACGCCTGGCCGCTGCGGAGGATTTCATTCCCGCAACGCTGGGTCGGACTCCTCCGGCAAAAGCAAACCTGGCGGCTGCTGGCGGAAAAGATTCCGTTCCTGGTTTTTGCCGTCGCTGATGGAATCATCACCTATCTCGTGCAGAATCAGTCGGGCGCCGTCAAGCCGCTGTCTTTGGTGCCAGTTGAATACCGGTTGTTGAACGCGCCGGTGGCGTATCTCACTTATTTGGCCAAGCTGGTTTGGCCGGTGAATCTATGCGTCTATTATCCCTTTCCAGATACGCTCCCGACGGTGGCCGGGATCAGTTCGCTGGTGTTGCTGGTGGCGGTGACGTTCATGGTTTGGCGCTGGAAAACAAAATTTCCCTGGCTGTTGGTCGGCTGGTTGTGGTTCTTGGTCGCGCTGGCTCCGGTCATCGGTCTGGTGCAAATTGGCGGGCAAGCCATGGCTGACCGTTATGCTTATCTGCCGTTGATCGGAGTGTTTTTGATCATCGCTTGCGGCCTGAATGAATGTTTGATCGTCCGGCGGCAACTGCGGCACTTAATTGTGGCGGCGGCGGTGGTTTATCTTGGCATTTGTCTTATTCTTACCGGCCGACAACTGCGCTGCTGGCAAGACAGCGTGACGCTGTTTGAGCAGGAGGTCGCGGTGAATCCGGACAACGATACCGCGCAGGATATGTTGGGCTCGGCCTATGCCAATGTTGGTGAATCCGCAAAGGCCATCGACCATTTTATCGTCGCCGTCCGCCTGCATCCCGGCGTCGCACCGTTGCAATACGATCTTGGCCGCGAGTTGATCCGGGCTGGCCGGTTCGCGGAAGCTGAAAAATTTCTGGCCGAAGCGCTGGCCCAGGCGCCGGACAACGGATTGCTCCACAACACGCGCGGTGTGGCCTTGATGCTGGCCGGCAAAACGGCCGGGGCCAAACTGGAATTTTCCCGGGCCATTGAACTGCAGCCGGATTTGGCCAATGCCTATTTCAATCTGGGCAAGACCTTGCTGGCCGAAGGACAAAGCCAGCTTGCGATCACAAACTTTATCACCGCCTTGAAGCTGGAACCGGTCTGGCCCGAAGCCTTGGAAAATCTGGCCAGCGCCTATGCGGCCAGTGGCAACCCGGCCGATGCCGTGGCAACGGCTGGCCGCGCTTTGAAAATCGCGCAGACCAACCAGCAAGCCGCGCTGGCCGACCGCATTGCCGCTAAATTAAAGACTTACCAAAACGCCGAAACTCCGCAATCATCGTCGCCACCAAAGAATTGACCGGACGCCAATAAATTTAAACCATGCCCAAAGCCGAAATCAGTTGGAAGCGCGTCACCGGGGAGGGTGAGAAGCTGCAGGTCTATGCCCACCACGTCGGGCACGAATATCATTTTTTCCATCGCGCCAAACGGTTCGATGTCTGGCAACGCGTGAAGGAACCGCCGCTGGAAGACTGGCTGGAATTACTCGACGCGGTGCAGCGCCTGGTCAACCGCCGGCGCTATATGCCGGATGACGAGGAGCGATTGCGCGCCCAGATCCGGGAAAAATTTCCGGAGGCGGACATTTGACCGGGTTTGGGGATCGGCCCGGTTCGGGAGGGATGGGTCGATCGGTCGCCAAATTTCCCGCTGACAATTTGCCGGAATGCCTTACTTTCGGGGCATGGCAATGAGGCCGTTGATATTAGTCTCCCCCAGCATTGAGAAAAGCGGTGTCGAGTTTCATGATTTATCCGCCAGCCTCTCGGTGAAATATGATTTGGCGGTGCTGCAAGCCGGGGGCATCCCGGTCACCACGCCCGTCACCACAGATCGCGCGGTGCTCGCCGAGACCGTGCGCCGGGTGGAAGGCGTGCTGCTCACCGGCGGCGATGACATCAACCCCGGCCTGTATGACCCCCGGCTGCCCGCGCGCATCCGCCGCACGGTGGATCAAACCCCTGACGGCGGCGCCCGTGATTTGCGCGAGCTAATCTTGATCGCCGAGACGTTCCGCCAGCGCAAGCCGCTGCTGGCCATCTGTCGCGGGCATCAACTGCTTAACATCGCCTTCGGCGGGCGGTTGGTGGCGGATATCCGGCAGCAGGTGCCGGGCGCCTTGAACCATCAGCGGCTCGACCGGGCCTGCGAAATGGTGCACGAAGCGGCGTTGACACCGGACTCATTGCTCGCCAAGATAACCGGAAAGCGGGTTTTGGGTGTCAATAGTTCGCACCATCAGGCGGTGCAGACGCCCGCGGAACCCTTTGTGGCCACGGCGGTCAGCCCCGACGGATTGGTTGAGGCCATGGAATGGAAGCCGGTGGCCGGGCGGAAAATGCCGTTCCTGTTGAGCGTGCAGTTTCACCCGGAACGTCTGACGGAGCGGTATGCCGCGCATCGCGCGATTTTTGAAAAGTTCGTTGTGGCTTGTGCCCGCAAAAATCCTAATAAATCATGAAAGGCAAAATTCTAATAGTGGACGACGAGGTGGAGTTGCGGAAACTCCTCAAATCCGTCTTGGAAAACGATTACCATGTCACCGAGGCCGACAGCGGCGCGGCCTTGAAAAAGGCCCTCGCCGGCGAGGCCACGGATGTAATCCTGCTGGATTTGAATTTGAAAGACGCCAACGGCCTTGAACTGTTGCCGCAGATAAAAAAATCCTGGCCTGACACCGAGGTTGTGGTGCTGACCGGCGTGGCGACCTTCGAGGCCGCCGTCGAGGCCACCAAGCGCGGCGCGTTTCATTTCATCAACAAGCCGTTCGACACGCAGCAGCTGCTCGTCACGCTTGACCGGGCCATTGAAAACCGCCAGCAGAAGGAGTCGAACAATTCCCTGCGCCGCGCCCTCTCCACCATGTCCGGCAGCTCCGCGCCGGTGTTCCAGAGCCTGCTCATGCAGAACGTCGTCCGTACGGTTGAGCGGATCGCGCCCAGCGACGTCACCATTCTCATCACCGGCGAAAGCGGCTCCGGCAAGGAGGTCATTGCCGACCTCATCCACAATTTGAGCCCGCGCAGCAAGAACAAGATCGTCAAGGTCAACTGCGCCGCGCTGCCCCGGGAACTCATCGAGAGCGAGCTGTTCGGCTCGGTCAAAGGCGCGTTCACCGGCGCCCACAGCGACCGCGACGGCCTGTTCCGCCAGGCGGAGGGCGGCACGCTGTTTCTCGACGAAATATCCGAGATGCCCGTGGATACTCAGAGCAAGCTGCTCCGCGTGTTGCAGGACCAGAAAGTGCGGCCCGTCGGCGGCAAGACCGATTACCAGACCAACTGCCGCATCATCGCCGCCACCAACCGCAAGCCCGAAGAAGCCATCAAGGACGGCAAGCTTCGTGAAGATTTGTTCTACCGGATCAGCGCCATATCCGTTTACCTGCCGCCGCTGCGCGAACGCCGTGAGGACATCCTGCCGCTCGCCGTTTCCTTCATGAAACGCTACGCCGCGCAGGCCAACCGCTCGTTGCGCGGGTTCACCCCGGCGGCCGCCGAACGGCTCGCCGCGTTTGATTGGCCGGGCAACATCCGCCAGCTCCAGAACGAGATCCAGCGGGCGGTTCTGTTGTGTGAAGGCCCGGATGTGGACGCCGCCGACCTGTCCGTGAGCGACATCCGCATGGTTCCGTCCGAGGGGCACGACACTAATTTTACGCTGCTGGAAGGCGTCGAGCGCAATGCCATCATCCAAATGCTCCGCGAAACCGCCGGCAACAAGCTGGAAACCGCCAAGAAACTCGGCATCGGCCGCCAGACTCTCTACAACAAGATCAAGGCCTACGGCATCGATACTTGAGTTTTTTCCGGGTGGGTTTTGAACGGTAGCCGTTGATGGCGTGGCTGGCGTAGCATCGCCTAAATGTTCTGGGGCTATGGGATTTTCATGAAAACCGGCAATTCAGTTTCTAAATCGGTGCTGGTCATCGTTCTGGCTGGTATTTTTCTATCCGGCGCCATTATTTGGTTCGGTCTGCATCCTCGCGCTAAGCCGGCCGGGCCATCTGCTGCTCCAGCAGTCGCCGGAATCCCGCCCGCAAAATCAACTGCTTCCGGTCCGTCAGCACCATCTGGACAGTCCTCCATGACCGCGATCATGGCTGATGGCGGAGTTCTCTCTGTGATCCCGATCTCGCTGACGAATGTCATCGATGAAACCGAAAACGCATTTCTGTTTAACATTGATCCCGGCCTGAAAACGTTGCCGCAGGGGAAGCTGTTTTTGGGCGGAATCGAGTTCTGGCTGCAAGGCATGGTTCACGTGCAGGGCCAAGCATCGAGGGACGATGAGCATGGAAATTTCCGGACGAATATCACCGTGCCGCTGACTGAAACCAATTTCACCGGCGGGAAAATGACCGTCACGCCCCGCGGCACTAACATCGCCTGCATTTACCTGGTGGCTGGTACGCGGTTCAGCACGCAGCCGGGAGAAAAATTTGCGGACCTGATCTGGCATTACGCCGACGGCACCGCCCGGCGCAGCGAGATGAAATATAATGTCCAGCTGCGCGATTGGTGGCGGACGCCCTATGAAGATCCGGCCCAGCTGCCGAACCCGTTGACGAAAGTGGCGTGGAACGGCCTATATCCCGGCCGCGACCACCTTACAATCCGTCTGTATCGGATCGGGTTCGTGAATCCGCATCCGGATAAAACCATCGCCGCGCTGGAATTCGCCAGCGCGATGGCGCGGCCGTCGCTGTTCGTGCTGGCGCTCACGCTCGACCCGCTCCTGCCCGGCATGCGACCGGATAATCTAACCTCGGAGGAAATTGCCGACCCGGAGTTGAACGGCCAGTTGCAGCTTTTGGTGTTGGATGGCGAGGGACATCCGCTGCCGAACGCGCAGGTCAATGCGGCTTCGCGCGGCCAGCTGGGTTCCGTAAACCAGAAATTCACCACGGACGCCAACGGATCGGCGCTGGTGCGTTATCCCGACCCCGGATTGGATTTGCTCGATGTGAGCGCCGCCCACGACGATTATAGCGGCCGCAAGATGCGGTGGGATTTAAAGACGGGCGACACGGTGCCGGCTAGCTACACGCTGAAGCTGACCGGGGAAGTGAAAATTGGTGGCGTGGTCGTGGACGGGGAGCACCAACCGGTTTCCAATGCCACCGTCCGGCTCTACCGCTTCTGGACCGGCAATGAGGGGGACCCGAATAAAAAAGGCGAGCAGGCAAGTTTTTCCATTCAGCAACAGACCACTGATGGTATGGGCCGTTGGCAGGCCAACGGATTGCCGCCGGAACTGCTGGATCATATCGGATTTGAGGTGACGCATCCGGATTATGTCAGCGCCAGCGGCAACGTCGGTGGCAATGGCACAACGGAAAAACAGCTTCGCGACGGCAGCTATCAGACGGTTTTACAGCGCGGACAGGATGTGCCGGGCCTCGTCATCGACGATGGCGGCCATCCGGTTTCCGGCGCGACGGTCTGGGCCGGACGCAAATATACCCGTGATCGCAAGCAGGCGACGACCGATGGCACTGGCCGGTTTTCATTTCACAGCGTGGAAACCGGCGATGTGTTGTTCAGCGTAATGGCCAAGGCCCACAGCCCGGACAACAAAACCGTCAGCGTCAAGCCGGGCATGGCGGAAATCGTTTTCCAACTTAAGGTCGGCAGCGTTATCCGCGCCCATGTGCAGGACGAGTCCGGCCAGCCGGTGGCGGATGCTCGCCTGGGCTTGGAAGGCAACTATGGCGAGCCGGCATATGACGCCTACGAATTCAACGCGAATACGGACGGCAACGGGGATTTCACTTGGGACAGCGCGCCGGTAGAAGCGATGCCGTTTTACGTTTTTCACGCTGGCTTCGAGGCGAAGCGCGGCGTGAAGCTCTCGCCGAATCAAGAAAATATTGTCACGATGCGCAAATCGCGCCAGTTGCAGGGGCTGGTCCTGGACGCGACAACGGAGCAGCCGGTCACAAAATTCACCGTCCGCACCGGCAGGGCTAACGTGGACAACTCGGAGGTCTACGGCGTAATTAGCTTCAAGGATTTCACTGCCGCGGATGGGAAATTTACCCTGAGCCTGGAAGAGGAAGAAAATAACGCCGTTGCTGTCTACGCCGACGGCTACGCGGACAAGATTGAAAAATTTCCCGACGCGCAAAACGGGATTTTGCAGGTCGTCATCCGGCTCAAGCCGGTGGCGAGTTTGAGCGGTCTCGTGCTCGCGCCGGATGGCACCCCTGTATCGGGTGTCAGCGTGGTCGCTGTGGCCGACAGCCAGAGCTCCAATGTACAGCTCTCCGGCGGCCGATTGCGTTCCTACGATTCACACACAAAGATTGCCACCACGGACGCCGATGGCCACTTCAATATTCCTTCGGTTCCCGACGACGGTACGATTGCGGCTGCCGGCGAACCTGGTTTTGCGCGGGTCCCTCTCGCCGAAATTCGCAGCAGTGGTGTTGTCACGTTGCAGGCGTGGGGACGTATCGAAGGCACGTTGAATATCGGCGGGCAACCGGGCGTGGGCAAGGATTTGTTGTTCAACCTGACCACCTCCGGCATCGGTACGGATTTCAACGGCTACAAATCCACGACGGACGATCAAGGCCGGTTCACGATGGAAAAAGTTCCGCCGGGTGACGGCGCTATTGTTCGGCTGATCAAGACTTCGCCAAACTCTTGGACGCACAGCGACAGTACTTCCGTCACGGTAAAGTCGGGTGGATCCACCCAGGTGTCCCTTGGTGACAATGGCGCGATGCTGGTCGGTCGGATTCGTTTTGATAATCCGCCGACGAATAATGCGGCTTTGAGTTTTGAAGGAAATTTATCCGGTGCCATGCCGTCGCAGCCGACTTTCAACTCGCCCGCAGAGGCGCAGGCTTTTTACAAATCCGCCGAATGGCAGGCCTTGATGCGATCACACAAAAGTTATTCCATCGAGATGAGGCCGGACGGCTCGTTCGAGGTGGATGACGTCACGCCCGGAAATTACAGCCTGAATGTCACCGCCCACCGCGCCGGCGATCAGCCCTGGCGATACCCGCCACTGGGCCAGGGCGGCATTCAAGTCACCGTGCCCGATTCATTCAGCCCCGCTTCACCGATTGACATCGGCGAAGTCGTGCTCCGGCCGCCGCGTCAATGACCTGACTCAAAGCTTCTTCAGTTCCGTGCTGGCCAGTTGAATCAGCGGCTTGATCGTCGCGGCATCGAATTGAAAACTGCAGCCGGCGGCATGGAATAATTCCGGCAGCGGCCGCGAGCCGCCCAGCGCCAGGGATTGTTTGTAATCGGCCAGCGCCTTCGCCTTGTCGCGCCGCGAATTCGCCCACACCTGCAACGCGCCGAGCTGCGCAATGCCGTATTCCACGTAGTAAAACGGATGCAGGAAGATGTGGAGTTGTCTTTGCCAGGAATAGGCCCGAGCGGCCTCGCACCCGCTGTAGTCCACGTTGCCGCCGAAACGGTCCATCAATTGCAGATACGCCGTCTTGCGCTCGGCGCGCGTGTGACCGGCATGCGTGTAAATCCAGTGCTGGAAAGCGTCCACCGTCGCCATCCACGGGAAAAATCCGATAATGCCTTCGAGATGCGTCTTGCGGGCGCGGTTCGCCTCGGCGGCCGAATAAAATTCTTCAAGAAATTCATTGCCCAGAAGTTCCATGCTCATCGAGGCGACTTCGCAAAATTCAATCGGCGCGCCGCGATACGCATACAAATCCTCGTCGCGCGTCGCCTGCGCGTGGAACGCATGGCCGGCCTCGTGCAAAATCGTCTCCACGTCGCGCTGCATGCCGATCGCGTTCATGAAAATGAACGGCACGCGTGCTTCCGACAGCGTGGACTGATAGCCGCCCGGCGCCTTACCCTTTCGATTATCAAGGTCGAGCAGCTTCAAATTCTGCATCTGCTGGAAACCCGCCGCGAGTTCCGCGTCCAGGTGATTAAAAATCTTTTGCGTGCGTGCAACCATTTCACCCACATCGGAAAATGGCTTCAACGGTGCGCGGTTCTGCGGATCTACCGCCAAATCCCACGGCTGCAGCTTCTCCAATTTCAATTGCCGCTTGCGGTCGTCCTGGATTTCGCGGACGGCGGGCATGATTTCTTTTTCCACCGCGTCGTGAAACTGGAAACAATTTTCCGGCGTGTAATCGAACCGGCCTTTCTGGCGGTGCGCGTAGTCACGATAGTTCTCAAAGCCGGCATTCTTGGCGATTTGTGTGCGCAACTCGATCAGACCATCAAAGATGGCCTCGCACTTGTCCGCGTCCTGCAAACGGCGCTGGGCGACGAGTTCCCACGCTTCGTGCCGCAAGGCGCGGTCCGGCTCCTCGAGGTATCGGCCCATCTGAACCAGTGTTTTTTCCTCGCCGCGAAACTTCACCGTCTGCGCGCCAATGAGTTTCTGATACTGCTGGCAGAGCTTCGCCTCCTCGGTTTCCAGCGCCACGTTTTCCGGCCGGAACAGTTCGACATGATTCTTCACATCGCGATTGAAGACGTTATAACGCGACTTCGGCAACTGGTTGAATTGCGGATGCGCGACGCAAATCTTTTCCAGCGCAAACTGGCGCGGCTTGAGCTGCGGCTCGACGTGTTCGACGAAATACAAATACGCCTTCTCCGCGTCCGCGTTATCCGTGTGGCAGGTCATGGCGATGTAGCGGCGCGACGCTTCTTCATCGAGCGCGGCGTTGAGTTCGCTCCAGTCAATCAGCCAGCGTTCCAGCTCGGCGGCGGACTTGGCCTGCGCCGCGCGCGCCTCCAACTGGTCAAAAAGCGGCGCGATCTGCGGCCAGTCGCCGAGCTCAAGGTTTTGGGGAACGAACGTGCGCGGCCGGTGAGCGGCCAGTTTTCCGAAGGGCAATAAATTCATGCGTGAAGTCTAGCGAATTCTTATGCGGTGAAAATGAATTTCACTTTTGCCGCCAGCGCAACAGTCGCAGCGCGTTGCCGATGACGATGAGATCGGAAAAGCCCATTGCCGCCGCGCAGAAAATGGGACTGATAATTCCGCACGCCGCCAGTGGCACGCCGAGCGCATTGTAAAAAAACGCCCAGAACAGGTTTTGCTTGATCGTCCGCAACGTCGCCCGCGCCAAGCCGAGTGCCTCCGGCACGGCCTCAATTTCCGATTTGAGCAGGATGATGTCCGCCGCCTCGCGCGCCACGTCGCTGGCGCGGCTCACCGCTATGCCGAGGTCGGCCTGCGTGAGCGCCGGCGCGTCATTGATGCCGTCGCCCACAAACGCCACCCGCTCGCCCTGGGCCTGAAGCTGCTTCACGAATTCCACCTTTTGCTCCGGCCGCACCTCGGCATGAACATTTTCCGTCATGATGCCGACCTGTTTGGCGATGCTCGCCGCGGTGAGCGCATTGTCCCCGGTGAGGAGAAAGGTTTTCAAATCCTGCCGCTGGAGCCGGGCGACTACTTGTGCGGCGTTGGGCTTCAGCTCATCGCGCACGGCGAAAAGTCCCAGCAAGCTGTTTGCTGAAGCGAGTGCGACGATGGTCGCGCCCTGCGCGGACAATTCCGCGATAAATTTTTCGCCCGCCGCCAAGTCCACGCCGGTTTCCCGCACCCAGTTCAACGATCCGAGTCGCATTTTGGCGATGGGTGGTTGGGGGTTGGCGGTTGAGGGTTGGAGGTTTGCCTCAACGCCGTAACCCCGGATTTCCTTCCAATCCGAAAATTTAATCTGCTCGGTGGAAATTTTCGCAATAGCCTGGCTAATCGGATGGGTTGAAAAATGTGCCAACGCCGCCGCCAGGCTTTGGACGTAGGATTTCGGACCTTGGACGGCCAACGTTTCCGCCAGCACCGGTTTTCCCATCGTCAGCGTGCCGGTCTTGTCAAAGATGACGGCGGTGATGTGGCCGGCTTTTTCCAGCGCCACGCCGTCGCGGATCAAGATGCCCCGGCGCGCGGCGGTGTTGGCGGCGGCCATGATGGCGGCAGGGGTGGCCAGGCCCATCGCGCACGGACAGGCGACAATTAATATACCCGACGCAATGACGAGGGCCTTTTCCGCACCCGAATGAATGGCCCAAAAAATTCCGGCGGCTAGCGCGATGCCGATGATGACCGGTACAAAAACATTACTGATGCGGTCGCCGAGGCGTTGGATGTTAGCGCGGCTGGTCTGGGCGCATTGGACGGCGGCGATGATGTGCGCGAGCGCGGTGGCTTCACCGGTGGCGGTGACGCGCAGGACGAGTTGGCCGTTGAGGTTCATGGTGCCGGCAAAAAGTTCGCTGCCGGATTTCTTGTTAGTGGGGATGGATTCGCCCGTGAGCATGGCTTCGTCCACGGCGGATTCACCTTCCACAGCGATGCCGTCCACGGGCACGCGGTCGCCGGGCCGAAGCGCGACGTGGTCGCCGATTTTTAGTTCGGAAACCGGCACTTCGACCTCCCTCGTTTGAACGGCGGCGGCCGGTTTGAAACTGCGGAGGTCAAATTGCTTTGGCTGGACCGGGGCTATGTTTTGAAGGCGTCGCGCGGTTTGCGGCGCGAGGTTTAACAGGGATTTTAACGCGCCGCTGGCCCGGTCGCTCACGCGGGCTTCAATCCAGTGGCCAGCGCTGATGAGGGAAATGATGGCGGCGGCCTCCATGAAATAGAGGTGCCCGCCGGCGCCGGAAAGCAGCGCCCACGTGCTGTAGCCGAACGCGATCGTTGAGCCGAGCGCGACGAGCGTGTCCATGTTGGAACTGCCGATTTTGAGCTGCCGCCATGCGCCGCGATAGAATTGCGCGCCGGCGAACACCTGCACCACCCCGGCTAGCGCGAACGCGTGCCATTGGAACCACGGCGTCATGGTGAGGTGAAAACCCCATTCGCCTGCCATCAAGACCGCGGTGACGGTGAGTCCCAGCAGGAGCGACCATGGCCAGCGGCTTGGCTGGGATTCGGAGCCGTCGAGTTTTTCCGGGAAAGTCTCTTTAGCGTTGTAGCCGGCTTGGGCAACTGCTGCGAGTATCGCGGAAACATTTTTCGCTCCGGCGGAATTCCAACGGACGCTGGCGCGGGATTGTTGCAGGCTGACCGAAGCACTTTGAACCCCGGCGACGTCTTGGATGGCTTCCGTGACGTGGCGCGCACAGTTGTTGCAGGTCATGCCGCTGACCGAAAGCTCCGTGCCGGCGGAATTTTTGCCGATGCCGGAATGAATTGATGCGGAGGCTTCCATTTATTTTTCAATTCAATGTTATCAGGTCAGCCGGCTTTGTCGAATCGCGGCTTGGAAACCGCCAATAATCGGCGGATGAGCTTGCCTTGCGGAATGGCATTGGCAAAATGCGCACATCGAATCGCGTCGTTCATTTTGTTTACCGCAATCGCAAACTGCATGGGTCCTGTTCGCTATGGCCGTGGTCTGGTTTGCGCTTTTCTTCCGGCTGGGAAGCCTGCCGTTGCTGCAGCCGGACGAGGGTCGAAACGCGGAAGTCGCCCGCGAGATGAAGGACTCCGGCGCCTGGCTTTCGCCCAGCTACAACGGCATCGCCTACCTCGACAAACCGGCTTTCTACTTCAAGGCGGTGGCGCTTTCACTGGCGGCATTTGGCGACAATGAAACGGCGGCGCGCCTGCCTTCGGCGGTGTTCGGGCTGGCGTTGCTGGCCCTGGTCTATGGCTTTTGCCGGCGGGTGCATGGTCCGCGTTGCGCGATCATGGCCGTCATCGTCATCGCGACCATGCCGCTGTATCTGGTCAATTCGCGGACGGTGATTTTCGACATCGCCCTGGCATTGTTTGTGTCGGCGGCAATTTTCGCCGGGTACCGGGCCGAGGAATGCGAGGGGAAGTCCAGGCGCAATTGGTATCTGCTGGGCGCGCTGGCGGCGGGTCTGGCGACGCTGGTAAAAGGGCCGGTGGGCTTTCTCATTCCCGGCCTGGTCCTGTTCGTGTTTTACCGCGTCGAAGGCCGGCGCGGCGTCTGGAAACGTTTTTTTGCGCCGTTAAATCTCTTGGTTTTCTTGGGCGTGACGCTGCCTTGGTTCATCGGGCTTTCGCTGCAGCATCCGGACTTTCCCTATTATGGCCTGATCGAGGAATCGTTCCACCGGTTTACGACCACGACCTTTCATCGCTCGCAGCCGTTTTATTTTTACGCGTTGATTGTCGCCGCGTTGTTTCTGCCGTGGAGTTTTATTTTGCCCGAAGCCGGCGTGGCGGCGTGGAAAAACAGGAAATTCATGACGCCCGCCGACCGGCTGTGTCTCGTCTGGGCGGTTGTCGTGGTGATTTTCTTCTCGCTCTCAAAATCAAAACTTCCCGGCTACATTCTGACCGCAACGGTGGCCTGCGGAATTTTGGTGGCGCGATTTTTTCAGCAGGCAATGGCCAATCCCGACGGCAAAGCCGCGCGCATCACATCCCGTGCGGCGATCACGCTGGCGGTCTTGTGTTTCATGGTTGCCGCCGCGGCCGTTTATCTTTCGCCGCGCATGAACTTGCTGGCCAAGCTACTGCGATTTCCGGTTGAAGAGGCCGATGAACTGGGCCGGCATTTGACGCCGGTGATTATTTTATTGTCCGTGTTTGGCGGGTTGGGGCTGCTGACCCGTTTTCGTCGCGCTGCCGGCCTTTGCTTTGTCATCTTCGCGGTTTTCCCGCTGCTCCTGTTTACGCTAAACCTCAGCGCGATCCAGGTGGTTTTCGATACCAAGTCGGCCAGGCCGTTGGCGCAACGGATGCCGCCGCTGTCGGCGGAGACCAGGCTGACTTTTTTGGAATGTTTTCCCAACGGTTTGCCATTTTATCTCAACCGAACGGCTACTTTGTTGACCAGGGATGGCGGTGAGATAACCAGCTCGAGTAATTACATTTTGTTTCGCCTAAAGAATGAACCGGCTTGGCCGGCCAACCTCGTGCCGGTCGCGGAATTCGATCAATGGCTGGCCGGGCGGAAACATCCCGTTTATCTTTTGGCCCGCGCCAGCGACCGGGTTCGACTTGAATCCGTTGCCGGCATTCAGAAAACCAATATCCAACAGCTGACGCCGCTTTATGTGGGCGTCCTTTTGCCGGCTCCTTGATTTTCCATGTGCGGAATTTGCGGCATCGTGAGTATTGCGGGTGAACGCCAGCCGGAATCCGTCCGGCTGCGCGTGAACGCGATGTTGCAGGCGCTGTCGCATCGCGGGCCGGACGACGTCGGCTCGCACGTTTCGGAATCCGCCGTGCTCGGGGCCACGCGGCTCGCCATCCGCGGCGGCGATGATGGCCGCCAACCGCTCGTGGATGTCGCCAGCGGCGTGGTCGCGGTCTGCAACGGCGAGATCGATAATCACCGGGAATTGCGCCAATGGCTGGCCGACCGCGGCCGGCCGGTTACCCAGGCCACCGACGTGGCGGTGATTCCCGGCCTGTATCTTGAACTTGGCGCCGCGTTTCCGGAAAAACTGGTCGGTGCTTTTGCCATCGCCGTCTGGGATCCGCGCGAAAGCCAGCTCACCCTGGTGCGTGACCGGGCGGGTGAACGGCCCTTGTTTTTCACGCAAACGACCGACACAGTGATTTTCGCCACGGAGATCGCCAGCCTGGTTTCCAAGTGCCGGTTGCCGGTGACATTCGACCTCGCTGCTCTGCACCGCTATCTTCGATTCGGATTGTTCGCCGCGCCTAAGTCCCCCTTTGCCGGCATTCAAAAAGTTCCGCCCGGTGGCCTGGTGCAGATCGACGCGCGCGGCGTGCGGCCCTCGACCTACTGGCGTTGGAATAATGTCGAGACACCAAAACAAAAACCGTCGCTCGACGCGTTCGATAAAATTTTCCGGGAAACCATCCGGCGGCAAACTGACGTGGATGTGGATTTTGCCGTCTTCTTGAGTGGGGGCGTGGATTCCTCGCTGGTCTCGGCGGTCACGCGGTCGCTGTATCCCGAACGGTCCTTGAAGGCTTATACGCTGCGCTTCGAGGAAGCGTCGTTTGACGAGGGCGATTTCGCCGAATCCGTCGCCACTTCCTTGAAGCTCCAGCCGGTGACGGTTTGGGTCCGGCCTGATGATTTGCCGGATGCCCTGTCGCTGTTGATCAAGACCGGCGGCGAACCGCTTGCGGACCCGGCGTGGCTGCCGACGGCGTTGCTCGCGCGCCGGGCGGCGCAGGATGTGCCTATGGCGCTCGTGGGAGAAGGCGCGGACGAGTTGTTCGGCGGTTATCCGACTTATATCGGTGCTGGACTCGCCGAACGGTTTGCCTCGTTGCCCGGCTGGGTCGGCGCGGCTATCCGGCGCGGCGTCGAGTCATTGCCGGTCAGCGATAAAAAGATGACCGTCTCTTATTTGCTCAAACGGTTTGTTCAGGGCGCGGAACTGGGTGGCCTGACGCGCCATGAATTGTGGATGTCCAACATCACCCCGCCGATTCTGGCGCGCCTCGGCATTCCGCCGTCGGCCGCGCGGGCCGATGACGCCGGCGGCGGATTACTGCTGGACCGGGTGCAGCGCTGGGATCTGGAAAATTCCCTCGCCGAGGGTCTGCTGACCAAGGCTGACCGCGCCAGCATGAGTTCCGCCCTCGAATTGCGCGCCCCGTTTCTGGATGAATCGGTCATGGCTTTTGCCGCCAGTCTGCCGGTGGCTGACCGGGTTCGGAATTTTTCCACCAAGATTTTCCTGAAGCATTACGCTCTGCGTTATCTGCCCAAATCCATCGTGCACCGGCGCAAACGCGGCTTATCTGTCCCGATTGGCAGCTGGCTGCGTGGACCGCTCCGGGAATGGGCCGCCCGGAAACTCGCCAACGAACGGCTGGAACAGATCGGCGTCCGGACTGCGGCCGCGTTGGAACTGTTGTCGGAACACTGCCAGCTTAAGGCCGATTATGCGCGGGCGCTTTGGACCTTGATCGTCCTGAGCGAATGGCTGGATTGGGCGGCGAACGAAACCGCATGATTTCGACCCCGGCCCCAACCGCGGCTCGGCTGTTTTCAGTTATGATCTTTTTACCCGGACGGTTTTCATGCGCCGATGCCAGGCGCGCAAATGCGGCTGGGATTTCGGCAGCGAGTAATGACCGGAGAAAAGGAAATTTTCCAGCATTCCGAACAGGTCGAAATCCACAAACCGCGGACGTTCGTCCAGCAGAAATTCCGAGTGCGCCAGCATTTGTTCAAACGGGATGAGCGCGTTTTCCAGTTTTTTCAGCCATTCGTTTTTTTGCGCGCGCCACTGGTCGGTGCAGCCGCGCCCGAACTTGCGCTCCTTGAACCGCAGGTATTGCAACTGGTGGTCGGCCGGGTTGTTTTCGCGGTAGAAAATGTCGTTGAGCCGGAACGCAGCGCCTTGGATTTCATTTTCAATGTAGCGCAACAGGATTGCTTGAACGCCTTCGTGTTCAGCCGGAAAGAGCCCGAGTTTCAGTTTCCGGTCCAGATATCTGGCGACCAGCTGCTGGTCGTCGGTGTCGTCAAAAATGATGTTCCGGCCGTCGCGGATGACCGGCACCCCGTAATACTTTTGTTTCGTCAATTTCCAGACGCGCGCGCGCTCCTGCGCCGGGACGTTGATGATTTTGAAGTTTGCGCCGGCATACTCCAGGAGGCGCCGTTGCGGGATGCAAAACGGGCTAAATGGAAATTGGATGAGCTCAAGCATGCCACCTTTCTGCGTCAATCGGGCTGCGTTGACAAGCGCAAACCCGCTTTACAGTTTCGCGGCTCGCGTCTAAAGTCGCTGCATGGCTGCCGAATACGATTCAACGGAATTCATTGACACCGATTTCACCGCGCCGCCGTCGCCGTTTGCCGCGCCCGCACCCGGCCCGCTCCGCGCGCCGACGCGCGAGGACGTGGACCGCAAGGTCGTCGAGGCGCAGCAAAAACTGGTGGAGCTCAAGCGCGCCCAGGAGGAGTTGGAACGGGAGCGCGCTGGCCTCGAGGAGCTTCGTCGCCGGCAGGGCGAATTTCAGACCGGGCGCCAGGAAATGCTGCAGCAGTTGACCCGCGGCCTCGGCCTGCTGGAGGAGGCTGAGTTCGCCGCCCGCCGCGAAGCCGAGACGATGTCCAAGACAGTCTCCGATTTTCGCGAAGCCCTCGCCAAGATTCAGGCCATCCAGGACGAGACCTGGACGAAGGAAAATTTCCAGCTCGAGCTGACTCGCGCGCTGACCACCATTGAAAACGCGCGGATGGAATGGAATTCCGCCCGGCTCAAGCTGCCCGTGCTCGCCGGTGAACACTCGCCGGCGGCCGTCGCCGAAAAACCATCCGCCGCCCTGACGGCCTCGCCGTCGCTGGCGGATTTGAACTTCGGCCAGCTTTGCAAAATCGGTCTGGCGATGACCTGGCCGCTGTTGCTGGTGGCGCTCGGTGCGCTGGCAATTTTCATCGCGATCCTCGCGCGAAAGTGAGGCGCATGGCGTTGACCAAAAAAAAGGCGGATCCGATATCCGACAAGGCGCGCGCTTTGAACGACCGGATTGCCGCGCTTGAGGCCGAGATCAAGACGCTCGACACGCAACTGTCGCGCCCGTCCGGCCCGAAGTTCCGTTCCACCGCCACGCCGCCCGGCGAAACTCTTTCCCACCTGACCGAAAAGCCGGTGCCTGCGCCCCCGTCCAAACCGGTCGAACCGGTTTTTGAAGAAATCAACCGCGCCAAGCTCGCGCCGCGCGGGTCTCCGGACGCCCCGGACCTGTACAACGAACTCGGCGTGCGCAAATACGATCTGCCCGCGCTGTGGAACCGGCTACGCAATCATTTTCGCGGCCCGACCACCAGCAATCCGCGGCTCGTGAACTACCTCGCTGCCGGCGGCGTCCAGGGTCTGCGTCCGCTGCGTTATGAGAAGCGCGTGGCGCGCAACCGCTTCCTGGTGCTGGTCACGGTGGTCACTCTGGTGTTGCTGGGGCTTTTCCTGATGTTTAGGCATTGAGTCGAATCCACCCTCAAATTTCGATCTGATGATGCAAAAAATTGTCACGGCCGACGGTGAATTCATGGCGCGCTATTCGGAAAAAGGCTTGGCAGAATTAAATTTCCCCGCCCGCGGCCGGGCCCGCGCACCAGTTGGCCGGCACCGCGGCCCGGCCGGAAAAACCTCCGCAAAGCTTCGCCGCTGGGAGCGGGTCACGAAAGCGGCGCTGATGAGTATCCTGGCCGGACGTGCGCCCGAAAAATTTCCGCCGCTGGATCTGGACGGAACTGATTTTCAGATAAGGGTCTGGCACGCTTTGTTGAAAATTCCAACTGGCCGCACGAAAAGCTACGGCGAGGTCGCTCGCGCCATCGGCAAGCCGAAGGCCGTGCGCGCCGTTGGCGGCGCGTGCGGCGCGAATCCGGTCCCGCTGTTGATTCCGTGCCATCGGGTGCTGGCGGCGAACGGCAAAATCGGCGGCTACTCGGGCGGACTGGACTGGAAGCGCAAGCTGCTGGCGCGCGAAGGCGTGAAGGCTTAAGCCGGCGGCGCCACCGGTACATTCATCCAATTTCCACCCTTCCTTACCACCCAATCAGGCCTTGATAAGCCCGCCGCCTGGCTATTTTTGGCCAGGGCTGCCTTTTTTTGACGTTTCGGCCAGGAAATTCAACTGGGGCCTCGTTTTTTGCTGGAAAACACGGTGAATAACTCGCCCCCAAACCGCCTTATGGACTGGATTTGAAATCCTTCTGCGCCCGCCAGCCGCGAACAGCCGCGGCCCTCCGCCGTCGTCGGCGCCGTGCGGCCGCCGAAAATCTTCGGGCAGATCGTGAGATGAATTTCGTCCACCATGCCGGCCCGGAACAGCGCGTCGTTCAGGTTGCCGCCGCCTTCGCATAATAGCCGTTTAACCTTCCATTTCGCCCGCAGCCAGCGAAGCGCGGCGGGAAAGTTGATTTCCCTTTCGCCGCAAATTTTCACCTGGTCAGCCAGTTCGCGCAGCCGCGCCAGCTTGTTTGCGGGAACGCGTTGCGTGGTTAGAATGATGATCGGCGAAAACTTATTTTTGAAGATCCGTGCCCCCGGATCAATCGACCCGCTGCCGCTGACGATGATGCGCAGATTGTACTCCGACCGTCCGAGTTTCCGCCGTTGTTTCCTGAATTTTTCGCCGCCGTTGCCCAGGATGGTTTGAGAAATCTCCACCGTTCGCGCGCCGCACATCACCGCGTCCGCCGTGGCGCGCAGCTCGTAAAGATGATCCAAGTCGCGCCGGCTTCCGAACGAGTGGACCGTGCGGTTGGCCGTCGCGATTTTCCCGTCCGCTGTCATCGCCATGTTGACGTAAACGAACGGCCGCTTCGGGCTTTGGGCTTTGGACTTTGGACTCATAAGATGAGCATCGCATCGCCGTAGCTGAAGAAGCGGTAACGCTCGCGGATGGCCTCGGCGTAGGTTTTCAAAATCAGCTCGCGTCCGGCCACGCTTTCGCCCGGCGCCGCGAAGGCGCTGATGAGCATCAGTAATGTGGATTCCGGCAGGTGAAAGTTTGTCAGCAGCCCGTCCACAACTTGGAACTGCGCCGGCGGGAAAAGGAAGATATCCGTTTCACCCCCATAAACATTGACTGTTCCGCCGTTTTCTCGCGCCACACTTTCGAGTGTGCGGAGGGCCGTGGTGCCGGCGGCGATGACGCGGTGACCGGTTTTTTTCGCCTCGCGGATGGCGGAAGCCGTGGCTTCGCTGATTTCGTACCGTTCGGCATGCATCTTATGATCGGCGATGCGTTCGGTTTTAACCGGCAGAAAAGTCCCTGCGCCGACGTGCAGGGTGATGAAGCAAGTCTTGACTCCGAGTGCCCGGATTTTGTCGAGCAGTTCCGGCGTGAAGTGCAGGCCCGCCGTGGGCGCGGCGACGGAACCAGCGGGCTGCGCAAAAACGGTCTGGTAACGTTCGCGGTCGCCGGGCCATTCGCCCCGCCGTTCGATGTAAGGCGGCAGCGGTAACTCGCCCAGTGCTTCGAGTTCGGACCGGATGTTTTTGGTTTCGGAAAATTGCAAACGCCGGTGGCCCTCGGCGTTGACGGCGGTGACCGTCGCCATGATTTTCGTCAGCGCGCCGTTTTTTTCTTGCAATCGGATTCGGGTTCCGATTTTAGCCCGTTTTCCCGGGCGCAGCATGGCCCACCAGTCGTTCACAGCCGTTTCTTTGAGCAGTAGGATTTCGAATTTTCCACCGGATTCGGAATTGTTCCCGTGCAATCGCGCCGGGATCACGCGCGAATTGTTGAGCACCAAAACATCGCCGGCCTGCAAAAAATTCAGCAGGTCGGGAAACTGGTGGTGTTGGATGCTTCCGGTTTTCCTTTGCAAAACCAGCAGGCGCGAGCCGTCGCGGCGCGGCGCGGGCTGCTGCGCGATGAGCTCGGCCGGCAGGTCGAAATGAAAATCAGCGGTTCGCACGGACGGGAGCGTAAAGGAGCGGGGCAGGGGCTGACAATTCACAGTTAAGACCAATTGTGAATAACTTTTGAATAATTAACGGTTTCGCCACCAGATTTCCGTTGACAGTGTGGGTCAATATGGGTAGAAATGGGTCGTTGTGGGTGATTTGAGCCGTTTAGCAAATTGCCGTGAATAACATGAGCGACGCCAAAACAGTTCCGCCGACTTACTACAATTCGTGCTTCCGGCACGGAGTGGATGAAAAGCGGCGCGTTCAGATTCCGGCCAAGTGGCGCCCGGAGGACGACGGGGTCGAGTTGACGATGATGCTCTGGCCGAAGCATAACGCGGGCATGTGCCTGCGGGTTTTGCCCCCGGCGCAGATGGCGCAGTTGATGGCGGACATTGATGCGATGCCGAAGGGGGACGAGAAGAAAATTTATCTGAAACGTTTCATCGGCAGCGAATCGGCCCAGGTGGCGCTCGACAAGGCTGGCCGGATTTGTGTGCCGGACGAAATGGCGCGCAAGGCCGACATTCGGGACGAGGCGGTGCTGGTCGGCTTGCTGGACCGGTTTGAGATCTGGAACCCGGCCCGTTACGAAAAGGTCAAGGCCTCGGACGCGGTGCTCGCGCA
>CAIQEI010000068.1 GCA_903870815.1 uncultured Verrucomicrobia subdivision 3 bacterium
AATCCGCTTGATGGCTTCGCCCAAAAGCCCCGCCACCGACAGCGTGGTGATCTTCACACCGTCAATCGCAGGGCGTTGGACTGTATCAGTAGTTATCAATTCGTCAATAGCAGATTTACGCAATCTTTCGATGCCCGTGTCGTTGAGCAGCGCATGGGAAACGCAGGCCATGATGTTCTTGGCGCCCTTGGTCTTCAACACCGCCGCTGCCGAGGTCAGCGTCCCCGCCGTCTCGGTCAGATCGTCCACCAGCAACACGTTTTTGCCGTCGATTTCGCCGATGACGGCCATGCTCTCGACTTCGGTCGCGCTCTTCCGGCTTTTGGCCACGATGGCCAGTTCCGACTCGAGGGTTTGCGAATACGCGTGCGCCATCTTGATGCCGCCAGCGTCCGGGCTTACCACCACGAGGTTGGTGAGATTTTTCTTTTTCAGATAATCATACATCACGGGCGCGGCGTAGAGGTGATCCACTGGGATATCGAAGAAGCCCTGGATCTGCTGGGCGTGCAAATCCATCGCCAGCACACGGTTGGCGCCGGCAGCCACGAGCAGATTGGCGACGAGCTTGGCCGTAATCGGCACGCGGGGCTGGTCCTTGCGATCCTGGCGGGCGTAACCGTAAAACGGCATCACCGCCGTGATGCGCTTGGCGCTAGCGCGGCGCAACGCATCCATGATGATGAAGAGCTCCATCAGGTTGTGGTTCGTGGGCGGCGACGTCGGCTGGATGATGAAAATGTCCTCGCCGCGGACGTTTTCCTCGATCTTCACAAACGTCTCGCCGTCGGGAAACGGCGTGATCGTGCATTTGCCGAGGTCGACGCTGATGGATTTGCAGATGGCGCGGGCCAGGGGTTCGTTAGCGGTGCCGCTGAAAATTTTCACTGGTTAAAAATGATTGCTGCCGGTTAAAAAAGAAAACCCGCCGGACTTGGCGGATGAACGTGACAAAATCGTAACAACCGCCCTGCCCCGCGCAAGCCGAAACTGCGGGACAAGCGCCCGGGATTGTCTAAAATCAGCCCATGCGCTTTCGCACCCTTGGAAAAACCGGTTTGCGCCCTTCCGTCATCGGCCTCGGGACCTGGCAATTCGGCGGCGAATGGGGTGTCAACTTCACGCAGGCGCAGGCGGATGCCATGCTGGATGCGGCGGCGGCCAGCGGCATCAACTTCATCGACACCGCCGAATGCTACGGACCGGATCAGCTTTCAGAAAAACTCGTCGGCGATTACCTGTCGCGCCGCGACCGGTCAAAATGGATAGTCGCCACCAAATTCGGCCACCACTTCAACAGCTTTCTGAACCGCACGGATGATTTTTCGGTGGACGGCGTGCGCGCCCAGCTGGAAGCCTCTCTGGAGGCGCTACGCGTCGAGACGATTGACCTGTATCAATTCCATTCCGGTTCAGACGAACTTTTTCAGAATGAGAAATTGTGGGCGATGCTGGCCGAACAGAAGCGCGCTGGTAAAATCCGCCATCTGGGCGTTTCCATCCTGCAGAAAGGGAGCGAACTTCAGGCGCGCGACGCCGCGAAATTCGGCGCGGAGTCGTTGCAGGTGTTTTACAACCAGCTCGACCGGCGACCGGAACAGCTTTACTTCCCAACCGCACGGGAACACCAGCTGGGCATCATCGGCCGGGTGCCGCTCGCCAGCGGCTTGCTCACCGGCAAATACAAACCCGGCGCGCGCTTTGCCGAAAATGATGTGCGCTCCAGATTGGACGCGGAAAAATTAAAACGCGACCTCGCCGAAGTCGCGCGCCTGGAAAAAGAGGAGGTGCCGCCCGGCATTCCGATGGCAAACTGGGCCGTGGCCTGGTGTCTGCGCGACCCGGTGGTTACCACCGTAGTCTGCGGCGGCAAAAATCCCGAACAGATCCGCACTAACGCGCAGGCAGTCGAACTGGTCGCGGCGTGATTACTTGGCGGCGAGTGCGGCTTCGACGGCTTTGGTCATTTCGTCGGAATCCGGTTTCACCTTGGAATCGAAGCGGCCGACAATCTTGCCATCGCGACTGATCAGGAACTTGGTGAAGTTCCATTTGATATCACCGGGAAACGGCGAAGCCTCGCCGGTAAGCGTGACGTAGAGCGGATGGCGTTTGGGGCCGTTGACTTCCAGTTTGTCAAACATTGGAAAGGTCACGTCATATTTTGAGGTGCAAAATTGTTTAATCTCCGCCGGCGTGCCGGGTTCCTGGCTGCCAAATTGGTTGCAAGGGAAGCCGCACACGACCAGCCCCAAAGCCGAATATTTTTGATAGAGCGCTTCCAGCCCGGCGTATTGCGGCGTGTAGCCGCAATGCGACGCGACGTTCACGATCAGCAGCACCTTGCCGGCGTACGGCTTGAGGGTGACGTCCTTGCCGTCAATATCCTTGAGCGGAATATTGTAAAGGGAATCGGCGGCGTGCGTGGTAAGCATGGTGGTCATAAGCGTGGCGAGCAGCAGCAACGTTGTTTTCATGGCGCAACGATGCGCCGCGATTCACCGGCTGTCAAATTTTCAATGCGGCGGCCGGATTGAAACCGCGTTGGTTCCGGGAAAATCCGGCGGGACCGGAATGGTCACCGGCCGTTTCGCCAGCCATTGAACGGCACGGGGAATAATAGTCTGCACCGCGGCGCAGCTCATGCCGGCGGGCTGCACATCGCCGGCCCAGACGTGGCCGTAGGTGGAAACATAAACGCGGCCCTGGCCGTAACTGACCGTCCATTCCACCGGCCACAACAGCCCCTGCCCCGGCTTGGAATCGCGGGCGTAGGCCAGCACATTCACCTGCTCCGCCGGGCCGCGCGCATAATAATACACCTCCAACTGCGGCGTGAGCCACGCGCGCGGCAGCCCGGAGTGAATAGGATCGTCGCCCAGGCGCGTCACCAGCACATCGCCCCGCTGGCCGTGGCCGGTGCCGTCACCGACGCCGGGCGGAATCCGCACCAGGGAGCCGTCGGCATTCAGGCGAATGGCGGTGCCGTAATCCGCACTACGCCAGCACAGCCCGACCATCCGTTCGTATTCTTTCCAGCCGAGAAAGGCATTTTCCGCCGAATGGAAAATATAAACGCCGCCGCCGCCGCGGACAAACGCTTCAAAATCCTTTTTCACCGGCTCCGGCCACGGCAAGGGATGGAAGATGTCGGTGCAATTTTGGATCACCACGTCGTAGTCGGAAAACTTGGGATGCCACGCGGCCCACGCCGGGTCATTGGCCTGGTTCGGCGCGGTGCTGACGGCGACGTCAAAAATACCACTGGGCGCGAGGATATTGCTGATGAGCAGCGTCGTCTGCCGCCAGTCGTGATTGCTGTAGCCGTCCACGATGAGCACGCGGATTTTGTGATCGCCGGCACTGGCGAAAAGAACCGGGGCGAGGACGAAAAGGAAAACAAAGACAACTGCACGGAGCCAAAGACGAGGTTTCATGCCGCGAAGCTAGAAGATTGCCGCCGGTTTGTGAATCAATATATTGGCGACTCACGGACGTGACGGGGGCAATGAAAAAGTTAATTATCGCGGATTGATTTATCGGACACGAACGCGCAAGCTTTCCGAAACACCGATCTCATCATGAAAACACATCTGCATCAACTGACTGCTATCTACACTTTCCTGGCCGCCACAAGCCTCGTTGCGGCCGACGCCGTGGATCCGCGCGGGCCGATTGACAATCCCGGCATGAATGTGACCGCCGATGGGCAGGGCGTTCAGACGCACGGCTACCAGTATCAGAATGAAAGCACCAAGCCGACGCCATGGCAGGCGCACTGGATCTGGCTGGGTGGCGGACAAACCGCGCCGGTGGGCATGTTCCGCAAGGAAGTGGTACTCGCCGACGCGCCACAGGCCGTGAAAGCGTGGCTGACGGCGGATATCCGATATCGCCTCTACATCAATGGCCGGCTGGTGGCGCGCGGGCCGGTGGACCAGGGCAGGGATTATTTCGGCGGCAACACGCACCATTGGTTTTATGATTACCGCGACCTGACCGGCTATTTCACCCCGGGCACGAACGTCATTGCGGCGGAGGTTTTCCGCGACTGGCCGATTGGATTCACGGTGTCGCACGGCCAGCCGGGCCTGTTATTTGAGGCGGAAGTGACGGATGCAGGCGGAGCCAAAACCACCGTCATGTCGGACACCAACTGGCATTCGCAGGCGGCGACGCAGTTTCCGGATCCGAGTATTTACATTGCGGCCAATGAGCCGACCGGCTGGCGCCGGCCGGGCTTTGACGATTCGGCCTGGCCCGGCAGCCGGGAATTGAACAACCCCAAGGAACAGCTCGTGCCGAGCGAGATCCCCCCGCTAATGGAGGCGCGCTATCCGGTGCTGCGCTACGAAGGCATGCCAGCGGACAATGTGTTCACGAACAACGGCACCTTCAAAGTCGTGTTTAACCGGGTGCTGAGCGCGTATCCGACGATCAAGATCAAGGGCGGCAAAGGCGCCTTGCTGAACATCCAGGCGAACCACACGGCCAAGATGGTTCCGGGCGGCGGTGAAAGCTACTTTGAATTTCCGTTCATGACGGAAGTGGTGCCGTCCTACACAGTGGAACTCACCCACGTCACCGAGCCGGTGACCATCGAGGAGGCCGGGGCGAACTTCACGTCGCAGCCGCTTGATTACAAGGGCGCCTTTGAATGCAGCGACCCGTTCCTCAACCAGATCTGGCTGGTGGCGCGCTGGGCCGTGCAGATTTGCCTGCAGACGCATCATCTGGATTCGCCGAATCATCAGGAGCCGATCAGCGACCCAGGCGATTACGTCATCGAAGCCAAGGTAAACGACTACGCTTTCGCCCAACCGTGGCTGACGCGGCAGGACATCCGGAAATTCGCCTGGGTGCTCAAGGACGAAAAATACCACAACTTCCATACCAGTTATTCCATCGGCTGGCTGCAGATGCTGATAGATTACTACCATTACACCGGCGACAAAACGCTGGTGGTGGAGATGGCGCCTTATGTGAATGATTTGATGGACACCTACGCCACCTGGCGCGGGACGAACGGCATACTTTCCCAGGCGCCGAATTACATGTTCATGGACTGGGTGACCATCGGCGGGTTCGCCTGCCATCATCCGCCGGCGGTGATCGGCATGGGATATCTCACGGCTTTTTATTATCACGGGCTGGACATGGCCGCGCAGGTGGCGGCGCTGACCGGCGACACGGCGCGCGTGGAAAAATATGCGCAGTTGCGCGGGGAACTCAAAACAGCCTTCAACCGCGAGCTGTGGGTGGCGGACAAGGGGCTTTACCGCGACGGCAAACCGTTTGTGACCACGGTGAAACCGTATGACTGGCTACCGGCAGACAAGGACATCGAAACGTTCAGCCCGCATGTCAATTCACTCGCGGTGCTTTTCGATCTGGCGCCGAAAGCGCAGCAGCCAGCCATCATGGACAAGGTGATGTCGGAAAAACCGCTGAACACGCAGCCGTGGTTCATGTACTGGGTATTCCAAGCGATTGACCATGCCAATCGATTCGACCAATACAGCATTGCCCAGATGCATCGCTGGCACGTTGAGCCGGACACGCAATCCTTTTTTGAAATGTGGGGCTCAGGCGACTTGAGCCACGGCTGGTGTTCCTCACCGCTGGTGGAATTGTCGGCCCGGGTGCTGGGCGTGATGCCCGCCTCGCCCGGCTTTGACACGATTGCCATCCGGCCGCAACTTGGCGACCTCACCTGGGCCAAAGGCCGCGTGCCGACGCCGCATGGCGATGTGGCCGTATCGTGGGCAGTTGGCGAGGGGAAATTCACACTCGACTTGACCGTGCCCGCCGGTGCGACAGCGGACGTCACCCTGCCGGTAGCCCGTTTCGAAATGTTGCCCAGTCCGCACATCATGGTTTTTGGCAATACCTTGCGGGGCGTGACTGCGGATGGAAAACCGGCGGGTGAAATAACTCACGTGACAGCCGGCCAGCATCACTTTGAAATCGCGGGTAAACTGAAGCCGGTCGAAGCCACTCACTAAAAGCTGGTTAACGCCGGATCCAGCCGCCGCCGACCACAAGGTCGTCCTGGTAGAACACCGCCGCCTGGCCGGGCGTGATGGCGCGTTGCGGCGTGTGCAGCTTCACGCGAACGGAATTATCCGCCAGCGGCGTCACCGTGGCGGGCGTGCCGGGATGATTGTAACGGATTTTCGCCGTGACCTCGATGGGCGCGGTCAATTGCACGAACGGATGCCAGTTGCAGCGGTCGGCCAAAAACTCATCGCGGTCCAACGCCGAATCATCGCCGACCACCACACGATTCTGCTCCGCATCCAACTCCACCACGTATACAGGCTTGGGCGTGGTAATGCCGAGTCCCTTGCGCTGGCCGATGGTGTAAAATTCAATGCCATCGTGCTGGCCGAGGACGTGGCCGTGCAGATCCACGATGTCGCCGCGATGTTTCTGCACGAGGTTGGCCGACTGGAGGAAGCCGCCGTAATTATTGTCCGGCACGAAGCAGATTTCCATGCTCTCCTCCTTGTCGGCGGTCTTGAGCTGGCAATGCCGCGCCACTTCGCGCGTATCGCGCTTGGTCTTTTCACCCAGCGGAAAAATAACGCGCCAGCTGGTCCTGCCGGAGCGAGAACAGAAAGTAGCTTTGATCCTTTCGCAAATCGCGGCCGCGCTTGAGGAGGTAACGCTCTTGGGGTTCACGCGTTAGATTACCATCCGAGCAAGCTGAAGCTTGAACTCCAACTTTTTCGACGCGGGCAAAATGACCCGTGGCGATGAAATCCGCGCCCAATTGATCGGCGCGGTCGATGAGCCGGCCAAATTTCAGGTTTTGGTTGCACATCACGCACGGGTTCGGCGTGCGGCCGGCCTTGTATTCGTCCGCGAAATACTGGATGACGTGCTTCTGGAACTCCGCCGACTCGTCAATGAGGTAATAAGGGATGTCCAACTTGTGGCAGACGGCGCGCGCGTCGGTGACGGCTTGGGGGCCGCAGCATTTGTCCTCGGCGCGGTTCACACAATCCTGCGGCCAGAGCTTGAGCGTGATGCCGACCACCTCGTAGCCCTGCTCCAGCAACAGCGCGGCCGTGGCGGAGGAGTCAACTCCCCCGCTCATACCGCAGACCACGCGCTGTTTTTTTGATGCGACCACAGAAGGAGATTATACAATATGCGGGCGGCGGGTAATGATGTTCCTGATATTTGTAAGAAAAGAGAGCGGCCGCGCAGACCTTTTCCAATCGGCGAACAGTTTCAAGGTTTTTCAATGAGAATCGCCAGCGCCTCGGTGAGGCGCACCGTCACCTGATCGCCCACGTTAAAATCGGCCAAGTTGATGCTTTCGCCGACCGACACGGTGCGGGTCAGCCCATCCACGCCCTGCAAAGTGACCTGGTCGAGCCAGTTGTTGATATCCAGGATGGTGGCGGTGAAATCCAGGGTTTCGACACCAACGACATGCGGCTTGACGCCGGGCGCCGCCCGGACCACCAGCGCGCTGCCGCTCAGGCTCTGCGACGAGGAATTCTGCCGGAGGAAAATGGACATCCGCTCAACCACGGTAGCCTTGACGACGTCGCCAACCTTGATCTGGTTGAAATTGATGACCTGCGGGCCGGCCTTGTACTGGTGAATTTTGCCGCTGGCGTTCTTGAGGGTGAGGCGGCGATGCGCGGCGTCAATGGCCAGCACGGTGTTCGTCGTCTGGATGGCGGTCACGACGGTTTCACCGCCGAAATCCTGCGAGCCGGCAAACGTCTCCGACCCGGTGACCTGGAGCGGGATGGTGGAGGAACAGGCACCGCAAAAAAGCAAAAGGCCCAAGGCAGCAAAGCCGGTGAATATTTTAAGAGGTTTCAGGTGCATAAATTTTTTTAGTAAATTTCCTCGCCACGTGGACGGTTTCAGGTGGATTATTTTCCGGTGTAATGGATGGCAACGCCCACCACAACGCGGGAGGTGATGGTTTGCACATTCCGGCCGTACCACGGCCCGGTCACCATGGCGCCGGTGACTTGATTCCCATCGGAGGTGATCACCACGGCATCCGCACCCATCGTGGCGGCGGTCTGCTGCAATTTCAGCTCGATCTTTTGCGCGCTCACACTATCCCGCGCCGGGACCGCCGTGATTTCGCCCAGCTTCACGTAGGGCCGGGTCGGGAAAGCGCGCAACACCTCGACCTGCGCCGGCGGCGTGGCGGCATAAGCCGGCCCGCCGACATATTGATAAGAATTGACGGAAACCGTGTTGCAACCGGTAACGACCAACAGCGTTAGCAACAACAAGACAAACCAGGGTGATTGGCGCAGGATTTTCATGGGGGATTGATTTTGACTGGTCAAATATAACCGGCTGACGGGGAGAACTTATGAGCGAAAAGAAAAGCCCGGGCAAGAATTCTTTTCCGTTGCCACCGGAAAACCTGCCCGGGCCAAAATCGTGTGACGGATACCGATTACGGTTTCCAAATCATGTCCGCCACGGTCTTGCCAGCGGGGATGAACGGGATGACGTGGGTACTGTAGGGCACCACCACGTCGAGGACGTATGGTTCGTTGGCATCCAGCATCCGCTGCATGGCGGCGCGCAGATCCTTCTTGAACATCACGCGCTCGCATTTCACGCCGAAGGAATTGCACACGCGGACATAGTCAGGATAGATGTCCGGGCGATGCTGCGGGTCGCCAAGGTAAGTGTGACCGCGGTTGCCACCGTAGAAATTATCCTCCCACTGCACCACCATGCCGAGGTGCTGGTTGTTCAGGATGATGGCCTTGGCGGCGATCTTCTCGATGTGCGCGGTGGCCAGCTCTTGAATGTTCATCAGGAACGAACCGTCGCCGTCAATATCCACAACCTGCTTGTCCGGCAGCGCGACTTTCACGCCGAGCGCGGCGGGGTAGCCATAGCCCATCGAGCCGAGGCCGCCGCTGGTCACAAACTGGCGCGGGTATTTATATTTGTACCATTGGCCGGCCCACATCTGGTGCTGGCCCACGCCGGTGGTGATGTAAGCCTCGCCTTTGGTGAGATCATATAGCGTCTCAACGACCATCTGCTGCAAAATCACTTCGCTCTCCTTGCCCTGCATGTGATCCACCATGTGATCGCTATTGGCGATCTCCGGCGTGATGCGGTAGGCGAAGGGCGCCTTTTTCTGCCATTCGGCAATCTGGGCGAGCCACGGGGTGTGCTGCTTGTTAATCGGCCGCTTCGCGACGAGTTTATTCAGACGCGTGAGGGCGTCCTTGATATCGCCGACCACGGGCAGGTTGGCCTTGCGGTTCTTGTTCAGTTCGGAGGCGTCGATGTCAATGTGGACAATCGTGCCGTGCTTGCAGAACTCCTCAAATTTGCCGGTCACGCGGTCATCAAAACGCACGCCGAAGGCGAGCAGCAGGTCCGCGCCGTCCTTCAGCTTGACCATCGGATCATTAAAACTTTTGCGGTATTCATATTCACCGTTCACGGCCCAGTTCGCGGAAGCCGAACCGTGCATGCCCAACCATCGCAAAGAAAGCGGATGCGTTTCCGGGAATCCGCCAATGCCCATGAGCGTCGTCGTCACGGGAATGTTCGTGGCCTCGGCGAATTTTTTGAGTTCCGCCGATGCGCCGCTGGTGATAATGCCGCCGCCGCAATAGATCACGGGCCGATCCGCCTTTTCAATGAGGCCCATGATTTCGTTCAGCGCGATGTCGTCCGCCTTCAAATCCGGCTGCGTGTAGCCGCGCAAACCTTTTTTAACTTCCGCGAGCGACGGCCAGACCGGCTGCGCCTTCACCTGCTGGATGTTCTTCGGAAAATCAATCACCACCGGGCCGGGGCGGCCGGATTGCGCGATGTAAAACGCCTCCTTCACAATGCGCGGAATGTCATTGATGTCCGTGATGAGGTAGCTGTGCTTCACGATGGGCAACGTGACGCCGATGATGTCCGTCTCCTGAAACGCGCCGCGACCGATCATCGCCTGGGTCACCTGGCCGGTGATGGCGATGAGCGGGCAGGAATCCATGTAAGCATCCGCGATGGCGGTGACGAGGTTCGTGGCGCCGGGGCCGCTGGTGCCCATGCATACGCCGGCCTTACCGGTGACGCGCGCATAACCTTCCGCCGCAAAACTGCCGCCCTGCTCGTGACGCGGCAGGATGGTGCGGATCTTGGAATGCGTGAGCGACTGGTGAATCTCCATGCTCGCGCCTCCCGGATAGGCAAAAATGACTTCGACGCCTTCGCGTTCGAGAGCTTCGACAAAGATGTCGCGGCCGAACATCGCCGGGCCAACTTCGGCGCGCGGCTTGGCGGCGGATTTCGTTTTCGCTTTGGTGGTTTCAGTTGCTTTGCTCATTGGTTTGCTTTGGTTGTGGCGGCCATGGCCCGGGTAACAAAAAACCCACGGCCATGATCAGCCGTGGGTTTTTGTTAAATCGTTACGTTCAACAAGCACCGACGGCGTCGCCAACTACGACGACGACCAGACTAACAGCTTGGATGACGTTTTTCAACATTGGAGAAAGGTTAAAAGGTTCGGCCCGCGCCGTCAAGTGCGGTTTTGAGGGATTGGAGGCCGAACCGGTGGCACCCAACCAACCGTGGGTTTCACCCGCGGCTATCCAGATGACACCGCTTTGCGGTTGGAAAACCGGGGCAGTGATAAGATGCTCCCGGGCGGCGGCAACGCTGCCATTTCGATTGCAGCGAATCCGGACGGATGGTAATTTGAGTTAAGACTCATATTTCCATGAAAGAAAAACCATTCACCACCTCACGCCGCAATTTTCTCAAGGCCAGCATGACACTGCCGGTGGCGCTGGCCGCCGCGCCCGCGTTGTTTGCCTCCACCGCCGTCGCCGCCGGAGCGGTGACCGCGAGCGGACCGCTGCCCCAACGTCAACTGGGCAAAGCCGGCCCCAAAGTCACGATGCTGTGCATGGGCGGCATGATGGCGGCACTAAGCCCGGATTACATCGACATCGCCTGGTCCATGGGCATCCGCTATTTCGACACGGCGGATTGCTACATTAAGGGGAAGTCGGAAAAAATCTTCGCGCAGTGGCTGGCCAAATATCCCGAACGCCGGAAGGAAATTTTTCTCGTCTCCAAAGATCACCCGCATCAAGGCCCGGAACAATTGCTGGAAATGATCGATCGCCGGCTGGCTGCCTGCGGCACGACCTACCTCGACGCGTTCTACATCCACGGCCTGGGACCCCAGGAATATGGCGAGGGTTCGCTCGACTGGCCGAAGAGCGACGCCTACAAAAAGGTGGCGGAAAAGCTTAAAAGCTCCGGCAAGGTCCGGATGGTGGGCTTCTCCTGTCATGACGGCCGGCTGACGGATTACTTGAACGCGGCGGCGACCGGGGGATTCCTGGACATCATCATGCTGGCCTTCAACCCGTTTTATCCCAAGGGCGGCCCGCTGGACAAGGCGCTGGACGCCGCGCATCAGGCCGGCATCGGCCTGGTCGCGATGAAAACCATGCGCAGCACCGGCGACGTGCCGAAACGCCTGCCGGAACTTGACCAACTGGGCCTCACCACGCATCAGGCCGTGCTGCATTCCGTGTGGAGCGACCCGCGCATTTCGGTCATCTGCAACATGATCGACAATGTGGACCAAATGGCCAGCAGCACGGACGCCGCGCGCAGCTACAAGGCCCCGCTGAAATTCGCGCACCGGCAACTGCTCCAGGAAACCCTCCTCGCGGGCCGCCGCACGATGTGCACCGGCTGCCCGTCCTGCGAGGCGTTTGCGCGACAGACCCGGTTTGCCTTCCACGACATCGCCCGGTTCGTCACGTATTACGAGCAGGACGGCAACACCGAGGCGCGCGACTATTACCACGCGCTCCCGGCGGAAATCCGCGACGCCGCGCAGGCGGATCTGGCCGCGCTGCGCGACGGCTGCCATTTCAAGACCGATTATCCGGAAATCATCCGCCGCGCCGAACGCTACTTCGCCTGAGTATGAACTCCAAAAACACCCACCTGACCCGCAGGAATTTCCTGCGCAGCGCCATGCTGGCACCCGTCGGCGCCGCCTTGGCCCCCAGCTTCACCGCCCGTGCGGATGAACCCGCAAAGTCTTCCGCAGTGAGTTCCGCCGCCCTGCCCACCCGGAAGCTCGGGCGGAACGGTCCGCAGGTGAGCATGCTGATTTTTGGCGGCGACATGCCGGCGCACAGCGCGGAGTTTCTGGATCTCGGCTGGACGATGGGCATCCGGTATTTCGATACGGCCGCAAAATACAACAATGGCAATGACGAGCTGCACGTCGGCGAATTTCTCAAGAACCATCCGGAACGGCGCCCGGAACTGTTCCTCGTTTCGAAGGATTACCCGGTGCAGGGACCCGAACAGCTGCTGGAGATGATCGACCGCCGGCTGGCGCGCTGCCACACGGATTACCTCGACCTGTTTTTTATCCATCAATTGTGCGCCCAGGTCTACGGCGCAGATTCCGTAAACTGGCCGAAGAGCGATACGTTCAAACGCGTGGCGGAGAAGCTGAAAAGTTCGGGCAAGTGCCGGATGGTCGGGTTCTCGTGCCACGGCGGACCGGAATTCATCCAGGCGGCGGCCGATGGAGGATTCGTAGATGCGGTGATGGTCCAGTACACGCCCTTTTTCACGCCGGGCGACGCCTTTGACCGCGCCCTGACGGCCTGCCACGAAAAGGGCATCGGAATCATCGCCATGAAAACCCTGCGGCACGCCGGGGAAATCCCGAAGCGCCTGCCCGAATTCGACAAGCTCGGGCTGACGACGCATCAAGCGTTGCTCCATGCCGTCTGGAGCGACCCGCGCATCAGCGCGATTTGCAACAGCATGCAGAACGCCGCGCAGGTGGAATCCAGCGTGGCGGCGGCGCGCAGCTACAAAACGCCGCTCAAGCTTTCGCAAATCAACCAGCTGAAGGAAACCGTGCTGGCGGGCAACCGCACGTTTTGCCCGGGTTGCCCGGCCTGCCACGAGGCGGCCGCCGGCACGCCGTTGGCCTTTCAGGACATCGCGCGCTTCGTCACCTATTACGAGCAGGATGGCTGGCTCGAAGCGCGCACGCAGTACCGCGACCTGCCGGCCGGCGCCCGCAACGCGACGGGACTGGATTTGGCCGGCTTGAAAAGCCGCTGCCAGTTTCAGACCGACTATCCGGAAATCATCCGCCGCGCCGAACGCTATTTCGCCTGATTCGCAGCTCAATTTTTCATGGCGAACGAGAATAAATCCGGCGCAGGCAATCGCCGGCAGTTTGTCCGCTCCAAAATTCCGCTGCCGGAGCGCATCGCGAGTGTGGTGATTGTCGGGCTGCTCGCGGGCATTGGAATTGCCATCGCCATCAAGGGCAAACATTTTGACCCGAACCTGTTCGCCGTCCGCCCTGACTCACTGAAGTCCACCGCCGCCGCCGTCGAAGGCAAGGCCGGCACCGCGCCCGCGGGCCCGGCGGCGGCGGCCGGAGCTCCGGCGGAAGGCGGCGAGGAACCCGCTCCGGCCACGCCCACACCGGCGGTCAAAGGCGAGCCGATGGATATCACCCTCGACGGCATCAAGCCGATGTCCGACACGGAATTTTACACCGCGGACAATCTCTACGAAAAAATCGACGGCCGCGCCCCGGCGTACCAGAGCTTCAATGTGGTGCAGCTCCGCTGCCGTTCGTTCAACATCCTGGCCGCGGCGGGCAGCTACGTGGACGTTTACGAATACCGATTCGATTCGCCGGTGGACGCGTTCGGGATGTTCGCCATGGAACGGGATCCAAAAGGCCGGCCGCTGGATTTTGCGCCCGATGGCTATTCCGGCGAAATGGGTTACTTTTTCCGGCAGGGAACCGTCTATGTGCAGATCATCGCGTCGGATCAAAAAGCGGTGACGCTCACCTTGGCCAAGGCCATCGCGCAAAACCGCGCGAAAGAACTGCCGGCGGACGACCGCGGCCTGGCCGGCCGCCGCCAGCTGCCCGCCGCCGGCCTGATTGCCGACAGCGTGTCGTATGTGCCGGAAAACGCGCAGGGCCAGGCGGCGTTCAAGGACGTGTTTCAGGCGAAATATAATTTCGGTGGCGCGGAGCTGCCGTTTTTCATCATGGTGGCGGCGCCGGACGACGCGGCGAAGGCCTGGAAATCGTTCCAGGATTTTTGCGGCAAATTCGGCGCGGTGGAAAATTTGCCGGATGTGAACGGCGGCCGGCTTTTCCGCGCGAAGGTGTTCGGCAAATGGAAGGTGGTGTACCAGCGCGAGGCTGACCTCGGCGGCGTGTACGACGCCACGGACGAAACCAACGCCCAGGCGTTCGTGGAAAAATATTTGCGCGGTGAAATTAAGTGAATAGATTAGCTAAGGGTTAAAATGAACTCAGCGAACAAAAACAATTCGTCGCCGTTGCCGGAGGAATCCGTCAGCCGGCGCGAATTTCTGGTGCGCCTCGGCATCACCAGCGCGCTCATCGCCGGTTCCGGCCTCGCGGCCCGCAGGCTTTGGCAGCCAAAACATTTTGTTCCCGGTTTTGAAAAGGTAAAAGGCCTGCAACTTCGCAGCTATGCGCCGGAAATCAGCAAATTATTGCCGTCGCTGGCGATTGCGCACGGCACGGAACATGAAAAAACCATCCGCGCGGCGATGGCCGCGCTTGGCGGCATGGAGCGATTCATCCAAAACGGCGACGTGGTGATGATCAAGCCGAACGTCGCGTTTGACCGTCCGCCGGCGCTCGCCGCGACGACGCATCCCGACGCGCTTCGGGCGGTGGCTAAATTATGCTTCGAGGCCGGCGCCCGCAAAGTCATCATCGCCGACAATCCCATCAATTCGCCCACCGGCTGCTTCCTCAAGAGCGGCCTGACCGCCGTGGCGTCGGAAATGAACCTGGATTTGATGTATCCCGAAACCGGCTCCTTTGCGCCGCTTTCGCTCGAGGGCGAGATCCTGAAGGAATGGACGTTCTTCAACACGCCATTCAAACACGCGACGAAGGTCATCGGCCTGGCGCCATGCAAGGACCACAACCTTTGCCATGCCTCGATGACCACGAAAAACTGGTATGGGCTGCTGGGCGGCCGGCGCAACCAGTTTCACCAGCACATCCACAGCATCGTCTCGGATTTTGCGCTGATGATGAAACCGACGCTGGTCATTCTCGACGGCCTGAACGTGCTGATGAGCAACGGCCCGACCGGCGGCCGTCTCTCCGACGTGAAGACGATGAACACCATCGTCGCCGGGACGGACATGATCGCCGTGGACAGCTACGGGTACTCCAACTTGCTGGAACGTGACATCGCGGAACTGACTTACCTCCACAAGGCGCAAGATCGCGGGCTGGGAAGCATCAACTGGAAGGACACCCTCTACAAAGAAGTGCAGGCGTGAAGTTAAAATTCAATCCGCAAGACTTGCTCAAGCTCCGCAACGTCCGCCGCGTCGCGCAGGTTTTCTTCTTCACGCTGTTTTTGTTTTTTGTTTTCGTCACGGACCTGCGCTATCTCAAGGGCTATCCGGTCTCGCTGTTCCTCGAACTGGATCCGCTGGTCGCCTTCGCCACGGCCATCACCACGCACACGGTCTACATGGGGCTGATGTGGAGCCTGCTGCTGATCTTGCCGACGCTGTTGTTCGGCCGGATTTTCTGCAACTGGATTTGTCCCTATGGCATTCTGCATCACTTCACCGGCTGGCTGCTGGGCAAAAGCCGCGCCGAGGAACGCGAGCGCATCGAATCCAACCGCTACAAAAAACTGTATTCGCTGAAATATGTCATCCTCATCGCGATGATCGCGGCGGCCATCGGCGGCACGCTGCAAATCGGCTGGCTCGATCCCATCTGCCTGTTCCACCGCTCGATGAGCACGGTCATTCTGCCGCTCATCAACTTGTTCATTCCGTCGAGCATTTACGTCCGGCAATACTTTCACGTCGGCGCGTGGGTCATTGGTTTTCTGCTGTTATTCCTCGTCGGCATGAACGTGATCATCCCGCGTTTTTTCTGCCGCGTGCTATGTCCGCTCGGTGCGTTTCTGGGCACGCTATCCTCGGTGGCGCTCTGGCGCATTGACCGCGATACCACGAAATGCGTGGACTGCGACCTTTGCCTGAAAGGCTGCGAAGGCGCCTCCGACCCGCAGACGCAGCTCCGCAAAAGCGAATTTTTCGTCTGCTTTAACTGCATCGAGGACTGCCCGGAAGATGCACTCTCATTCAAGTTCATGCCGCCGCTCAAGCGCGAAGTCACCGCGCCGGTTGTGCCGGGACGCCGGGCGTTTCTGGGCACGTTGATCGGGCTCGGCTTCTACGCGTTCGGCCGCACGTCCGGCGCGAGCGACCGCAACTACGACAAGAAAGTCATCCGCCCGCCCGGCTCCGTGGAGGAAAAGGATTTTCTCGACCGCTGCATCAAATGCGACCAGTGCATCCGCGTCTGCCCGACCAATGTCCTGCAACCAGCGCTGATGGAATCCGGCCTGGAAGGCATCTGGACGCCGATCCTAAACATGAAGATCGGCTTCTGCGAGGTGAACTGCACACTGTGCGGCGAGGTTTGCCCGACCGGTGCCATCCAGCGCGTTACGATCGAGGAAAAGACCGGCACCGGCCCATTTGCCAAAGAAGGGCCGATCAAACTCGGCACCGCTTTTTTTGACCAGGGCCGCTGTTTACCGTGGGCCATGGAAACACCGTGCGTGGTCTGCGAGGAAGTCTGCCCCGTGTCGCCCAAGGCCATATTCTCGCGCGAAGTCACGATCATCAAGCGCGACGGCAATCCCATCACGCTGCGCCGCCCTTACATGGATCCCGCGCTGTGCATTGGCTGCGGCATCTGCGAGCACGAATGCCCCGTGACCGACGAGGCCGCCATCCGCGTTACAGCCATCGGCGAAACCCGGTCGCGCGACCGCCGCCTATTGATGGATGGCGGCGTGACCAGTGCCGTCAATGAACTCGAAAAACGGCAGCGCTAAACATCTTTTGAAATAACATGCCCTCTGGAGAACGTCCGCGCACCTGCCGCGCCTGCGGCAAGAAATTTGAATACCCCGTCAAAGGCAGCGCCGCCACGCGACACCATTGCGAGGATTGCGTGGCCGTCCCCGCCGAAACGCGAAAGATTCTGGAGCGACTCAACAGCCGCGTTACGCAATTGGAAAACCAGCTTCGCCACTTGCAGGAAAAGCCCGCGTCGCCGATTTCTTGATACGGAGGGACGAGTTCCACGCATTAGTGTCCAGCTATTAATCATTGAGCGCGAGGAGGTTTTGGGAATGGTCTTTGTCAACTTTCGGGGTTAAGACTTCCGATTGCATGGCAAACAGTTCTTCCAAAGGTATTTGCTCAAAAATATTCACGCTTACAATCTGCAACATTTCGTTCAAAGTTTTGGGGATTTGCCGTTGCTTTTTGACGATGGCGACCAGCAGATAAGCACAAATGGCCGACCATACCTGGCAGCGAACCGCGTTTTCACTCCGGCCATAGAAACCACGAATGCGCAGATGTTGTTTGATCCACTTGAAAAACAATTCCACCTGCCAGCGTTTGCGATAGAGTTCGGCGATCACCAGGGCTGGCAGATCGAATTGATTGGTCAGCAAAACCAGCCGGACTTTGTTTTCGGGATCATACGCCCGGATGCGCCGGAGCGGTTGCGGGTAGGACTCGACGGACCAATCGCTGGTCAACCGGATGGTTTGATCGCAACGCAGGCCCGTGGACTTGGCGACGGGACGGGCGGCGAGCACCCGGAATTTTACATGGCATTTGTTGCGCACCACGAAGAGGCCGCCGGCCTGATGCAGTCTGAAGAGGCGGACGAAATCCAGATACCCCCGGTCCATCACATAATAGGCGCCCACAATGACGGGTATCCGGTCGAGGATTTGCATGTCTTGGAAATGGGCTCCGGTGATGGCCGCCCACGCTGGCAGATTTCCCTGCAAAGACAGCATTAAATGCAATTTTACGGCGGCCTGCCTGGAGCGGGCATAGAAACCCAAAGGGAACAGTTTAAGGCTCAGCGAAATGATGGAGGCGTCCAGGGCGAAGACCACTTTGGGCCAGTCGGGATCGGCCGGGTCCGCTTGGTAAAGCCGCGCCGCCCGCCGCATCAAGATTTGGGCGACGGCCTGAAACAGGCGCCAGTCGCGATGACGGTTGGCATAGGCCAGATTGGTGCGTGAAAGCTGACCGCGGAAACCCAAATGATAGCACAAGGGCCGTTTGGCCTGGAGACAGACGACGACATCGCGGAGACTTTCGCGATAGGTCAGCTGGCCGAAACAAAGCGCCAAAAAGTGATCATAGGCGGTCAATCCACGCGGTGGTCGCCGGTTGGGAAACTGGGCGGCACAACGCGCGAACTCAGCGGGATACAAAACCGAGGTGATTTGTGAAAAGATGCTGGAGGGGGCTTGCATCATCCCAGCATGCGTGAATCCGAACAGTTTGTGACCACCAATTGAGCGAAGACCCAGCGTTGGAAAACACCCTCTGATCGCCATGTCGATAACACCCGCTCCAGCCAAAATCCGCTATGAAATCAGACCTCAAACATGGATGCAGGTTAAGTTAGCTGGACACGAGTGAGTTCCACGTGTCCCTGAATTTTGAAGTTTGGGACTCGCAGAGCTCGTCCCTCCGAAAATCTACTTTTTGCCCAGAACTTCGTTGGTACTGCCGCGGCGGTAGCCCTGCAAATCCAGGGTGACGTGCGCGTAGCCGATTTTCTTTAATTCATCCGCCACCACCCCCAGTTTCCCATTGGCCAGCAGCGCGGGGATTTCCTCCGGGGCCAGTTCGATGCGGGCGAGCGCCAATGCGGAGTGCGGAGTGCGGAGTGCGGAGTTGGCGGTGAATTCATTCCGAATTCCGAATTCCGCGTTCCGCATTTCATGATGCCGCACGCGGACGTCGTGGAAGCCAAGGTCGCGCAACACATATTCCGCCTGCTCAATCATCCGCAGTTTTTCCGGCGTCACCGTTTCGCCGTAGGGCACGCGCGAACTCAGGCACGCCATCTGCGGCTTGTCCGCCGTCGGCAGGCCAAGCTGCGCGGACAATTCGCGGATTTCCGTCTTGGTCAAACCCGCTTCCTTGAGCGGGGCGCGCACCTGGAATTCCGCCGCCGCCTGCGCGCCCGGACGGAAATCGCCGCTGTCGCTGGCGTTTTCGCCGTAGGCGATCACCGCAAAGTTTTCCGCCTTCGCCAGCGGCGTCAATTCCTCGAACAGCTCGTGCTTGCAGAAATAGCAGCGGTTCGCCGGATTCGCCGTGTAGTTCTCGTTGGCAAATTCCTGAGTCCGGAGAACCCGGACGGGAAAGGCGAATTGAGCGGCCAGATCCAGCGCCTCCGCGAGTTCGCGGCGCGGCAAACTCGGCGAATCCGCAATGGCCGCCAGCGCGCGCGCGCCCAAAACCTCATGCGCCACGCGGGCGAGAAAAACCGAGTCCACGCCGCCGGAATACGCGACGAGGCACGAGCCGTAGCTTTTTAGTAACGCCCGCAATTTTTCCAGCTTGTGGTTGGCTTCGCTCATCTTTTCAATTTTTTTTGAGGCATCATCGTTGGAGTTCAGGCTTTAGCCTGTTCCCCGCAAGCTGAAGCTTGAACTCCAACCTGAAACACACCGGCGGGACGCCGGGGCCACTATGCCTTCGCACTTTTCACAGCAGCCTCAAATATTTTTTTCAGCGGCACCCCGACTTTGGCCGACAGTTTCCTGGCCGATTCAAATTCCGGCGCGGCCTGAACCACTTTACCACCAAGCTTGCCAATTTTCACGGTTACTTTGCCATACGCCGTCTTGACCTCGGCAAACTCGCGGCGCAGCTTGCGGCGTTCGGCCATGGTTTTGCGCACGCCAAAGGCCGTCGTTTCGCGCAGAATCATTTCACTGAATTTGTCCGCCTCGACTTCCGCGCACAAAATGGTGAGCAAAACGCCCGGACGATTTTTCTTCATCTGGATAGGCGTATGAAACACATCCAACGCGCCGGCGGCCAGCGCGGTCTCGACAAACGCGCCAAGAATTTCTCCGGCGCAATCGTCCAGATTGGTTTCCAGCACGGCAATCCGGTCGGTTTCCCAGTCCAAAGGTGACGGGTGACAGGTGACGGGTGACGCGAATTCGACCGGTGCCCGGTTCGTGACACTTGTCACACGATCCTTATCAATTGTTCCTAAAATCGTGCGCAATACGTTTGGTCGGGTTTTATTTTCCCGCGTGCCAAGGCCGAAACCGATTTTTTCCGCCACCAGATGATCCATCGCGCCGAAGCTCTCGACAAATTCGGCGAGCAGCGCCGCGCCGGTGGGCGTGACGAGTTCGTGCGGCTCCTCGCATTGGGAAACAGGGATTTTTCGCGCGCCGAGAATTGCGAGCGTGGCCGGCGCAGGAACGGGAAAACGTCCGTGGGCGCAGTCAATCCAGCCCGTGCCTTCAACCACCGGCGAGGCGAACACACGCGGCTTGCCCAGCATTTCCAGCGCGATGGCCGCGCCAACGATGTCAATAATAGAATCGACTGCGCCGACTTCGTGGAAGTGGACTTGGTCGGCCGGCAGACCGTGTATTTTCCCCTCGGCCACGGCGATCCGCTGAAAGACCGCGATGGATTTTTCTTTTACCCACGCCGAAAGCTTGCTCCGTGAAATCAGCTTTCTAATCTCCGCAAAATTCCGCCGGTCATCGTGCTCATGTACTTCATGGGAATGACCGTGGTGATGATCGTGCGCAGGGTCATGTTTATGTGGATGATCATGGTGATGATGGTCATGACTATGGTCATGTCCGTGGTCATGCGCGAGGTGCACGTCAAATTTCACGCCGGCGATGGCGGATTTTTGTTGGCGGGAAATGTGGAGATGCCAACCGTCGAGCTTGAGCTTTTTTAACTCGCGTTCGAGTTTGGCGGCGTCCACGCCGAGATCGAGCAGCGCGGCGATGAACATGTCGCCGGCGATGCCGCTGAAAATGTCGAGGTAAAGGATTTTCATTCTTCTTTTTAGAGGGCCGAGTTCCACGAGGCCCATATTTAAATTTAGTGACTCGTGGAACTCGTCCCTCCGACCAGAGCATTGATCTGGCTCGCCGCATAGCCCGCGCCAAAGCCGTTGTCTATGTTCACCACCGTCACGCCGCTAGCGCAACTGTTGAGCATGGCAAGCAGCGCGGCAATGCCGCCGAAGCTCGCGCCGTAGCCGATGCTGGTCGGCACGGCAATGACCGGCTTGGCGACGAGGCCAGCGACGACGCTCGGCAGCGCGCCTTCCATGCCGGCGACAGCCACAATGACGTTCGCCTCTTGCAGGGTTGCCATCCGCGCGAGCATCCGGTGCAGGCCGGCCACACCGATATCGTGAATGCGCTGCACATGGTTGCCCATGATCTCGGCAGTAACGGCGGCTTCCTCGGCCACCGGTAAATCGCTGGTACCGGCGCAGACCACGGCAATGAAACCGGTGCGCTTCGGCAGCGGCTTTTTCTCTATCGTAACGCAGCGGGCGAGGTCGTGGTGGATGGCGCGCTGGAATTTTTTCTTCAGCGCGCGGGCGTGTTCGGCGGTTATGCGGGTGACGAGCACCGGCTGCCCCTGCTCCAACAATTTGGCGGCAATCTTGACCACCTGTTCCGGCGTCTTGCCGGCGCCAAAAATGACTTCGGGAAAATTTTTCCGGAGCGCGCGGTGCGTATCCACTTGCGCAAAACCGAGGTCGGCCACCGGCGCAGCCTGGAACGCCTGCAGGACTTTTTCGCGCGGGATTTTACCGGCGCGAAATTTCTCCAGCAGTTGCGTGGCCTCGGTCGTTGTCATCGCGGCACAATGCCTCACGAATCACCTGCTGTCACGCGGGAATTCCGCGAGCCGCGCCACCCGGGGCCGGCCAGCATAATCAGCCGGCGCCGGCTCGTGCTCCGTCCTATACTTTTGGGCGTCCGGCACTACAATCCGAACCATGACCAGCCTGCCCCGAATCGCCGCCCTGCTCCCGGCACTGCTGCTGCTGGCCGCGTGCTCCAGTTCATCCCATCCCACCCAAGACGACCTCGGGCCAAAAGTGGAATTAAATCTGACGCAACTGGATGAAAACGGTCTGCGCGGCAGCGGCGCGGGCAAAGTTTCCGTGGCCTATGAATTCAGCATCCCCAACACGGAAGACTGCAAGGCGCAGGTGCGCGCCATCGATCCCAGCGTGCAGTTCATGCCCGGTTCCCGCGGCCGGGTCGGAGCCGGGCCGGCGGAATGCCTGTGCATTGGGGACACGCATCAGCCGGATTATCGGCAGGTGCTGGCCCGTCTGGCAAAGCTGCCCTTCGTCCACCGCATCATCGAATGTGATTTCGAATAAAGCCGCGGACAGGCAAGCGCGCGCCAGCCCCGTCACCACCACCCGGCGACCGCGAGGCGTTACAGCCACCCACCGCTTGCCAGTAGAGCCGTCCCAGACTACTTTCCGCGACATGAAATATCGTCGTTTTGGGCGGACGGAATTGGAGATGCCCGTGATTTCCTGCGGCGGGATGCGCTATCAGCACAAGTGGCAGGATGTGCCGCCACAGGACATCCCCCGCGCCAACCAGGAAAATCTGGAGGCATGCATCCAGCGCGCGCTCGAACTCGGCATCAATCACATTGAGACCGCGCGCGGCTACGGCACGTCGGAGATGCAGCTCGGCGCGCTGCTGCCGAAACTGCCGCGTGACAAAATGATCGTACAGACCAAGGTGGCGCCGCACGCCTCGACGGCGGAATTCCTCAAAACGTTCGAGGCTTCGATGAATTATCTGAAGCTGGATCATGTGGACCTGTTGTCGCTGCACGGCATCAACAATCGCGAAACGCTCGAATGGTCCATGAGGAAGGGCGGCTGTCTGGAAGCGGCGCGTAAACTACAGAAAGCGGGCCGCTGCCGGTTCATCGGCTTTTCCACGCACGCCCCCACGGATATCATTTTGGAGGCGGTGAACACGGGCGAATTTGATTACGTCAACCTTCACTGGTATTTCGTCAATGACCTGAACTGGTCCGCCGTGCTGGCCGCGCGCAAGCACGATCTGGGCGTGTTCATCATCAGCCCAAACGACAAGGGCGGCAAGCTTCAGGAGCCGGGTGAAAAAATCAAAGCGCTTACCGCGCCGCTCACCCCGATGCAGTTCAACGATCTCTACTGTCTCAACCGGCCAGAGGTCCACACCCTGAGCTGCGGCGCGGCCAAGCCGACAGATTTCGATGAACACATCGCCGCGCTGGATTTTTACGACAAAATTCCGGAGTCAATTGCCCCCATCGAAAAACGGCTCCGGGCCGAAATGGAAAGAGTACTCGGCGCGGACTGGTGCGCGCGCTGGCCGGAAGGTTTGCCGAATTATCACGACCTTCCCGGTCAGATCAATGTGTCGGAAATTTTGCGGCTCTGGACCTACGCCAAGCCGCTGGACCTGATGGCCTGGGGCAAGATGCGCTACAACCTGCTCGGTCAGGCGGAACATTGGTTCCCCGGCGAAAATGCGGCGAAGCTGCGGGAAGTTGATTTAAGCGCCGCGCTGAAAAAAAGCCCATTCGCCGACCGCATCCCGGCCATCCTGGAAGAAGCGCACAAGCTGTTTTTCGAGAAGCCGGTGGAGCGCTTGAGCAAAAGCTGACCCGCCTGCCATGATTGAATCGGGATTGGGGCAACTCGTCCCGCCGATTTTATGAGGGCAAATCTTTCCCTGTCGTCGTCACGGTGAGCTTGCCATGCTTCACGCCCTTGGCGGCGATTAGTTCGTCGGCGATCTTGCGGATGACGCTGGCTTTCCCCCGCACGATGAGCACTTCCAGGCAGTTGTGATGGTCCAGATGGACGTGGACGGTGGAAAGAATCGCGTCATGATGGTCGTGCTGGATGTCGGTGAGGCTCGCCTGCAAATGCGGCTTGTGATGGTCATAGACCAGCGTGATGGTGCCGGCGATTTCGCCGGTGTCGGATTTCTGGCGGTGCTCGACAAGCTGGGCGCGGATCATGTCGGCGATGGCCAAAGAGCGATTGTCATAGCCCTTTTCGCCGGTCATCTCGTCCAGTTGATCGAGCAGCGCGGGCGGCAGGGAAACGCTGAAGCGGGTGGCGGTTGGTTTTTTCATAAGCGAATCATTCAAGGTCATCGGTCCCGGATTTATTCCGGACGAGCAAACGGCCAATGAGGCAGGCGAGACCGAACATGATCAACGTGCCGATGGCCCCAGCTATCGCTGTGGCGATACCCGTCGAGCTGATGCCGGGCATTTTGTAATCGGGGATCCACGTCTTGATCAACGTGGCGGCGTGGCTGGCAAAACCGAATTTCTCAGCCACTTTATCCAATCCATCCGGCCACGCGCAGGCATAGGGCGAAACGAAGATGGCCAGTCCCAGCGTAATGACGAGGCCGAACGCGAGAAATTCCAGTCCCGCGCCGCGCGTGGCCGGGACGTTTTCCGCATCAAGCAAATCCGGTCGCGTGCGCGCAATCGCCAGGATCACCAGCGAGGTGATGATTCCTTCTCCCACGCCGATCAGCATATGGACGCTGATCATCGCCGGAAAAACCACGCCGGGTGGCAGCGTGCCGGACCAGGCCAATTCCCCGGCGCACGCCACCGACGCCAGGACGGTTGAAAGCCACGCCGCGAAGAATACGGCGGTGATGCGTCCGCGCAGGCCGGGAAGAAATTTTCTCACGGTACGATAAATCGCATAGCCGACCACCGCGCCCATGAAAGCCATGTTAAAAATGTTCGCGCCGAGCGCCAGCACGCCGCCGTCGCTAAAGAGCAGCGCCTGCACCGTCAGCACACAGGCGATGACCATCGCCGCCGCGCCGGGCCCGAGCAGCGCCGCCGCCAGCACGCCGCCGAGCAGATGGCCGGAGGTGCCGCCGGCCACGGGAAAATTGACCATCTGGGCCGCAAAAACGAAGGCCGCGCCGAGCCCCATCAGCGGGATTTTGTTGCGCGGCAGCGTGCGGTTGACCTGACGGGCGGCAACGGCCAAGCCGCCCACCGACAGCGCGCCGGTGAGGGCGAGCGTCCGGGCGTCGAGAAAACCGTCGGGTATGTGCATAATTTCTTGCCGCAACCACGGCTTCGCTTAAAGTGTTACGAATAGAAACTAGTGTAATAACACCAGTGTTACGGTCAAATAAAATAGTATTATCAGCAGCGGCAACATCCTGATTATCGTCACAGATCATGGGCGGACATTTTTTGCATTCACCCGACGCCGGGCACGGCCACCAGCATGGCCCGTTGGAGCATTTGCCGGCCGGCGGGAAACTGGCCGGGACGATGGTCTTGATTTTGACGGTCGTGCTGCTGCCGCGCACGGCGTTGACGGGATTATCGGTGGTGGCTGCCGTCGTCATCAGCCTGCTGGTGGTCAGCAGGATTCCCCTCCGGCATTTGGCAAAACGGCTGCTGCTGCTGGAACCGCTGGTGGTGGGCGTCGCGGGCCTGATGTGGTTTCAGCCGGGCGGCGGCAGGATTTTTGCGGTGGTGATGCTCAAGGCGAATCTTTGCCTGCTCACGACCCTGCTACTCTCGAACACGACGCCGTTCACGGAATTGTTGCGCGTGCTGCAACGGCTGCGGGTGCCGTGGCTGTTCGTCACCACGCTGACGCTGATGCACCGGTATCTGTTTGTGCTGGCGGACGAGGCGGAGCGGATGCGCCGCGCCCGCGCGAGCCGGACGTTCACGCGCGGGCGGCGCTGGCAATGGCTGGCGCTGGCGTCGGTGGTCGGGCAACTGTTTGTGCGGGCCTCGGAACGGGCGGAACGGATTTATAATGCCATGTGCGCCCGCGGCTGGAAATGACATGAACGCGATTGAAATCACCGATCTAAAATACCGCTACCGCGACGGCACGGAAGCGCTGTGCGGCATCAGCTTCCGCGTGCTGCCGGGCGAGTGCATCGCGCTGCTGGGCCCGAACGGTTCCGGCAAATCCACCCTGCTGCTGCATTTGAACGGCTTGCTGCCGGAGACACTTTCCGGCGATGGCGCGGTGAAAGTTTTTGGCGAGCCGGTCGGGCCCAAGAACCTGGAACAAATCCGGCGGCAGGTGGGGCTGGTGTTCCAGGATCCGGATGACCAGCTGTTCTGCCCGACCGTGGCGGAGGACGTGGCGTTCGGCCCGCAACAGCTTGGCCTGGGCGAATCCGAGATAGCAGCCCGCGTGAAAAAATCCCTGGCGCAAGTCGGACTGGCCGGGTTCGAAGGCCGCCATACGTACCATTTGAGCCACGGCGAAAAACGGCGCGCTTGCCTGGCCGGCGTGCTAGCATGCGAACCCGCGGTGCTCGTGCTGGACGAGCCGACGAGCGATCTCGACCCGCGCGGACGGCGCGAGTTCAAGGCGATGCTCCGGACGCTGCCCGCGACGAAGTTGATTGCCACGCATGATTTGGAACTGGCGGTGGAACTGTGCGGGCGGACCATCATTCTGGATCACGGTCAAATGATCGCAGACGGGCGGACGGTGGAACT
>CAIQEI010000069.1 GCA_903870815.1 uncultured Verrucomicrobia subdivision 3 bacterium
ACCGGCGACGCCTTGCGCCGCGACGATGACCGTTATCTTTTTTTGGAAATGCTGCTCGCCGCCCGCGACCGGTTCTACCTCAGCTACGTCGGCCAGTCAGTCAGCGACAACAGCCCGCGGTCGCCGTCGGTCGTCGTAAGTGAATTGCTCGATTATCTCGGCTCGCGTTTCCGGCTGGCGGGCACGACTCCCGACCCGAAAGCGCAGCCGCAGGCAACGCCGCTGATCCGTGAGCTGCTCGTCACCCGGCACCGGCTGCACGGTTTTAATCCGGCGTATTTTCAATCAGGCAAAACCAATAATCCTCTCATGTTCAGCTATTCGCCGGCGGATGCGGAAATCAGCCGGCACCTTGCCGACCGGACGTGGCGTGGTTCGGCGCAGCCGTTTCTGGTTCAGCCGCTTGGTTCTCCGGACGCCGATTGGAAAACGGTTTTGCTGAAGGACCTGCAGTCATTTTTCCTGAATCCCGCGAAGTTTTTTGTCCGTCGCCGGCTGGAATTCCGTTTGCCGGAAGAGGATGAGTTCGTGTCGGACGAAGAGCCGTTTTCCCTGGACGGCTTGGACGCTTATAATTTCAAACAGGAAATCATGGAAGCCGTTATGGACCGGCGTCCGCCGGAAAAGCTTGTGTCCCTATGGCAAGGCAACGGCCGGTTGCCGCCCGGCCCGACGGGCCTTTTGGAGGCAAACAATTTATTCGTAAAGACGCAGCCGCTCATCGGGCGGCTCCGGCAGAGGATTGGAAACGCGGAGATCATCCGTCGTCCGGTGTTATTGCGGGTCGGCGAATTCCGGCTGGAAGGCGAACTACCGATGTTTCGCCGCGTGGGCCTCGTCCATGGCCGCGCGGCGAAGGTCAGTCCGTCAGCGCAATTGCGGTTGTGGATCGAGCATCTGGCGCTGCAACTCACCGGCTGGCCGGACGCCGGCTCGAGCTGGCTCATCGCCGAAGACGGGATGTGGAGCTTTAGCAAGGTCACGGCTGCGGAAAAACGCCTAAAGGAATTGTTGGAGCTGTATTTTCTCGGCCTCACGAAGCCGCTGGCGTTTTTCCCGTCCAGCAGTTTTGCCTTTGCCGGCCCGACCGGGAAAAAATCACCGGCCGAGCGGGCAGCGCAGGAATGGGAAGGCGATGAGGACGGCGACTTTGCAAAAGGCGAATCGCGCAATCCGTATTTCGACCTCTGTTTCCGCAACGCGGCCAATCCGCTGGATGAAGAATTTGAAGACTTGGCTCGGCGAATTGTGACGCCATTACTGGCGCACCAAACGGAGGAGCCGGCGCCATGACCTTCGATCTGGTAAACACGCCGCTCACTTTGGGTGTCACCCGGCTGGAAGCCAGCGCGGGCACGGGCAAGACGTTTGCGCTGGCAGGCCTATGTCTGCGCCTGCTGGTCGAGGAAGTAATCTCCGCCACCGACCTTCTGGTCGTCACCTTCACCGAGGCGGCCACCGCCGAACTGCGCGATCGCATCCGCCGGCGACTCGCGGAGGCGCTGCTCGCACTGGAAGGCGGGCCGACGGACGACAAGTTATTAGTCGAGTTGGTCGCCCGCCCGCCCGCACGCCGTGAAGCCGCCATCACCTCACTGCGCAACGCGCTGGAGGTTTTTGATCTCATCTCCATTTCCACCATCCACGGTTTCTGCCAGCGGACGTTGCAGGACAGCGCTTTTGAAAGCGGCAGCCTGTTCAATGTCGAGCTTGTCACCGATCAAGACAGTCTCATCCGCGAAATCGCGGCGGATTATTTTCGCCGGCAGGTGCATACGGGCGGTGCGCTGCGGGCGAGCATCATGCTGCAACAGCAACTCACGCCGGATGCCTTCGCCGCATTGCTCAAGCGATTTCTCACCTATCCAGAGCTGAAATTAATTCCCGCCGCGCCGGCCCGGCCGCTGGCGCGGGTGACGGCCGATTTGGAAGGGGCCTTTGCCCAATGTGGTTTGGCCTGGAACGGCATCGCAAAAAATCGTGAAGGCCTGGTGAATTATTTCGTCGGTCGGAAAAAGTGGGCGAACGGTGGTCACGGCAAACTGAACGCCATTCAAGCCGCGATGAGCCAGCTGGACACCGGCTTCATCGCCAGCGAGCTGTCCGCCGATTTTTGGGACGCGATTCGTTTTTTTTCAATCTCGGCTGTCCGCAATGCCGTGGGCAAAAAGCACGAGATGCCGGAGCCGCATCCG
>CAIQEI010000070.1 GCA_903870815.1 uncultured Verrucomicrobia subdivision 3 bacterium
CCTGGCTAATGTTGATCCCGAAATCGGCACCGCGATTGAACACGAGCGCAAACGCCAGCAGGAAAATATCGAGCTGATCGCGTCGGAAAATTTCACCAGCCCGGCCGTCATGGAGGCGCAGGGTTCGGTGCTGACCAACAAATACGCCGAGGGTTATCCGAAAAAGCGCTGGTACGGCGGCTGCGAGTACATCGATGTGGTCGAGCAGCTGGCGATTGATCGCGCCCGGAAACTGTTCGGCGCGGAACACGCCAACGTCCAGCCGCACTCCGGCTCCGGTGCGAACATGGCGGTCTATTTCGCATTCCTGAAGCCCGGCGACAAGATGCTGACCATGGACCTCAGCCACGGCGGCCATCTAACGCACGGGAACAAGGCCAATTTCTCCGGCAAATTCTTCGAGATCGTCCACTACGGCGTCCGCAAGGACGACGAGCGGATTGATTACGACCAAATTGCCGCCATGGCGCGCGAGCACAAACCGAAGATGATCACCATCGGCGCCAGCGCCTATCCGCGCACGATTGATTTCAAGCGCATGGGCGAAATCGCCCGCGAAGTCGGCGCATATCTCCTCGCGGACATCGCCCACATCGCCGGCATGGTCGCAGCCGGGATTCATCCGAGTCCGATTGAGCACGCGGATTTCGTGACCACCACCACGCACAAGACCCTGCGCGGCCCGCGCGGCGGACTGATTCTCTGCCGGGAAAAATTTGCCAAGGAAATCGATTCCATCGTTTTCCCCGGCATCCAGGGAGGCCCGCTGGAACACGTCATCGCCGGTAAGGCCGTCTGTTTTCACGAGGCGTTGCAGCCGGGCTTCAAGGCTTATCAGCAGCAGATAGTAAAAAACGCGGCCGCCCTCGCCGCCGGCATGAAGCGCAACGGCTACCGGCTCGTCAGCGGCGGCACGGATAATCATCTGATGCTCGTGGATGTCGGTGCCAAGAACCTCACCGGCAAGGATTCGCAGATCGCTTTGGACGAGGCTGGCATCACCGTGAACAAAAATACGATCCCCTTCGAGACGCGCTCGCCGTTTCAAGCCAGCGGCATCCGGCTCGGTTCCCCGGCCTGCACCACGCGCGGCATGAAGGAGGCGGAAATGGCTGCCATCGCCGACATGATCGCTGAAGTGCTGATGGATATCAAAAACCTGGACGCGGCGCACCAGGTCCGCGACCGCGTGCGCGCATTGACCGCGAAATTTCCGCTGCCCTATTGATTCATGGCTCGGAGGGACGAGTTCCACGAGTCCCATAAAAACCAATTTGGGCTCGGCCCTCCCAAAACCATATGTTCGACGTCGGACAAAAAGTTGTGCTGGTGGATGACGCGTGGCCCGAGACGGTCAAGCAGCTTTACCTCGCGCTGCCCGTCAAGGACGGCGTTTATGTCGTCCGCGCCGTACGCGTGGGCGTGAAGGCGGATGAACTGCTCATGGATATGCGCCGCGTGTTGGAGCCGTCCCTGCTCCTCGTCGGCCTTTACAATCCCGCCAACCGCCTGGGCGTGGAGGCGGGATTTGCCGCCAGCCGTTTCCGCGCCTTGGACGAACTCAAGCAGTCCGCCGCCCGGGAACAAACCGCCTTGGCTTGAAACGGCCCCGCTTCCCTTCGCAGGGACGAGCTCCGCGAGTCCCCAATTTCTGCAACCCGCGACCAAGCCCAGCCGCAAAATAATTTCGCACTCGTTCGCTGAAGGCCGGTCGGCGGCTTCGTCTACCGACAGATGGAAAATTTAACGGCGAGGCGAGCCAGTCGAAGAAATCCCCACCGCGAAAACATCGGGGCCTGCAGATGGCCTTGAATTCCCCGCCGTCTTTTGTTGCGGAGTTAAATTCCCGACTCGGTGGTTCTATTTCAGTTTTCGGCCTCTTGTTCCCGGCCAGAAATTCGTAAAAAATATATTGTTGCCAAGATATGTCTTTAATATACTATATACAAGTCTGTGGCCGGTCCGGCTGTTTGCTTTCCGCCGCAACTGTTCTTTGGCATATCTGATTTTATTTACGGCCGGCTCCTGTTCGCCGGTCGGTCGTTGCGTGTACCTCTCGTCCGCAACGGCCGGCCCCGTTGGAGTTCAACCTTCAGGTTGGCCTTCGTTTCCGTCCGCGCCTTTCATGGTCAGAGTTCGATGTTCGGCGTTCGTTGTTCGATGTTCGAGTTGAATTTTCAAAAACAGGTACCTTTTGGTACCCGCAGGTACCCTGACGCTCATTCGAAACGGACCCCTGCCGTCCCCCATCGCTTTTACCCTCATTTGATGTTCCGCTTTTCTAGGTTCGAAGTTGAATGTTGGGCGTTGAATGTTGAATGGTTCCAGGTCCCGTTTGGTAATCTCTGGTAACATTCACCCGGAACTGGGCCGAGTTGGAGTTCAAGCTTTAGCTTGTGCCGTATCCCGATCCCGTTCGCAACCACGGTCCCGGCTGTTTTCTTAAAACTTTAC
>CAIQEI010000071.1 GCA_903870815.1 uncultured Verrucomicrobia subdivision 3 bacterium
GCCGGTTTCGGCGTCAAGGCCGGCGAGCGCGATGATGCCCACCCAGACGGCGACGCTCAGATTGTAGCCGCACAAATAAATCGCCCAGAACGCGCCGACCAGCGAGAACGGCACCGCGAGCATCACAATGGCGGTCTTGATGGCAGATTTCGTGTTCAGGTAAATGATGAGCGTGATGAGCAGCAGCGTCAGCGGCACGACGATCATCAGCCGTTCCTTGGCGCGCAGCATGTATTCGTATTGGCCGCTCCAGAAAATGTTGTAGCCGGCCGGCACCTTGATTTCGCCGTCCGCCACGGCTTCATTCACGGCGCGCATGGCCATCTGCACATACGTCCCGATGTCCACGCCCCGGATGTCCACATACACCCAGGCATTCGGCACCGCGCCTTCGCTCTTGATGCCCATGGGACCGTCCACGACATTTATCGTCGCCAGTTGGCCGAGCGGAATCTGCGCGCCCGTCGGCGTGGGCACCACGATGTCCTCGCGCAACGCCCGCAGGTCGGAACGGAAATCGCGGTCATAGCGCAAATTGATGGTGTAGCGCTGCAATCCCTCCACCGTCGTTGTCAAAGCCATGCCGCCCAGCGCGACTGACAAAACGTCCTGCACATCGCCAATGGTCAGGCCATAGCGCGCGATGGCCTCGCGATCTATTTCAAATTCAATGAAGCGTCCGCCCATCACGCGCTCCGCGAACACGCTGGTCGTGCCGGGGACTTTGCGGACGACCGCCTCGACCTCGGTGCCAATGCGCTCAAGCGTGGCCAGATCCGCCCCGGCAATCTTGATGCCCACCGGCGTCTTGATGCCGGTGGAGAGCATGTCAATCCGCGTGCGAATGGGCATGGTCCAGGCGTTGTTCAGGCCGGGAATTTGCACGACGTTGTTCATCGCGTCGGTCAGTTCGTCCGGCGTGCGCGGGCGATGAGCGATGACCTTTCCGTCGTCGTCCTTGATGTCCACGGCGGGCCATTCGGTTTCGGGCTTGAGGCGAATCGTCGTCTCGATCATGTCCATCGGCGCGGGATCGGTGGCGGTCTCGGCGCGGCCGGCTTTGCCGAAAACTTCCGCGACTTCGGGGAAAGATTTGATGAGCCGGTCGGTGACTTGCAGGATTTCGCGCGCCTTCGTTGGCGAGATGCCGGGAAATGTCGTCGGCATGTAAAGCAAATCGCCCTCGTAAAGCGGCGGCATGAACTCGGAGCCGATGTTTTGATACGGGAATAATTTCCCTGCACTAAACGCCGCGTCGCGCATCTTGCCTTCGGGCAATGTTCGTTCGACGATCCAATTCCACGGCAGAAACACCCACACAACAATCACGCCCGCACTGATGATCACCGCCCAGCGCCGCTTGATGACGAAATCCAGAACCGGGTGGTAAATCCAGATGAGCAGGCGGTTGAGCGGGTTTTTTTCTTCGCGCGGAATTCTTCCCCGGATGAACCAGCCCATCAGCACCGGTGCCAGCGTTATCGACAACAGCGCGGCGGCGGCCATGGAATAGGTTTTGGTGAAGGCCAGCGGCTTGAATAGCCGGCCTTCCTGCTCCTGCAACGTGAACACCGGCAAAAACGAGACGGTGATGACGAGTAGCGAATAAAACAGCGTCGGTCCGACCTCCACCGCCGCGTCCCGGATGATTTCCCAATGCGGCTTTTTGCCCTGGTCGCGTTCGAGATGCTTGTGCGCGTTCTCAATCATGATGATGACCGCGTCCACCATCGCGCCAATGGCGATGGCGATGCCGCCGAGCGACATGATGTTGGAGCTGATGCCCTGACCGAACATCACCAGCAGCGCAATCAGCACCGCGACCGGGAGAATGATGATCGCCACCAGCGCGCTCCGCAGATGCAGCAGAAACGCCAGACACACGAGCGCCACAACGACGCTTTCCTCAATCAGCTTGTCTTGGAGCGTCTTGACGGCGCGGTCTATCAGCTCGGTGCGGTCGTAGTTTACCGTCACTTTCACGTCATCCGGCAACGCCTTCATCGCCGTCGCCAGCCGTGCCTTCACATCCGAAATCACCTGATGGGCATTCGCGCCGTAGCGCACCACGACGATGCCGCCGACGGTTTCGCCCTGGCCGTTTGCCTCGGCGATTCCTCGCCGCATGTCGGGGCCGAATTGGATGGTTGCCACGTCGCGCAGCAAAATCGGCACGCCTTTGTCGCCGATGCCAACGGCGATTTTTTTCAAATCGTCAAGGCTGGTGACGTAGCCTTTGACGCGCAGGATGAATTCGCGTTCCGCCAGCTCCAGCGAACGGCCGCCTACCTCGCCGTTGCTGCGTTCGATGGCCGTGCTTACGTCCTTCAACGCGAGGTTGTAGGCGCGCAGTTTCGTTGGATCCACCGTGACCTGATATTGTTTCACGAAGCCGCCGACTGACGCGACTTCCGACACGCCCGGCACCGCCGTGAGCTGATATTTCAAATACCAGTCCTGGATGGAGCGCAGTTCGGCGAGATCGCGGTTCGTCGAGTTAAGCGAATACATGAACGCCCAGCCCACGCCGGTGGCGTCCGGGCCCAGCGACGGCGTGACGCCTTTCGGCAACTGGCCGCCAATACTGCTCAAATACTCCAGCACCCGGCTCCGCGCCCAATAGGGATCCGTGCCGTCCTCAAAAATCACGTAGACGAACGAGAAGCCATAAAAGGAATAGCCGCGCACGACCTTGGCCTTCGGCACGGAAAGCATTTTGGTCGTGATCGGATAGGTGACCTGGTCCTCAACAATGTTCGGTGCCTGGCCTTCCCACGGCGTGTAGATGATCACCTGTGTGTCCGAGAGATCGGGAATCGCATCCAGCGGAATGTGCCGCGCCGCATAAACGCCGCCGAATCCCAGTGCAATAGTGCCGAGGAGCACGAAGAACTTGTTCCGCAGCGAAAAATCGATGATGCGTTGCAGCATAAAGCTGGAATGACTAATTCTTAAATCCTAATGACGAAAGTATACCGAAGCCCGAACGACAATTAACGGCCGCTTGCGCATAAACGGCGATGCCGACATTCGTCATTGGTAATTCATTAGTCATTAGGACTTGGTCATTTTTCAAGCGGTACCAGATCCATTTCGCATTTCGGGCATTTGCCCGGTTGATCCGAAATAACCTCTGGGTGCATTGGGCAGGTGTAAAGCGTTTTGGCTTCCGGCTTCGCGACGGAATTTGTCGGCGTTTCCGGCGGAGCCATTACGGGAATCAGCGTCATCGCGCACAGCGGACATTTGCCTGGCTTCTTTTCGTGGACACTCGCGTGTTCCGGCATCGGGCAGGTGTAGTAGAGTACTTTGCCGCCCGGCTGGATTTTTTTCAGCGCCGATGGCGTGACCGGCACCAACGCCATGCCGCAGATCGGACAATTGCCCGCATGATCATAAATAATCGCTACATGCTCCGGCATGGGGCAGACGTAAACAGTCGTTTCGTAATTCGTTGATTCGTTGAATGGTTGAATCGTTGAGTTGGTTTCCGATTTAACCATTTCACGATTTAACGATTCAACGCCTTTCATTTTTTCAATTGCCTCGCGCAACTGGCTTTCCGAATCCAGCAGGAATTGTCCCGAAGTCACGACGCGTTCGCCCGCGTTTAAGCCGCTGATAACCTGGTTCATGGCGTTTTCCGCCTCCACGCCCAAGGTCACGTCGCGCGCCTCGAACTTGCCGCCGGCCAGCGCCACAAACACCGTGTTCCGCGCGCCGCTGCGGAGCACCGCCTCGTCCGGCACCAGCACCGCCGAGGCCTCCAATTCCGCCTGGATCTGGGCGGAGACAAACATCCCGGGTTTCAAATAGTAGCCCGGATTTTCAAACTCCAGCCGCACGCGCGCCGTCCGCGTCTTCTCGTCCACGGTTGGGTAAATAAAGGTCACGCGCCCGCGAAATTCACGGTCCGGCATGGACCTGACTTTTACCAATGCCTCCTGGCCGAGTCGTATAAAGGGTAAATCCTGCTCGTAGACCTGCGCGATTACCCACACGATGCCGAGGTCGGCAATGCGGTACAGTTTGATGCCCGCGTCCACCATCTGACCCTGCACGGCGCCTTTTTCGATGACGAAGCCGGAGATCGGCGCGGGCACGGTCACGGTTTTGAGCACCGTGCGATTGCTCTCAATCTGCGCGATCTGCTCGTCCGACACATCGAAGTTTTTCAGGTTTCGGATGGCTGCCGCCCGCTGAAGAATGACACTGTTGAAATTTTTGTAGCGGTTGGTGACTGTCTGCAGGAATTCCACCTGCGCTTCGTAAAGGTCTGGCGCGTGAACTTCAAACAGCGGCTCGCCGCGATGCACGAGTTGGCCGGTGGCGTCCACATCCAACTTTTCGATCCAGCCCTTGAAATGCGTCGTCACATCGGCCAGCGCCGTCTCGTTGTAATCAATTGTCCCGACCGTGCGGATGGTTTTGCGCAGTGGACCGCGCTGGATGACCGCCGTGCGCAGGTTCATGTTCTGCTGCGTCGCCGCGTCCACGGCGATGGCGGTCGAGCCGGGCGCATTGGCGTCCACCCCGGGGCTGCGGATCGGCGTCAGCTTCATGCCGCAGATTGGACAATTACCCGGGTGTTCCAGGATGATCTGCGGATGCATGCCGCAGGTATAAAGCGTCTTGGCGCTCTCGCCGCGCCCATCCGCCGCCAGCCACAGGAGCGCGGCAAAAAAAACCAACCGGGGAATAAAACTTTTCATAAATCAACGGGGCGGGTTTGGTCGCCCGCCAAATGGCGCGCGGAAACAACTCCGCGCGCCTGGCATAAACTTCATGCGCGGTCGCTGATTACTTCTTGTCCGCCGCGCGGATCTTGGTGATGTATTTGGCCGGATCCTTGTCAAAATCCTTTTTGCAGCCCTTGCAGCAGAGTTTCACTTCCTGATCCTGGTAAGTGAACGCATACGGCTTGCCCATCTCGCCGAGTTTTTCGCCGGAAACGGGACAGGTTGCCAGCAAGTCCGGCGTGGCATTGGTGTTGACCCCGGCCGAGGCGGGTGCGGCCAGGCCGCAGCAGCCCCCGGCCATGCCGCCGCAGGCTGGCATCGCGCTGTCCGACGCCGTGAGTTTCGAGGAGAGGGCCATGAGGCCGAGCGCGCCGACGGCCAAGAGGAGGTAGAGGTTAGTTTTTTTCATATTTCGATAAAGGTTGATCGTGGTTGCTTTCAGTTGAACATTCAGCTTACACCGGGTCCGGCAAAATCCCTCAAAAAACTTCTAAAGAAAAAATGCGGGATTTTCCACGGATTGGGGTAAAACTAGAAGGCCCGTTGCGGCTGATAATGAACATGAATGCCCAAGATCAACCTCTCCAGTCGCTGCTCCGGTCTGCGCGGCCATCACCCGCATTCCCGCCGCGCTTTCAGCAAGATGTTTGGCGGCGAATCGAAGATGCGGAAGCGCCCGAGCGACCAGCATCGTGGCTGGATGCGCTCGCGAACTTGATTTTGCGTCCGCGCTTTGCCCTGGCCGCCACCACCGTCCTGTTGCTGACGGGGGTTTTCGCCGGCACGCTGGAAGGCCGGCAAGCGGTGCGGCACGACGCGCAGATGAATTACCTCGCGTCCGTCGCGCCGCACGCCTTGCGCTGATCATGAACCGTTCGCTCATCATTCTCCTCGGTGCGCTGGCGCTGGGCGCGGGGATTTTTGCGGGTTCGTATTTTACCGCCCAGCGCGCCACCGTGATGTGCTGCACCAGGCCGGCGGATGATTTGAGCTGGCTGCAGGATGAATTTCATTTAAGCGACACGGAAATGAAGCGCGTCCGTGAACTCCATGAAGGTTATTTGCCGAAATGCGCTGAGATGTGCGGGAAGATTGCCACGAAGAAAGGCGAACTGGATTCCCTCCTCGGTAACGGCACCAATCTTACCGCCGAGGCGCAGGCCAAATTAAACGACATTGCCGGGCTGCGGGCGCAATGCCAGGCCCAGATGCTCCAGCATTTCCTCACCGTCAGTCAAGTGATGCCGCCGGAGCAGGGGCAGCGCTATCTTGCCGAGATGAAACGGCTCACGCTCGGCACCAACGGGCTGATGAAACCATTCATGTCTGACCACGCCGGCCATGAGCATGGAAACAACTGATCAAGACGTCCGCGACCGGGCGGACATGGAACAGTTGCAGGCCGGCCACGATGCGGCGCTGAACGATTTGATGGAACGCCACGCCTCGCCAGTTTTTCATTTTCTCTGCCGGATGGTCGGCAACGAGGACGATGCCAATGATCTAGCGCAGGAAACGTTTGTCCGTGTTTTCAAATCGGCAAAGAGCTTCCGCGCCGAACAAAGGTTTTCCACCTGGCTGTTCACCATCGCCGCGAACCTGGCGAGGAACCATTTCCGCTGGCGGGCGCGGCATCCGAATCTTTCCCTCGACGCGGAAAATGCGGAAACGCAACAAACGCTTGGCAGCACGTTGCCGGCCAACACGCCGACGCCCAAAGAAGCCGCCCTGGCCCGCGAACGCGCCGCCGCCGTCTGCGCCGCCGTTGGGAATCTGCCGGCGGATTTGCGCGAAGCGATTGTGCTGTGCGAATGGGAGGAGCGCAGCCTCGCCGAGGCGGCGACGATTTTAGAGGCGACGCCGAAGGCCGTGGAATCAAGGCTTTACCGCGCGCGCGGCCTTTTGCGCGCGCGGCTGAAAAGCTGGATGTGAGATTTACGGTGCGGCTTGTTCCGCCTCGAACGCCGCCAATTCCGCGCCCGCATTTTCCCATTCCGCATTGGCCGCTTCCAGCCGGTCGGAAACATGCACCAGTTCGCGGTTGATCTGCGTGGCCCGGCCGCCGGAATGATACGTCTCCGGCTTTTCCAGCTCCGCCGCGTAGTCGCGTTCCTTCGCCTCCAGATCGGCGATTTCCTTTTCCAGCGCGGTGATGCGTTTCTGAATCTCCGATTTTTTATTCGAGCGCGCCTGCCGCTGGGCGGCTTCCAGCCGTTTCTGCTCCTTGCGGTCAGCTTGCGGCACGACGGGCTTTGGTGCGGTCAAATTTTTGCTGAAGCTGGAACTGGTCAACGCTGAGCGCGCCGACTGCGCCGTCTTGTCCAGATAATATTGGTAGCCGCCGCCGAAATGCCGGAGCGTGCCGGCCTCCACGCGCACAACGTGCGTGGACAGCGCGCGGATGAAATGCACATCGTGGCTGATGAAAACCAGCGTGCCCTGATATTGCTTCAGCGCCTCGATGAGCGCGTCCACGCTGGCGAGGTCGAGATGCGTCGTCGGCTCGTCCATCAGCAGCAGATTCGGCGGGTCCAGCAGCAGTTTCACCAGCGCCAGCCGGCTCTTTTCGCCGCCGCTCAGCACGCTCACCGGTTTGTAAATGTCGTCGCCGCGAAACAGAAAACTGCCGAGCACCGTGCGGATGGCCTGTTCGGTGATGCGCTGCGGCGTGTCCAGCGCCTCCTGAAACACCGTGTGCTTGGGATTTAGCATCGCCGCGCGATGCTGAGCGAAATAACCGTACTTGGCATTGTGGCCGAGCTTGTGGACGCCCGCTTGGGGCGTGAGCACCTGCGCGAGCAGCTTGAGCAGCGTGGATTTGCCCGCGCCGTTCGGGCCGACGAGCACGATGCGTTGGTCGCGTTCCACTTCCAGATCAATTCCGTCGTAAATCAACTTTTCGCCGTAGCCAAATTTGATCTTCTCCAGCGTGATGACGCGCTGACCGCTGCGCTGTGGTTGCGGAAAGCGAAAACCCATCGTGGATTCCGGGCCGTCTGGCACCTGCACCATGTCTTCCTTGATGCGTTCAATCTGTTTGCGTTTGCTTTGCGCCTGCGAGGCCTTGCTGGCTTTCGCGCCGAAACGGTCGGCAAATAATTGCAGCCGGTCGATGTCGCGCTGTTGCGCCTTGGCCGTGGCGATCAACGTCGCCTCCATCGCCGCGCGCTGAACCACATACTCATCGTAATTGCCCGTGTAGCGCATGATCTTGGACGCGCGCAGCTCCGCGATGTGCGTGCACAGATTGTTCAGAAATTCGCGGTCATGCGAGATCATCAAAATCGCGCCGGGATAATATTTCAGGTAATCCTGAAACCAGATGAGTGTTTCGAGGTCGAGATGGTTCGTCGGTTCGTCGAGCATCAACAAATCCGGCTCCTCCGCGAGCAGCCGCGCGAGGTGGGCGCGCATGATCCAGCCGCCGGACATTTCTTTGGCCGGCCGGTCGTAATCCGTCAGCTTGAAACCGAGGCTCGCGAGAATCTGCTTCACCTTCGCCACGAACTGGCCGTCGTGCTCGTGCTCGTGCGGAATGGCGACTTCCAACACGGTTTCGTTGCCCGCCGGTTCGCTTTCCTGCGGCAGATAGCCGACGCGGGTGCCGCGAATGAACGACACGCTGCCGCCATCCGGCTCCTCCTTGCCGAGGATGATTTTGATGAGCGTGGATTTGCCCGCGCCGTTCGGCCCGGTGATGGCAATGCGGTCGCCCGACAGGATGTTCAACGAAACATCGTCAAACAACTCGCGTCCGCCAAATGATTTTGAAAGTCCGGCAACAGTAAGCATAAAAAATAAAACCGCTAAACTTCGCTAATTTTTTATCAGCTAAGATTAGCGTGGATAAGCGTTAAAAAATCATTTCGGCTTCAACTGCGGGAAGAGGATCACGTCGCGGATGCTTTCCTGGCCGAGGAGCATCATGCACAGGCGGTCAATGCCGATGCCAATGCCGCCGGCGGGCGGCATTCCGTGTTCGAGGGCGACCAAAAAATCTTCATCCAATTTTTGCTGCTCGCCGCCGGCCTGATGTTCCAGTGTGGCGCGCTGGGCGATGGGATCGTTCTGCTCCGTGTAGCCGGGTGAAATTTCCTGGCCGTTGATGCAGCACTCGAAAACTTCAACCGTGGCCGGGTCGTCGGGCGAAAGCTTGGCGAGCGGCACAAGTTCTTTGGGCAGATGCGTGACGAACGTCGGCTGAATGAGCGTCGGCTCGATCAATTTGGAGAACACAGCGTTCGTGACTTCGAAATCTTCAAACTCCTTGCCGATTTCCGCGCCCAGGTCATGCGCGCGCTGGCGGCGGGCGGCTGGCGTAACATCAAACCAATCTGCGCCGGCTTTTTCTCTGACGAGATCGTTATATTTTGCGCGACGCCAGTTGGTGAGGTCAATCGTCTTGGTAACTTTGCCTTCGGCGTCCTTCGTTTCGATGACGAGCGTGCCGAGAACTTTTTGGGCGACGTGTTTGATGAGCGACTCGACGGTTTCCATCATCGTCGCGTAATCACCGAACGCGCAGTAGGCTTCGAGCATCGTAAATTCGGGGTTGTGCCGGCGCGAGAGGCCTTCGTTGCGGAAGTTTTTCCCGATCTCAAACAGCTTGTCAATGCCGCCCACGAGCAGGCGCTTGTGGTAAAGCTCCAGCGCGATGCGCAGATAAAACTCGCAGCCGAGCGCGTTGTGAAAAGTCTTGAATGGCTGCGCTGCCGCGCCGCCGGGAATCGCCTGCATCGCGGGCGTCTCAACCTCGACGTATTTGCGCTCGTGGAAAAAATTGCGGATCTCATGGATGATCGCGCTGCGCTTGAGCATCACGTCTTTCACGTCGGGATTTGCGATCAAATCCAGGTAGCGCTGGCGGTAGCGGATCTCGGTATCTTCGAGGCCATGCCATTTCGCCGGCGGCGGGCGCAGCGACTTGGCGAGGATGGTGAACGTTTCCAGCTTGATGCTCGGCTCATTGGTCTTGGTGCGGAATAGCGTGCCCGTGACACCGACGAAATCGCCGAGATCCAGGTGCGTGAACGTATGGAAATGATCGTCGCCGAGGGCGTTTTTTTGCGCGTAAATCTGGATGCGACCGCTCTGGTCGCGCACGTCAATAAACATGGATTTGCCCATGTCGCGGTGCGCGGTGATGCGGCCGGCGACCGAGACTTTCGCGTGTTCGGCCAGTTCCCCGCTTTCAAATTTCGCCCTCGCCTCGCCGGCGCCAATGTCCGGCGTGAACTTGTTTTGGAACGGGAAAATGCCCTTGGCTTCAAGCGATTTGAGCTTGGCCTTGCGCTGTTCGATGAGTGAATTCGTGTCGTCCATTAGCCGGGGCATTAAATCAGAAATACCGGGTCAGCGCACGACAAAGATGCGCCGTTGGCGCGCTGCCGGGCATCACATGTGATACCAATTGTAGCGATCGGAAAACGCCCGGTGGTTCGTGGCGAATTCGGCGATGAGCATCATCAGATTGAGCGCGGCCAGAATATAATACTTGAGACGCAGATCTAAACGGCTCAGGACCTGGTCCAGCCCGCTGACAAACAGCAGCATGAACGGGATCAGGGCGCCCAGCGCCAGCCGCCCGCTGAGCACGTAGGGAAAATTCCTGTCCGTTGGCCCCGGTACCCAGATAAAATGGCGCACTGTATAGCGCCAGACATTTTACGGATTCATCGGAAAACATTTCCAGCCGTCGGGGGACGTTGCCCTGCGAATATTTCAGCGCGAGATCAAGATGCTCCGGTTCGTCCACGTTGTTAAAAAACGGGAACGCGGCCGCATAGATGAAAACGTGGATGGCGGCGAGCAGGCAAAGCAGCCACACGGTTTTATGCTCCTGTGCTGGGGGATTTTTGCCGACCGGATTAGGTTCGGTGACGCTCACAAATTTCGGCCAGCTTAATCTTCGCCGGACAAACCTCAAAGAATTTTCATTCGCGGAAAACGCGGCCCACCGTCCATCTGATGTTTGCGGATTAGAAACCGGGAAGCAAAACGGGCTGGCATCGCCTGCGGGATTTACCGGTGTTCATTCACTGCATCCCGCATCCATGTCAGCCCACTAAAAGCTACGCCGGTCCGATGAAAGCGCAAGGGGCGAAATGAAAATATTTTGAGCCGGATTCCGGTTGGTTGCGAGGCCGGCCGGCCGTCACGGATTTTTCCACCCCGCGGCGCGGAATAATTCAGTGTTCTCGATGATCTGCTGCCCGGTGGTGGGATTCTTTATGCGCTCAAACTGGCGGGCGTGATCGCCGGTCAAGTGGGCGACCTGTGAAACCCAAACCATGGTGTAGGGCGTTTCCGACCAGCCGGACATGGCCAATGGCGCGGGTGGCAGACTGGCCGGCGCGGCGGTCCCGGGGTCGGGAATGTCCATCCAGCCCATGGCGGCTACAATCCAGACGCAATGACCGTGCTGCAGGGTCGTGACAATCCGGCTTAACACCGGCCGGATGGCGTTGGTGTTTTGGAGCTGAAGTTGGACGAGGTCGTAACGATGCGTGGCATAATCCGCCAGCGGCGGCAATGTGGTCCAGGCGGTTTCACTCCGGAAATAATGGTTGAACGTGATGCCGCAAAACCAAGGAACGATGACCACATAATCGTCCGGTGCGGCGGCGGCTTTCAGTTCCGCCGCCCAGGTGTCCACATTGGTGAAGCGGGTGTGCAAATCCCGGTTTGCCGTAGGGATGGCGACGATCGCGGTGGCCCCGACCAGTCCCCAAATAACCGCGCGCATATTCCCGCGCCCATCCGGCAGGCCGGTTTCAAAACCCACCGATGCCAGCGCCAGTAGCGGCAGCAGATACCAGGATTGCGACGGGAAGGCCGCCAACCGGAGAAACAGGACGTAGCCGACGAACGCAACTAAAACGGTGATGCCGGCGAAGATTCTTAAATCGCCGGTATCATAGCCGGGCCCGGTGGAATTTTGCCGGCCACGAAACAGGGCTGCGCCGGCCAGAAAGACCAGCGCCACGGCGAACAGCGCCCACAGATAAATATATTGTTCCACCGGAAACCCTAATGAATCCTGAAAGGCGGCGAAGAAGCGCCAGGATTTCAAGCCCGTGCGGATGACCGACACCGATTCCTGTCCCGCGATCAGGTCGGCGGCATAAGGCAAAAGCGAAAGGGCCGCGGCCAGTCCCGCCAGGAAAACTTGCGCGGCGGCCAGCCCGTTTTTCTTCCGCCAGCAGACGGTTACGGCACCAACGCAGATCGCGCCGACGAGGATCGCGTTGTGATAAAGGGTCTGCACGCTCAACGCCGCCAGCAATGCCATCACCGCGGTGCGCCGCCAAGACGGTTGCCGCACCTGCGCTACGGCGGCAATGGCCGTGAGCATGATGAGCAGGCAGCCCAGGCCGTAGGCCCGAAGCGAATCCCCGAACACAATGAGTGTGCTGTTGAAGCCGAACAGTGTGAGGCCCAGCAACGGCGGCGAGCGGCGGGCCGACCACGCGGCCACCCAGAGCGCGGCGGGAATACCAAGGCCAATCAGAATTCCAAGCAATCGCAAGGTCAGATCATTTGTTGCCAGCCCCAGGGCTGACCAGCTTTGGACCAGCAACGGCATCAGGACCGGAAAGGAATCCTGTTTCATTTCCGCCAGGGAAGGCTTGGCCGCGAGATTGATCAGGTTGACCTCGTCGCGCCAGAAACCGCCCGCGTGCAGCAGGAAAAAAACATGCAGTCCGGCAATGATCGCAGTGAGTAAAATCGCGGCCAGCCAGGCGGGATGACGCAGGGAAAACTTTTCGGCGGTCGGCGCGATGCTGGCGGGCGTCATGAACCTCAATTGAACAAATCCAGCAACCGCTCACAAGTGAATAAGCGTCCGCACCGGATTGAAATTATCAAAGATATTCCCGGTGCGAAAACATCGCAGCCTGGCCCGCAGGCTGGCCGGTAACGGAAACCAAATTCCACACCGCCGCCTGCGCAATGCGGAACCGGCGTCCGGTCTTGGAAATGCGGATGCCGGAATAATCGTCAATGAAACCGAGTTGCGCCACCGTTGCGAGCAGTCGGGCGCGTTCCTCGCGGTTGGGCGCTTCGGCGGTCAGCCGGGAGGGTGTGCGGGTGAGTTCGGCCCAGGACATTTCCCAGAGCGCGAGCGCGGCGGCGTTGCCGTAATTGAGCACCGGATCGGCTTCCGTTCCATGCGAAACCAAGACGAACGGCGCGTGGAAGACCTTTTCTGCCTGTTCGGCCGGCAAATATTTACCTGCGAGAAGCTCGCGGCCGGTCCACTTCTTCAGGCTGCGCGCCAGAATTTGCGTGTGGGCGATGATCGGTTCGGTTTGCCAGATGGCGTTCACCCTCGGATGGTGAATTTTCCGGCGGTGCACGGCAATCTGTTTTGCAGACTGGCGCGAGGGAAGGGTTTTGGTTAATTTGCGGGCGAGTTTATCAAGAATCTATGGCCGCCAAAATCCAAATATCGGACGAGTTGAAAAAAGAACTTCCGCCATCCAACTGGGGCAAAGTCCTCGGGGCAACGCCCATCGTGATGACGGTCATCGCCACAATGCTGGCCGGCCTCGCGTCCAGCGAAATGACCAAGGCGCAATACGACCGCTCAGCCGCGGCACAGCTGCAGTCCAAAGCCGGCGACCAGTGGGGCTATTATCAGGCCAAAAAACTGCGTAGCGCCTCCGCGCGCAATTCGCTTGATCTGCTGGCGGCCACCGTGGAGATCACGCCGCTGACCGCCGGGATGCTGACGAACGTTGACCCCGCCACGGCCAGCGCACTGGCAAAGAACGAGCTGCCCGCCGCCGTGCCGGCGAAGTTTGACGCCGACGTCAGCACGGCCTTGGCGGATGTGGAAAGTTCCCGGCCCGAAACGGAAACCACCGCTGCGCTGGTGAAAATCAAACCGGCGGCGCTGGCGGCAGCTTTGGATGCCGCGAAGGATGCCGCCGATTCTTTTGACAACGCCGCCAAGCCGGTTAACAAAGCCGTGGACAAGCTGGATGATTCCTTGATGTCCGGCGACCAGATGATTTTCCGCAGTTTCTCCGCCGCACGGTTGCGCTACACGGCGGCGCGATACGAGACCGAGGCGCGGCTAAACCAGGCCGTGGCGAGCATCTACGAATTGCAGGTGCGCCAGGACAACTACACCGCCGAGAAGCATCACCGGCGCAGCGGTAAATTCTTTTACGGGATGCTGGCGTCCCAACTGGCCGTGATCATCTCGACCTTTGCGATTGCGGCGCGGAAGCGGAGTTTCCTCTGGTCCATTGCCGCTGCCGCCGGGGCCGCCGCGGTTTCATTTTCGGTATACGTCTACCTTTACGTTTAAGCCGTGGTAAACAAAAGGCCGGAACCGGATTTCCGGTTCCGGCCTTTGACTTTTCGCGACCGCTTATTCGCTGACGGTGATGGCCTTTGGTTTCGCTTCCTCGGCCTTGGGCAACGTGACGGTCAGGATCCCGTCTTTGTACTGCGCCATCACCTTGTCGCCCGCCACCGCGGCCGGCAGTGTTAGCGCCCGCGAGAATTTCCCGTAATACCGCTCCTGCCGGTGCACTTCCGTGCCTTCGGTGATCTTTTCCGCCTGGCGTTCGCCGGTGATGACGAGCGCGCCGTCTTGCAGCGAGACTTCAATGTCCTCTCGCTTCATGCCGGGCAGTTCCACGCGGATGCGGAAGTTTTCCTTGTCTTCGTGTACATCCAACGCCGGCGCCCAGCCGGTCATCGGCGCTTCCAACAGGCGATCCAGTTCATCCTGCAGGTTGGCCAGCCGGCCAAAGGTCGGCCAGGCCAGTGAGGGACGTTGATAGGTCATCAGTTTCATAATTTATTCCTTTCGTTAAATGGTTAATTTTTCCAACCATTTCCTCTTAGCTTGCGCAATGCCAACGATGCCAACGGGGAAAAACTCAATAAAACCAGCGATTTATGAAGAATGGCATTCCCGGAGCGGATGCGCGCTGGAAAATATTGGCACAACCGTTGTGCCAGCAACCCGTCGTCTCTGGCACGGTTGGCACAATTGCGTGCGAGATTACTTGCGGAACATCCCCGGCATGGCACCGCCCATTTTGCCCATCATCTTGGACATCTTGCCCATCTTTTTCATCATCGTCTGCATTTGGAAAAATTTGTTCAGCATGGTGTTCAGCTCTGTCACCGTCACGCCGCTGCCGGCGGCGATGCGGCGACGGCGGCTGGCATTGAGAATCACCGGCTGGCGCCGTTCTTTCAGCGTCATCGCGCAGACCATGCCTTCCATGCGCTTGAATTCCTTTTCCTGCTTGCCGAGGTCCATCTGTTTGAGCGCGTCACCGCCGCCGGGCAGCATCTTCATGATGCTTTCTAGCGAGCCGAGCTTCTTCATCGCCCGCAACTGCTCCAGAAAATCCTCCAGCGAAAACTCGCCCTTGCGCATTTTTTCCTCCATGCGCTTGGCGTCGGCTTCGTTGACGGCATCGGCCGCGCGTTCCACGAGGCTGACGACGTCGCCCATGCCCAGGATTCGCGAGGTCATGCGTTCCGGATGAAACGGCTCAAACTCGTCCAGCTTCTCGCCGACGCCCATGAATTTGATCGGCTTGCCGGTGACGGCTTTCAGGCTCAACGCCGCGCCGCCGCGCGCATCGCCGTCCAGCTTCGTGAGGATGGAACCGGTGATGTTCAGCGCCGAATCGAAATGTGTGGCGACGTTCACGGCTTCCTGGCCGGTGGCGGCATCCAGCACGAGTAGAATCTCCGACGGCTTCACAAGGTTGCGCAGGTTCACGAGCTCCTGCACGAGCGGTTCATCAATCTGCAAACGGCCGGCGGTGTCGAAAATGACCGGGCTGCGCTGGTTGGCCTTGGCAAAATCAAGCGCTTCCCGGGCGATCTTCAAAACGTCCGTCTCGCCGCGTTTGAGAAAGACTGGAACGGCAATCTGTTTGCCCAGCGTTTCGAGCTGGTCCATCGCCGCCGGCCGGTAGACATCCGCCGCTACGAGCAGCGGAGCGCGGCCTTGTTTGAGCAGCAGCTTGGCCAGCTTGCCCGCCGAGGTCGTTTTGCCCGCGCCGTGCAACCCGACCAGCATGAGACAACTTGGATTGCCTTCGAACTTAAGCGCCGCATTGGCCGAGCCGAGCAACTCGACCAGTTCGTCCGAAATGATTTTGATGATCTGCTGGCCCGGCTGGACGCTGGTAATGACTTCCGCCCCGAGCGATTTCACTTTGACGCGCTCGATGAAATCGCGGGCCACCTTGAAATTCACATCGGCTTCGAGCAGCGCCATGCGCACCTCGCGCAAGGCGTCGCTGGCGTTGGCCTCGGAGATTTTTCCGAGCCCGCGCAGGTTCTTGAAGGCATTCTGGAGCTTGCCGCTTAACGAATCGAACATCCGGCCAGCCTAAATCAAAACGCGCGGCCGCACAATTTGCTTTTACGGCCGCGGCGTCGGTTGTTCTGGCCTCCGGTCGGGCTTCGCCCTCCCTCCGGCCAGTACTACCGAACTAAACATCATGACGTGACTTCACTTTTTCGGGCCACCTGATGTGTTAGTCTGAGACGCAAGAAAGGA
>CAIQEI010000072.1 GCA_903870815.1 uncultured Verrucomicrobia subdivision 3 bacterium
CCGACGAGCGCGCCATCCACGTCCGGCTGACTCATGAGTTCCTTGGCGTTGTTGGGCTTGACGCTGCCGCCGTATTGGATGCGCACCTTGCGGGCCACCTCGGCGTCAAACATGGCGGCAAGCGTCCGGCGGATGAACGCGTGGGCATCCTGCGCCTGCTGCGTGGTAGCGGTCTTGCCGGTGCCGATGGCCCAGACGGGCTCGTAGGCCACGACGGTCTCGGTCATCTGCTCCTTGGTCAAGCCGGCCAGGCTGCCGCGAACCTGCGTTTCCAAAACTTTCTCGGTGAGGTTGCCTTCCCGTTCGGCCAGGGTCTCGCCCACGCAAACGATCGGCTTGAGGGCTGCGGCATGGACGGCGGCCGCCTTTTTGGCGATGAGCGCGTCGGATTCCTTCTGGAACTGGCGGCGTTCGCTGTGGCCGAGGATGACGTAGCGCACGGAGAACTCCTTGAGCATGCCGGCGCAGATTTCGCCCGTGTGCGCGCCGAAATTATTCTCGCTCATATTTTGCGCGCCGAGCTTGAGGCTGGAATCCAGGACAGCCTTGGACACCTCGCTCAATGCCGTGAACGGCGGGCAGACGACGACATCCACTTCCTTGACGCCGGCCAGATCGCGCTTGAGGTCGCTGACGAGCGCGAGCGCCTCGGCGACGGTTTTGTTCATTTTCCAGTTACCGGCAATAATCAGTTTACGTTCTTTATTCATAGTTAAAATTTTCAACGCCATGACGCCAAGGTTCAAAGGCGCCAGGCTTTATTACAATCCATTCACCACAGGGGAGTGCGATTTTGCGATAAACTCATCGCTCCGACAACACCGCCACACCGGGGAGCACCGCACCCTCCAAAAATTCCAGGCTGGCACCGCCGCCGGTGCTCATAAAGGTCACCTTATCGCCGAGCTTCGCCTGATTGAGCGCCTTCACGCTATCGCCGCCGCCGATGATGCTCTTGGCACCGTTATTCTGCGTGGCATCCACCACGGCCTGCGCCACGGCGTTAGTGCCGGCAGCAAACAGCTTGTTTTCAAAAAGCCCCATCGGTCCGTTCCAAAGAATGGTTTTGGCGCCGGCCAGCACGGCGGCATAGGCCTTGGCGGTGGCGGGGCCAATGTCCAGACCGGCGGCATCCTCCGGGCAGTTCAGGTCGGCGCTGGTGCGCGGATTCTGCCATTCGATGATGGCTTTGCCCTTCTTATCGAGCTTGTCGGTCTTTACCGGCGTGGCGACGACGTCGTCCACCGGCAGGAGAAATTGCACGTTTTTCGCCTTGGCCTTGGCGAGCGCGGATTTGGCGATCTCAATCGCATCCGGCTCCACGAGCGATTTGCCCGTCTTATAACCCTGCGCCAGGCGGAAGGTGTAGGCCATGGCGCCGCCGATGAGAATGGTATCGGCCTTTTCGAGCAACCGGTCAATGACCTTGATCTTGTCGGAAACTTTCGCGCCGCCGAGGATGACAACGAAAGGGCGCGCAGGCTTTTCCAATTCATCACCAAGAAATTTCAATTCCCGTTCCATCAGCAAGCCGGCGGCCGCCTGGCCACCGCGTTGGGTGACCACCCGGGCAACACCTTCCGTGGAAGCGTGCGCCCGATGCGCCGCGCCGAAGGCGTCGTTGACGTAGACATCCGCGACCCTCGCCAGTTTTTCGGCGAACACGGGATCGTTGGCTTCCTCTTCGCTGTGGTACCGGACGTTTTCGAGCAACGTCACGCTGCCATCGATCATCGTGGCCACGACCTGTTCGACTTTAGTGCCGACACATTCATCCACGAAAGCGACCGGCTTGCCGAGCAGTTCGGAAAGTTTCACGGCGACGGGCAGGAGCGACATACTTGGCTCGCGCTTACCCTTGGGCCGGCCGAGGTGGGCGGTCAAAATGAGGCGTCCGCCATTTTCGATCAAAAGCTTCAGCGTCGGCAGTGTCTCGATGATGCGGGTGGCATCGGTGATGACCATTTTTCCGTCTTTTTCCTCCAGCGGAACGTTGTAATCCACGCGCAGAAAAACGCGTTTACCGCGCACATCAAGGTCTCGAACAGTGAGTTTGGCCATAAAAGGTGTGTTTGCAGTGCAAACAAGACTTATGAGGATACCTTTCCGGTTCCGCCAGTAAAGGGAATTTAATCCCGAATCCGGAACCGCCGAACCGCTTCCGCCGGCAATTCAGGGGAATCACGGAAAAGAAGAACCGTGGCGCCGGCAAGGCAACGCCACGGTTGATACTTTATCCGGGTCGCTTTTCAGTTCAATTGCGGCGGGCGGGGCGTGAAGACTTTAAGCGTCAGCCCATCGGCGCCGGCGTTGCCACCCATCACGGAGAGATAAAAGTATTTGGCGACGGTGTCATAGTCCGGCAGCTGGGAAAAATCCACCCAGTCGCGGAAATTCGGCGGCACCATCTGCGCGTAGGGATTAGCGCCGCTGTCATTTTTCATCAGCTTGAACAAGGCGCGCATGGATTCGCGCTGGTTTTCGTAGGTGAATAAACCACCGGAGGTGCCGTTGACATGACCCGCCGCTTCGCTGATTCCCGGCGTTTCCCGCAGGGGTTTCAGCTTGCCGTCGGCGCTGCGGAGGTATTCCTCCAGGATACCGGGGTCTTTGCTGATGGCCACGTAACCGCCGGCACTGCTCAAGTTGAGCGAGGCAGGCTGCGAGGCGCCACCGCCCGGCACCATCTGGGACCGGAGGGCGATCGTGTAAATCTTGTGACCACGGAAATCGCGGGGTTCGGCTCCGTCCTGCGGGGCGGTGATGGCAGCGATGTTCTTGATGCTGTTGATGAATTGATCGGGATTGGACACCGCGACGAGATAGATGACGGGCGGGTTGAGAAAGTCGGCGAGGTTATCGCCCTTGGCGGCTTTGCTGTAAGTCACAATATCGTCGCCCAGGTTGCCGAACAGGGCGGTCCGGAGATCAAAGCCCGGATCCTTCTGCTGGGCCAGCGTGTTGGCGATATCGATCACCGAATTCAGACTGGCGAGCCATTGCGGTGACATGGCGGAAACCATTTTTTGGAGCTCGGCCCAAGTCTGTTTCCCATCGAGCCGGATGCGGGAAAAACGGATGGCATCGGCAGGGACAAACGCGGGTATCCCAGAGTCCTTCGAGGCCAGGGCGAGAATCTTCAGCAATCCGGACCGGGTGGCTTCCGGCGCAGTCAGATGCAGGGCGAGGGACGAACCATCCGACGTTTCCCGCAGGGCAAAGCTGGCGGACTTCAATCCGTCCAGCCCGGTGGCAACCAGGATTTTCGATGGGCTAAACGGCATCATGGACGAGGAATCGTCCGCGGCAGCGCTGTCGCCCGGCACCATCAGGCTGATAAATTTCGCGGCGTTGAACCAACCATAATACTCGGGGGCATCGCGGAACTGGGAAAGCTTGTCGGCCGCAAAGTTGGGGTCGGCGGCGATGGCCGGCAGGCTACCACCGGTAAGGTGCGCCGCGATGGCGTCAACGACTTTGGAGGAATTGCCGGCGACCAGCAGCGACCCGTACTGGGTGAAGAAAATTTCGCCCGGCTTGGGGGGGGGCGGTTGCGTCTTGCCGATTTCCGAAACAGGCGGACGGCGAGGGATGAGACCGGATAAATCATTGCTGCCCAGCGGCACGACGGTGAAGGCGAGGCCGTGGAGTTTTTCCGTGCGCAGCGCCCGGCCGGCATCGGTCCATTTTTTGGTGAGGGCGGCGAGGTTGGTCTTGAGCAGGCCGCTTTGATCCTTCGCATCCAGCAGCAGCAGCAGCCCGGGCGGCACATCGTCGTGGCCGTTGGAGCCATTGACGGTTACGGCGAGCGTGACCTGGCCCTGCGGCAGCGCGAGGAAATCCGCGACCTTCAGACCGAGGTCGCTTTCGAGCGGCGTGATGAACCGCGCGTTAAACTTGCCCATGAACTGGTCGTGAAACGGCTTCATGGCCGGGTCATTCCAGAACATGAGGCCCGGGGAATGGTGGCTGGCCGTGCGGAGGGCGGCGGCGTCCGGCACGGTGAAAAACGCCAGGGTGTCGGTCGGCAGGAGGTTTTCCGCGGGCGCGATGGCGGCGCGGGCGGCAAGGCCGCCGACGCAGATGCAGGCGGCGCAGAGGGTAAGTTTCAATAGGTTTTGCTTCATAATAAAAAATTGAACCGTGTTTTGAGTCGGGATGACTTGCATCCGGTGTTAACAAGGCCTACGCGGCGGCAAGGGGTGAGGTTACAGTAAAGCGGCACTGATGAAAACTTTAAATTTGTCAAAAGGGCCAAGGATTCGAGAAGTGGCAATAACTAAAACTGGAGATTTTACCACGGATTTCACGGATAAAAATGGATGCCGCCAGCTACGGATGCAACAGGCGGAAGAACAGATTGCCGGTTGGCGGTGTGACGATGAGGCTTTTGTTGGTGCCGTCGTCCGCAAAGCCATAACCGCTGTAGCCGCTGGGTGACCAATTGCTCGTGGTCAAATCGGAATTCTGCTGCAATGACCAACCGGCCGAGGCCGACGGCCACGATACCAACACTCCGTTGCCCAAAGGATTGATTGTTACCGCAGGCGTGGATATAGGCGGTGGGAAAGTGGTGGTATTAAACAGCACGGATACCGAGGCGGCACTTGGGCCACTCGCACCAGTGATTAAATCCAGCTTGCCATCTCCGTTGACATCCGCCGCGAGCACCGAAAAAGGATTACCGCCCACATTTGGCGATGAAGCCAGCACAAAGCCGCCGCTACCATCATTCGTTAACACGGATAACGTCCCGGAACTGTTTGCGCTGATCAAATCCAACTCGCCATCACCGTTGATATCCGCCGCCGTGACCCAATAAGGACTGTTTCCCACTCTTGGTGAAGCGGACAGCACAAATCCACCGCTGCCATTATTTGTCAACACAGTTAATGTGCCACTACTCCCCGTTCCAAGATTCGCACTGATTAAATCTGGTTTGCCATCACGGTTGATATCCGCTGCGGTAATCCCAAACGGCCCGGTCCCGACCGTATATGTGGCATTTGTACTGAATATGCCGGTGCCATTGTTCGTCAACACAATGAGGGTATTACCAACGGAACCGTTAGCTGCGACCAAATCCAGTGCGCCATCGCCGTTGATATCCACTGCGATGACACAAGTTGGATAAAGGCCCACGTGGTAGGTGGCACTGAAACCAAATCTGCCGCTCCCATTGTTCGTCAAAACCGTCAAGGTTCCGTCGCTATAATTCGCGCTGATTAAATCCGGCTTGCCATCGCCGTTGACATCTGCCGCCACCACATCAATGGCGCCGCTGCCAACCGTATAGGTACTGTTGGATGAAAAAATACCGCCACCATTATTCGTCAGCACTGTCAGCGTTTTGCCATCGAACGTGATCGGGCTGGTAGCAAACAGATTAGCAGTGATCAAATCCAGGCGGCCTTTGCCGCTAAGATCGGCGGCGGCGACCCCGACCGGATAATTTCCCGTACTGGACTGGGCGGCGAAAACGAAACCACCAACGCCATTGTTGGTCAATATCGTCACTGAACCGGGAGACGTGTTATTAGGGCAAATGAGATCTACTTTACCGTCTCCGTTGACATCCGCCGCCGTAACCGAAGCAATGTGATTCACGGTATAATTGACAATGGGAGCAAAGCTGACCTGGGCTGTTGCCGGGTGCAAAGCCAGAAGCGATAGCAAAATTGCCAGTAAAATTTTATGAGTTTTCATATTCATTTGAGCCATATTGACTCACTCCGGGTCCTGACTAGATAGGCAAACAACTTCGCCGGTGATGTGATTCGAGGCGCAAATTCGACACGGAGTCGGACTTTACCACATCTTTACCAGGCAGCCGTCAAACTTTTGTAAGTCTTTGATAGAGTATCCGGACCTTTACCTTATCTTTACCAATTTTATTTTTTGCGGGTGGTAAAGTTTCAAAAAATCAGCCTGAGTCACGGTCGCAAACGCCATCGGGATCGGGATACGGCACAAGCTGAAGCTTGAACTCCAACACAGTTAAATCGCCGGGCGAAAGTGACCAAAAGTGACCGGGATGGATTATAATTTTTCCCCAAGTGCCTGATGCGATGCACGAGGCGTCAGCCCTACCTCAGCCGGTCTGAGGCCACCCTCACCCTCCCGCTATCGAAGGTCAGAGCGGGAACGACGACGGAGCCTGAGTACATGAGCCGGCCACAAATAAAATCAGAGATGCCAAAGAACCATCGCGACGAAAAACATCCGCCACGATCCGGTGAAAATAAGCTTTTGAATTTTATTTCACGGATGAAATCTGTCAAAAGAAAATTTAAAAATTTGTGGGATCAGGTCTGTGACAAGCAGGTCCGCAGATGGCGCACCTTAGTCGAGAGAAAATTTTAATCCGGCTTTGCGGAGAGCAACCCGGACAACTCATCCATTCGTTGTTTCTCCATCTGCCGGTCGCGGTGGTTGAATAAAAGGCCGAGGCTGACGGTTTTCATATGAACCCGCGTGCTTTCGGGGTTGATTTTGGTGACAAGAATTTCTGTGTTTTTGCCCGTAATGTCGTTGTTCAGATTTTCTGGAAGCTCAAGGAGGAATTCACCCGGCGCAAGCTCCCGACCGGGAAATGCGTAGCCTTTAGCCGCTTCGGGACTGATCTTTAGTGCCGACAATTTATTGGTGACCGTTTCGTAGCTGGCGGCAAAAACCCGGTCCGAGCCATCGCTGACGGATTTTTCCACCGCCGCATTACGGCTCCGCGACATATCCGCCGAAGCCGGCGGCGGGTTGGTTGAAGCACCGATTGAATTAAACGCGGTGAAAAGTCCCAAAAGCAAAACGCCCGACCATTTTTTCATGGATTATTTTCCATCCACCGGCTGCGCCTTGGTGCGGCTCGGCGGTTCGAGGTAACGGAAGGGGTTGTTCGGATTGTCAGCGGAATAGGCGAAGGTGTCGCGGTGGTCGAGAAAACTTTTCACCAGTTCGACCGGAATCGCAAAGCCGAGACCTTCGCCGAAGGTGATTTTCATATTGGTCACGCCCACGACTTCGCCGGCGAGGTTGAAGAGCGGGCCGCCGCTGTTGCCGGGGTTGATCTGCGCGCTGGTCTGAAGATACAACTCGCCCTCCAACTGGCGCGTCTTGGTGCTCAAGATGCCCTGCGTGACGGTGCGTTCCAGGCCGAGCGGACTGCCGATGGCAAACACGCCGTCGCCGACGTTCAACGCGTCCGAATTGCCGAGCGTGACGGGCATGAATTTCGGCGCGCCCTTGTCCTCGATATGCAGCAGCGCGAGGTCGTGAAATTTATTGATGGCGATGATCTTGACCTGCTTGTAGGTCTCGCGATCGAGCTGGCCGTTTTTCTGCTGGTAAACCTCCACGGAAATCTCCGTCTCGCCCTCGATAACGTGAAAATTAGTGATGAGATAACCCTCGTCATTGACGAAAAAGCCGGAGCCCAGGCCGCCGGGCGTGCGGACCTGCACCACCGCCTCGCCAATCTGCTTTACCAGCGAACTCACATCGCGCGCCACGGCAGCCTTGTTGTCAGAAGAATAAAACTGGCCCGTCGCCGGCGTCACCGCGACCAGGGCGGCACCCGTCGGCCCGGACTTGGTAACGCCGGTGACGGCGGTCCGGGGAATGAGCAGCACGGTGTAGCCGAGATCCACGACCAGCGCATCCGGTTTCTCCGCGAGGATTTTCCCGGTGACGACGGCGTCCTTGAGCTGGATGGTATCGGCCAACGCGAGTTGCGCGCCGCAACCAACCAGCGCGGCGATCGTAAGATATTTCTTCAACGACATGGTTTGACGATAGACCACCGCCCCGGATTTGACAAGGAGCGGACCGGCAAACTTAAAAGATCGGGTGGAGCTGAACACGGTTCTTGAGGCAGCGGCGACTTAACATAAAGACGCCAAAGCGCAAAGGACGGGACCGGAACATTCAACAACGAACATTCAACAACGAACATTCAACAACGAACATTCAACAACGAACATTCAACAACGAACATTCAACAACGAACATTCAACAACGAACATTCAACAACGAACATTCAACAACGAACATC
>CAIQEI010000073.1 GCA_903870815.1 uncultured Verrucomicrobia subdivision 3 bacterium
CCTGAAGGCTGAAATGTTAAAGTGGCAGGCGTAAAGCCTTTTTAACCGCGAAATACACGAAACCAATTGTTGAAGAGTTGCAAAGTTAAAGAGTTAAAGAGTTGAAGGGTTAAAGCGGAAAAATCGAACTGGGCCGGAAAGCGGCGCGGCGATTCGATTCCCGTTCCCATTGGATGTTCTGCGTTCGAGGTTCGATGTTTCGGTGGCAGATAGCCTTTTGGCATTTTCTGATTTTAATTTCCTGCCTTTTGCGCTTTTTCGCGGCTAAATTTTCAGGTCTCAGGTTTCCAGTTTCAGGTTTAGTCCCGCCGGTCGCGGTTCATCTCCGGTCTTTCCCCTTCAACTCTCCAACATTTCAACGCTTCAACCTGGTTCAGATCTCAGGTCTCGGGTTTTGGTCCCGTCCATCCTCGATCCTCCATCCTCAGGTCTCGGACGGTTCGCGTGGTTCGCGTATTTCGTGGTTTATCTCCAGTCGGCCGCGGGGCGACCTTGACAATATTCAACCTTGTGGCACAATTGAGGCATGACTGAGCAAATCAGGCTTCGGATTGACAGCGAACTCGCGGAAGAGGCGGATGTGGTCTGCCGTGAAATCGGCATCACGCCGACGGCGGCGGTGTCCATGTTCTTTGCGCAGATGGTCAAATTGCGGGGCCTGCCGTTCCGTCCCAGCGATTTCCCGGCCTTGGATGAATACAGCGTTACCCTGTCCCAGGCCACGGCGGCGGAAGATGCCGCGCTGGCTGAAATTGCCATTTCGCGCAAGGCGGGCAAGCTGGCGCCATTCACCGGCAAGTTATGATCCGCGTTCTGCTCTCGGAACGCATCCGGAAGACGGCGGGCAGGCTGCCGGCGGAGGTGCGGGAAAAAGCCGCCCAAGCCATTGCCGATGTGGCGGCGGCTTTTGGTGATCCGCATCAGCATCGCGGTTTGGGACTTCGCAAATTAGCCAGGCGTTCTTACGAAATCCGGGTGCATCTTCAATGGCGGGTGGTTTTTATTCACGACGGGAAAGTTCTGATTGCCTACGAGGTGATGAACCACGACGAAGTTTCGCTTTGGCTGCGCGGGCAGCGGAAATAATTTGGATACCGAATTGTTGAATCGTTGAATCGTTGAATCGTTGAAGCGTTGAATCGTTGAAGCGTTGAATCGTTGAAGCGTTGAATCGTTGAATCGTTGAATGGTTGAATGGTTGAAGCGGAAAACGGAAGGCCTACGGCGGGTCTGGCTGGGAAATTTAACGCAAAGACGCAAAGACGCAAAGACGCGGGAGATTTAACCATGAAGGGCATGAAGAGAAACCTGAAAATTGAAATCACAAACCCGGAGCCTTGACCAGGCGATCAAGTCGCGCGTGGTATCGATGGAGAAGTTCTGGAGCCAGCGACGTTTGCGCCAGCCGCTCTCGAATAATCGGTGCTTGCACGAAATGATGGCGCAATAAAACGCCTATGAAATCGACATCCTTTTCCCGTCCTGCCACCAATTTGGAGACGGCCAGATCATGAATTTCCAGGCAAAGGCCGGTTCCCCCGCCGGTGTTCGGGTTATGAACCGGGACCAGGCGGTCGCGCCAGCCTGCCGGCAGAACCGCCGTTTCCGCGCTGACCCCGTGTGCGTAGTAGCCAAAGGTTTGATGAAAGGGGGAGCCCTCACCGATGGAACCGTCAATCAAGTCGTTATCGGCCGGATCGCGCAGGGAGAAAACATCGGCTTCCATTGAAACCAGCAATTCATCGGGAGCCTGGGGAAACTGTCCCAGCACCGCCTGACTCCCGATGATGACAAATTCCGACGCGCCGGTGATGCCGGCGGCGGCGCGGATGATATGTTCAAGCTGTTGCCGGCGCATGATGGAAGCGGGCTTTGACTTCCCACACTTCCGCCGGCGGGAGCACGCCGGCGAAGGGCGAATTCTGGCGCAACCGCTGCGCGTCCTCCGATTCGGAGCAAAGCAGTTCACAAACCTCGTTCACGGGCCGGGCCAGTATTTTCTGCCACTCACCGTAGCAACGGAGCAGCGACGGGGCGGAGGAGTTTTGCCGTGACCAGCGCGCGAGGTTGGCGCGGGCAAATGCCACCAATTCCGGTTGCCAGCGCAGCCGGTCCGCCACCCGGCGGCCCAACTCCAAGCTCACCTGATCCGTTTGAATATGCTTCATACTGCGGATTTGACCATCTCATCATCTGCCAAAAATTCTACGGCGGCAAACCATTTTCGCGCCGTCCCCGGGCCCCGGCTGGAAAGCTGATTAACCACGAACCACACGAGACCATTCGTTGAACTGTTGAAGCGTTGAAGGGTTGAATTGGGAAAATTAAAAATTAAAGATTCAACATCCGTGGTAAAAATCCCATTTTGTGTGTTTCGTGTTTTTCGTGGTTAAAAAATGTTTTGCGCCTTTGCGTTGAATTCCGCGGTTTTTTTGTTCGCGTGGTTCGCGTGGTTCGCGGTTTATCTCCGGTCTTTCCGCTTCAACCCTTCAACTCTGGAACTCTGCAACTTGGTCTCGCCACTTGCCACTTTTCTTCTTCATTTCTGCGCGGATTTTTTGGCGCGGCCATATTTCAAGAGCGGCAGCGAAAACAGCCGGTACACCACGGCTGCCAGGGCCACGCTCGCCGCCAGCGGCACGCAGAGGTTGAGCAGGTAATGCGCGACGTTGCCGTTGGCCGGGCCGAAATAATCGCGCGACCAGAAAACCATGGGCTGGTGGAACAGATACCATTCGTAGCTGATGATGCCGCACCAGCGCAGCCATGGGACGGTGAGCCAGCGCGCGCGCGGATTCTGCGGGTCGGCGGCATAGCACAGCAGGCAGCCGGAACCGAGGAGAAAGACCCACCGGAACAATTGCTGGACGAAGAAGCCCCGGCCATCGGGTTCCATCCACGCCCAGGCCATGCCCAGCAGCCCGGCCAGCGCGATGAACCATCCGGCTTCTCCGAGCCGGCCCCAGCGCCGGTTCCATAGTTTCAAATTGTCAACCCCGGCCAGGCACACCCCCAGACAGAAACTGCCCAGGCCGGTGCAAAACGGGTCGCTGATTTCCGGGGAAAATGAAGGCCCCAGCCCGGTCGTGAATTGGATCAAGGTCGGAACGGCGAACAGGAACAGGGAGATGACCCACAGGCAGGTTTTGGCCGACATCGGCTTGGTCAGCAGAAACAGCAGCGGCAGGACCAGGTAAAAGTGGATCTCCACCACCAGGCTCCACATAACCGGGTTCAATTGGCCGCTGACGGGCCACAGGAACGCCAGGCCCGTGAGCCATTGGGCGGCGGCGCGCAGAAACAGCGGCGCGTGGCCTTTCCAGAGGATGAAGCACGGAGTGAGCAGCAGGATGGAAAGCGCCAGCGGCGGATAAATCTTCCAGAACCGACGCCAGCCGTAGCCCGGCGGAATCAGCGAGCCGGATCGGGCCACCTTCCGTTTCCAGAACGGCCAGGAAATCAGAAAACCCGACAAGGTGAAAAACAGCGCCACCCCGCTCCCCAGCGAGCCGGAAAAATTGCGCAGAAAATGGATGACCGGATTCTGGCTTTCCTGGCAGTAAAGGTAATGGCAGGCCAGCACCATCAGGATGGCCACGCCCCGAAGGCCGTCGATGAAATCGTATTCGCGGTTGGCGCTGGGGTCCACGTGCCACGGCTCCAGCCAGTGGCGGCGGGTTGGTTCAGGCGGGGTATTTTTCACGGGGCGTTGGCGGGTTGGGACAATTGGGGGGCGATGGCGGCGGCCAGCCGGTGGTAGCCCGCCGGATTCAGGTGCAGCCCGTCAAAGGTCAGTCCGGCGGCCAGCCCGCCCCGGTCATCCGTCACCGCGGGGCTCACGTCCAGGAACCGGGCCTGTTGACGCCGGCAGACGTCGGCGAGCGCGGTGTTGAACCGGGCGACCTTCGCGTTGAATGCCTGGCCCGCATGATCCACCGGCGATGCGCGGAGCGGCATGGCGGACAGCACGATAATGGATTCCGGGTTTAAATGCGTGCGTACGGTTTCCAGCAGCCCGTCATAATCCTGAATCAGCTCAGCCTGGGTTCGCCCGGCGAAAAAATCGTTGATGCCGCACATCAGCACCACCAAGCGGGGATGCCGGTCGCCGATGGCGGATACCAGCCGGGTGACATCGGCGATCCGCGCGCTCGACAGCCCGCAGTTGCGCACCGCCTGGCCGCCGGCGAAAAGTTCATACCAGTTGCCCAGCTCGATCTGGCTGTCGCCGGCCATGATGACCAGCGGCCGCGGATCCTGCCACGGAACGGAAAAGGCGCGCTGCCGGGACTCCAGCACCTGTTCCCAGTTGGGCCGCTGGCCGGCGGGGAAATTGAAAAAGAGGCGATGATAAACCCGCGGCGCGGCCCAGCAGCCCAAAATCAGGGCCAGCACCCAGCCCAGGCCGCAGAATATTTTCCAGCTCCATGATCCGCCAATGATTTTTCTTAAAGGATTCAATACTTGTTCAAGCGGGGGTTCGTTTTCCCCTGACTGTGCCTTCTCTGGCGGTAATTGTCAGTTCCAAACCGGCAAAAAGCGAAGCCCGCAAACTGATTAACCGCGAAACCAATTGTTGAA
>CAIQEI010000074.1 GCA_903870815.1 uncultured Verrucomicrobia subdivision 3 bacterium
CGCCGCCTGCTCCTTGAGATTGGTGAACTGTCCGCCGGGCATTTCGTGCAGATAGACTTCCGCGCTCCCGGATTTCGGGGCGGTGTCGAAGGGCGCATAGTAGCCGCGGACCGCTTCCCAGTAATCGGCCAGCTCATTTAACGCGCCCAAGTCGAGGCCGGTGGCACGCTGGGTGAATTGCAGCGCGGCCACGATGGAATTGAGGTTCGGCTGGCTCGTCGAGCCGCTCATCGAGGCGATCGCCAGGTCGGCGATATCCACGCCCGCCTCCGCCGCGCTTAACACCGACGCGGCGGCAATGCCGCTGGTGTCGTGCGTATGAAAATGGATCGGGATGCCAATCTCCTCCTTCAGCGCCTTGACGAGTACGGCGGCGGCGGCGGGTTTGCACAGGCCGGCCATGTCTTTGATGGCGAGAAAGTGGGCGCCCATTTTTTCCAGTTCCTTCGCCAGCTTGACGTAATACTTCAGCGAATATTTGTCGCGCTGCGGGTCGAGGATGTTGCCGGTGTAGCAGATGGCCGCCTCGCAAACGGCGTGCGTTTCCTGCACGGCATCCATGGCCACGGTCAGGTTCGGGAGATAATTCAGCGAGTCGAAGATGCGGAAAATGTCCATGCCGGACGCCGCCGCGTGTTTCACGAAGCCGTCAACCACGTTGTCGGGATAATTTGAATAGCCCACCGCGTTCGAGCCGCGGAACAGCATCTGGAAACAGATGTTCGGAATCCGCTCGCGCAGGGCGCGCAGACGCAACCACGGATCCTCGTTCAAGAAACGCATCGCAGTGTCGAACGTCGCGCCGCCCCACATCTCCAGGCTGAATAAATCCGGCGTGCGGCGGGCGACCGCCTCGCCCACGGCCAGCATGTCCGAAGTGCGCAGCCGCGTGGCAAACAGCGACTGGTGCGCATCCCGCAGCGTCGTGTCGGTGATGAGCAGCCGCTTCTGTTTGAGGGTCCATTCGGCGAACTTCTTTGGTCCGAGTTCCAGCAGCAACTGGCGTGTACCTTTTGGCGGGGACTGCTTGTGGTCGCACTTCGGTACGGGCGCGGCGGCAGGCGTTTCCCTAGGCACATGCCCTTTCGCCTGCGGATTGCCGTTCACCGTCACGTCGCCGATGAAGGTCAGCAGCTTCGTCGCACGGTCACGGCGCTGCTTGAGGTGGAATAACTCAGGCGTGGTGTCGATCAGCGTGGTCGAGGCCTGGCCGGATTTGAATACATCATTATGGATGACGTTTTCGAGGAACGGGATGTTCGTCTTCACGCCACGGATGCGGAACTCGCGCAGCGCCCGGTCCATGCGCTGCAGCGCTGCCGGAAAAGTCTGCGCGCTCACCGTCAGCTTCACCAACAGCGAATCGTAAAACGGCGTCACCACCGAGCCGCCGTAGCCCATGCCGCCGTCCAGACGCACGCCAAAGCCGCCGGCGGAGCGATAGGTCAAAATGCGGCCGTAGTCCGGCTGGAATTTGTTTTCCGGATCCTCCGTCGTGATGCGGCATTGCACCGCATATCCGTTGCGCGGAATATCCTCCTGCTCCGGAATGCCTACCTCGGGGCCGTGCATCGGCTTGCCGTCGGCGATGAGAATCTGCGAGCGCACCAGATCCAGGCCCGTGATGACTTCCGTCACCGTGTGCTCCACCTGGATGCGCGGGTTCATCTCGATGAAGAACCATTCCTTCGAGTCCTGGTCGTAGAGAAATTCCACCGTGCCGGCGTTATCGTATTTAATTTCGCGGCAGAGCTTCACGGCGGCGTCGCACAACTCCGCGCGCACGTTCCGGTCCAGATCCACGCTCGGGGCGATTTCGATGACCTTCTGGTGCCGGCGCTGGACGGAGCAATCGCGCTCATGCAGATGCACCACCCTGCCGTGCTGGTCGCCGAGAATTTGGACCTCAATGTGTTTGGCGCGCGGAATGTAACGTTCGAGGAAGACGGCCGGATTGCCAAACGCCCGGCCCGCCTCGCCCTGTGCCTCGTCGAGCAGCGCCGCCAAATCGCCCGGCTTGTTGACCACGCGCATCCCGCGGCCGCCGCCGCCGAACGCCGCCTTGATGATGAGCGGAAAACCGATCTGCTTCGCGACCTTCAACGCCTCATCCCGGTCTTCGATGGCGTCCTCCGTCCCCGGCAGCACCGGCACGTTGATTTTTTGTGCAAGGGCACGGGCAGCGGTCTTGTCTCCCATCATGCGCAGTAGTTCCACGCGCGGCCCGACGAACGTGATGCCCGCCTCGCCGCACGCCCGGGCGAACTCTGCGTTCTCGGACAGAAAGCCATAGCCGGGGTGGATAAAATCCACGTCCTTCTCCTTCGCCAATGCGACAATGCCGGGGATGTCGAGATACGCGCCCACCGGTCCCTTGCCTTCGCCCACTACATACGCCTCGTCGGCCTTGAAGCGGTGGATGGCCAGCCGGTCTTCCTGCGCGTAGATGGCGACGGTGCGGAGGCCGAGTTCCGTGGCTGCACGAAAGACACGGATGGCGATTTCGCTGCGGTTGGCGACGAGCAGTTTCCTCTGGCGGATCGGGGCGGCGGCTGAATTCATAAATTGCGTGGCATAAGACACCAAAGACCGGCCGGTAAATCAATGCGAGAATTATTAAATACGCGCCGGTTCTGCTTGGCAAATGAGCCATTCGCAGGTTAGCTATCGTTATATGCAATCGGTTCTTGATTACCTGAAGCAGCACCAGGACCGCTCGGTTGGCGAGTTGTGCCAGTACCTGCGCTTCGCCAGCGTCTCGGCTCAGCCGCAGCACAAAAAAGATCTTGTGGCCTGCGCCGAATGGCTCGTGGCCCATTGCCGTAAGATTGGCCTGGATGCGCGCATTTGCCTCACGGACGGACATCCCATCGTCGTCGCCAAAACCAAGCGAGACCAGGGGGCCAGCAAACCGCATTTCATGGTCTATGGGCATTACGATGTGCAGCCGCCCGAGCCGTTGGATTTGTGGACCACACCGCCGTTTGAGCCGCGGATTGAGGGCCGGAACCTGTTTGCGCGCGGAAGCACGGACAACAAGGGCCAGAACTTCGCCCATCTCAAGGCGGTCGAGGCCTATCTGAAAACCGGCACGCCCCTGCCCTGTGATTTGACCTTTGTTATCGAAGGCGAGGAGGAGGTCGGCAGCAAATGCTTGTCCGGCTTTCTCAAGCAGAACCGGAACGAACTCGCTTGCGACGCCGTGGTCATTTCCGACACCGGCATGCCCGACTTGCAACATCCGGCGCTGACGTATGCGTTGCGCGGCATTATCGCGTTTGAAATCACCTTGCGGGGTCCGGCGCGGGACCTGCATTCGGGAATCTTCGGCGGCGCGGTGGAAAATCCGGCCATGGCGCTGGCGCAATTGCTGGCACAGGTCCGTGACCCGCTGGGCTTCATCCAGATCCCGGGTTTTTACGAGGATGTGGTTCCGCTTTCCAGCTATGAGCGAATGGAGTACCGCCGGTTTCCACTGAAAGACGGACAATTGAAAAAACTGCTCGGCTCACCCGAACTCTTCGGCGAACACGGTTTCACACCGACGGAACAGCGCAGCGCGCGGCCCACGTTTGAGATCAACGGCCTGACTAGTGGCTATCAGGGCGAAGGCAGCAAGACCATCGTGCCGGCGTGGGCGCGTGCCAAAATCACCTGCCGGCTCGTGCCCGACCAGAATCCCGCGCACATCCGCAAGATTGTGTGCGATTGGTTGAAGGCGCATTGCCCGTCGACGGTACGGCTGGAAATCACCGCCGGCCACGGCGCGGAGGCGTATCATGTCTCGCCCCAAGGAGCACCGGCCCGGGCGGCGTTGCGAGCGCTGGAAAAGGCGTTCGGCACGAAGCCGATTCTCATGCGGGAAGGCGGCTCAATCCCGATCGTGAATGAATTCAAGAAAATACTTGGCGCGGATTCCCTGCTGTTGGGCCTCGGCCTGCCGGACGACAACGCGCATTCACCGAACGAGAAATTCAATTTGGATTGCTTCGCCGGCGGCCAGCGCCTGAGCGCGTATCTTTGGCGGGAACTCTCGTCCTCAACCAGCTAAGCTGAGGTGACGAAGATCAGACTTGCGTGATTAAGAGGGCGGGCATTTTCCGATGCTGCCGCGCTGAAAGGTACGGTCCGTCAAAGCGATACTTGCATCTCGGCACCGGTGTACCGAACCTCGGTCGCCTGAGCCGCCGGTTCCATTCCACTGGCATTGCCGGCGGACACCTCGACGACGCGGAAAGTCCGCTCGTTCAACATGCCGGGAAAGGAACCTTTTCGCGCGCCGATGGTCAGCGTCCGTTGCCGGTCGTTCCACGCCAATTCAATCGTTGCGAAAGCGCCCTGCTCGTAGTTGTAATTGTCGCCTTCATCCTCATAGAGCGTGAACGCACCGTCCGCACCGCGATAGACGCGCAGTTCGATCGGGTCGGCTGGCTTTTCACCGGTGAATTGAACTTGCGGTCCGAGCGGAACAATCGAGCCGGCGCGCACGAATAGGGGTATCTTTTCCAACGGAGCATCGGCGATGATCGTCGCACCGCCGGCATATCTGGCTCCGGTCCAAAAATCGAACCAATCATTGCCCGCCGGCAGATAGACCGCGCGGTTTTTTGCCACCCCGTTAAGCGGCTGGGAAAGACGTTCGTAATACATCGGTGTCGTCACCGGGCAGACTAGCAGCGCGGGGCCGAACAGAAATTGGTCGGTCAGATCATGCGTGGCCGGGTCCTTGGGATAATCCAGCGCCACGGCGCGCAATAGGGTGTAGCTGTGGAGCGTGACTTGGGCGGCGAGCGAATAAATGTAAGGCAGCAGCCGGTAGCGCAGGTGAATAGTCTTGGCGATGGTGTCGTAAAACGGATTGCCCTCCTCGCCAAAGCGCCAGATTTCGCGGGCTGCATCCGTGCCGTGGGAACGGAACATGGGCAGGAACGCGCCGTATTGCAGCCAGCGGGTGTAAAGCTCGTGGTATCCAAGATCGCGGCAGCCGGTATCGTTCGGATCCGCGGTCTTGGCATTGAAGTCGGTCAACCCCCGACAGCCTTCGTCGTAGTCGCCGCTCCAGAACCAGAGGGTCGGGTCTTTCTTGATAAAAAACGCGCCGATATCCACCGTCCAATACGGCTCGCCGGCGGCGCAGTAGTTGAGTCCTTCCGGGATGCAACGGCGCAGTGTTTCCCAGGTGGCGCAGATATCGCCGTTCCATGAGATGGTGCTATAGCGATGCTGGCCGGCATACGCGGAGCGCGTGAGGTTCACCACGCGCTTTTCCCCGGTCGCCTGACGCTGGCCTTCGTAGATGCCCTGGGCATGGTGCAGCGAATAAGCATTGATGAGGCGCTGGTTGAGATATTTTTTGGAAGCCTCGGTGTTGATGAGGAGCCGCTGGTGCGGTTCGGGTTTGACCGCGCCGGCCCAGTCGGCCTCAAACGGCTCGGTGCAATCGCACCACCACCCGTCAATTCCGTGGGCAAAAAGGCCGCGGCGGGCCTGCTCCCAATACACAGCGCGGGCCTCGGGATTGAAGGCATCGACGGTGGATTGGTTGCCGAGCATGAGGCCGCGCGCGAGCAATTCCTGATGGTTGGGACCATTGTTGGTCATAATCGGCCAGATTGAAATCATGAGCCGCGCACCCATCGCGTGCAATTCGCGGGTCATCCCGTCCGGATCGGCAAAGCGGACCGGATCAAACGACTTCTGCCCGAAGCAGGGTCCGTCAGGCCACGATTTCCAGTCGAGCACCACCAGGTCGAGCGGAATCCGGCGGCGACGATGCTCGCGCACGATCGCGGTCACTTCCGCCGCATTCACATACCGTTCCTTTGATTGCGCAAAGCCAAACGCCCACTGCGGCAGCATCGGCGGCTTGCCGGTGAGAGTGTGATAGCCGCGCGTGAGGTCATCAAAAGTTGCGCCTTGGATGAAGTAATAGTCCAGTTCATCCACCGCGTCGGCCCACCAGTAGGAACCGAGGGCGTCGTCGCGGAAGGTCATCAGCGAACAGCAATCGAGCAGCAGGCCATAGTGGCGTGTGGAAACAAAATACGGCAGCACAATCTTCATGTTCTGCTGGTAGAGTTCCCGGAATTTTCCGCGCAGATTGCCGTAGCCTTCCTCGTGGGATCCCAGCCCAAAAATGGCTTCATTCTGGTCAAAAACGAACTCGAGCTTCGCCTCGAAGACCTCCCCGTCCGGCACCGTCTGGAAATCGGTCGCCGTGGCGCGTGCGCCATCAATGCTTTCCTTGGCGGCGATTTGCGCATCCTTGTTGAAGATGTTGCGGGTGATTTTTTTGGCGGTCAGCCATTTGCCGCCGCGTTCCGGTTCAGCCAGCAACAGGTTTCCGGCAGCATCCAGATAACGGATCGCGCCGGAGGCACGGTTGATGACCAACGTCAGGGATGGCGTGGAAATCGTGAAGTCGCCGTCCTCGCGCAGCGTGTAACCGGTGAAGCAGTCCCGCGCGGTGACGATGAGGCTGGGCTTGGTCGAGAACGGCTTGTCTTCGGTGAAGGTGATGCGGGCGATGGCCGCGGTGACAAAGGCGATGCGCAGACGCCTTTTTCCGGAGGCGAGCACCACCGCGCCGTCGTTGGTTTCCAGCGTGTAAGGGAGTTGAGGTGTGGATTGCATTATTCAGGATACGGATGAAGTTTTCAAGGCGGCCCGGCGCGCTTCCAAATCGGCGTGGATCTGCGGTTCAAGCGCCTCGAATTTCCGGTAGAACAGCACGGGCACGGTGGCGAGCACGTAAAAAAGCGCGGGAACCCAAATAAATCCGATGTCGATCCCCAGCAAGGCCCGGGGAGTTTGCTCGACATTGGCAACATAGCCGGTCGCGCCCAAAATCCAGCCCGTAAAAGCACCGCCCAACCCGGCACCGGCCTTGACGCAAAAAGCGGTGCCGATGGCGGTCAACAAACCGGCCGCGCGCACGCCCGTTTTCCATTCGCCGTAATCCACGCTGTCGGAAAGCATCGAAAACGGCAGAGTCATGGCGATGCCGCTGGTGATAATCCCCGCCACCCAGCCGGTGAAAACCAGCGGCAAGGAATGGGTGACGGCACCGGCATAAATAACAAACTGGCACAAAACGGAGCCGACCAGGCCCCAGGCCCAGATATTGGCCTTGGCCGTCCATTTACACAACCAGGGCAGCAGGAATATTCCGGCGAGCGAGACGACGTCCAAGCTAAACGCCAGCGACGTGAGTTTCTCCTGATGCCAGGTATATTTAAAATAATAACTCACCATTGAAACGCGGGAGATAAAGGCAATCCAGAAACAGAGGCAACTGGAGAAGATGATAATCCACGGCCAGTTGCCTTTGAGGGCGGCGAACCCTTCCCGGATGGGCAGCGATTTTTGTTTGTCCGGCACGGTTTCCTTGAGGTTGCGGAAGGCGATCAGGTAAAGAATTATACAAATCATCCCGTAAATCGGCAGGGTGGAGATGTACCCAAGTTTTTTGTTGCCGCCCCCGAACCAAGCCACCAGCGACACTAATGTGAGATTGACCAGCAATACGCCGGCCTTGGAACCAAACATCCGGTAAGTGGTCAACACCACGCGCTCCCGGGGATCGGGGGTCAGGGCGGAGAGAATCGAGGTCACCGGCGTGTTGATGCCCGTGTAAAGAATACTGCAGATGATGTAAGTGGCGCCGGCGTAAATCGCCTTGGCCGTCGGGCTGAGATTCGGGGCGAGAAATGCGATCACCCCGAAGAAGGCAAACGGAAAGCAGAGCCAAAGGAACCACGGTCGGCTCCGGCCCCAGCGGCTGTGAGTCTTGTCGAAGATGATGCCCCACATGGGCGCGTCCACCGCATCCACAAAGCGCGCAATCAACAAGATTGTGCCGGCGGTTGCCGGGAGCAATCCAGCCACATCGGTATAAAATATCAGGAGGTAATTGATGACGACGCAAAAAATGAGCTGACCTGCGGCGTCGCTCGACGCATAACTGATGCGCTCAAGAAACGGCAGCGGCTTGGCCGGAGATTCGGTTTTCATGGGATGCACTTAAATTCAGCGGTCAGTTCGCGGGCAGGATCCGCAGACCGTAGATGCCGCCCGCCCGGAAGCCGCCCGGCTGGACCGCAAAACGGATGATCACGTCCACGGTTGCACCGGTGGCTCCCGACGGCAGCCATTCCGGCTTGATGGCATAATCCTGGTCGAAAAACTGTCCGGGATGGGCGTGGAACAATTCCTGGGTTGCGATAAGGTGATCGTTCAGGTAGATGTCGAATTTGCGTTGCTGCGCTTCCTCGCCCCAATAGGTGACCTTGAGCAACGAAGGCTTGCCGGCGGGAACTTTCACCTTATAGGCAAATTCATCCCCGTCACGGTACGTCCGCCCCATCGCGGGGCCCGACGCTGAGTTGCGCTGCAAGGTCAGGTGAGAGCTGTCGCTGTCGGTACCGGGCAGGACGAAGTCGGTGGCATTACCAACCCACGCCATATCCACACCTTCCCAGCCTGCCGGCACCTGTTTCCAATCCGCCGGGATGATGGAACGCCAGGCTGGCTCCAGTCCGCTTTCATCGATGATGGTCTGGGCGTCGGACGGCCATGCTCCGGCTTGGCACACGACCGTGTTCGTCAAAACGCAGCCTGGAGCGCGGACCATGAACTTGTCTTCCGTCACAAAGTAGTGGTCCACGAGGATATTGTGCTTGCGCCCGAAATTATCCGCCCAATGGGCCATGTAAAACGGCGACTGGACAACGTTGCTGCGGGAGATGATGCCGGCCGATCCTTCATCTGTATAAAGTGCTTTTTCCGAGCGGCGGACATAGTTGCGATCCATGACCGTGCCTGGCTGGCTGCCCAGAAGGTAGATGCCGCCGGCATCATGCAGGATGGATACCGTGTTTTCCAGACGGTTGGCGTGGATGCGGTTGTTGCCGGCAACCGTTGTGGGCTTGCCGGGAATAACGGACGGGCGCTGACCGAAGCCCCAAGCCGGGCTGACCGCCACCGGCGAGCCATCAAAGTCACACCAGCCCCAGCCAAAATTGATGCCTGAATAGGGCGAGCTGGGAATCCAGTTATGTTCGACGGTAACGGAGTTGGCGAAGAAGACGGTGATGACCGTGTGGCCGGGAAAAAGCGCGGCGTCGTCCGGGAGGAAATTGTTTGAGATCAAGACCCGGCGCGGGGCCGCCTCCGTGCCGGCGGGGAACTTCTCGTGCTCAATGCCAACACCGTCCGGGTTTTTCAAATCCGGCGTGTCGTTCTCGTAAACATGCTGCGGGTGCCCGAGGCTGATGGCGCTGCCGCCGGTGTCGCGAAGCACATTGCCCACGATGCGCGAATCGCTGATGTCGTTGCGCAAGACGATGCCCTCGCAACCGGTGTGGCTGACGGTGTTCCGGGTGAATTCAACTCCCTCAATGGCGTCGGCCTCAACGGCGCCCGGCAGGACATCGAAGGCACGATACACGTCCAGATGCCAGTTGGGATTGGCGAAAGCCGTGTAAACGCAGGCGGTTTGCAGGGTGGCGACCCCGCGGGAACCGGCCACGTCGAGCAGATTGTAATCGGTGTAGGCGAACGTCAGGCCCTCAAAGGTGAGGTTGCGCACGCGCTGCTTGAGCGGCTGACCCTCCAGCCTAACCAAGGTTTCCGTTACGGGAACAATGACCCTGGCGGTCCGCATGTCTTCGCCGGGCCGGGGAATGTAATAGACCGTCTGTGCTGCGCGATCGAAATAGAACTCGCCCGGTTGATCCAGCAGTTCAAAGGCGTTATGGATGGTCTGCATGCTGTCGAGCGTCAGGCCGGCACCCCAGCCAATTTGTTGGGCAATGGCACCATAGGGCTGCTGGAGTTTGAAAATATATTGGTTCCCCTCGGTGGTGATATCGCGCACGCAAACGAAATTGGCATTCCATGTCGTCTCGTTTTCGATTTCCACGTCCGTTAGATTGCGCGTGATCGGGGGCAGGTCGGAGAGGTTGTATCTAATCCCGTCGGCGGTCCGTCCGCCTTGCCACGCCCACGGAGCCTGACCGGCGGACACGGTGTAGCTGCCCCATCCGCCTTGGGCGTGGATCTTGGATTCGGTGTGAGCCATGAACGCGCGCTGATCGTTCACATACATGGCGCGGAGTTTGTGATCGCGATTCAAGGGCGCCTCCCAGATGCCGTTCTGGTAAGGTTTCCAACCCGTAACGGGAATTCCGCCGGTTAAGACCGGCTTCGCACCTGGTGCCGCGCGATAAATAATCCGGTGGGTTCCGATCGCGCCATCCTCGGGGCCAAAAACCAACGTGTTGGTGATTGGGTAATTGCCGTCAGCAATCGTGACGATAATATCGCCGGTCGCACCGGGAATGGCCGCCCGCACTGCATCCCTGGCTTTGGCCAGTGTCTGAAACGGCTTGCGTTTGGTGCCGGGGTTGGCGTCCGAACCATTGGGGGCGACGAAAAACTTCAAATCCGCACCTTGGGCCAAGGATGTCAGAGTGAAAGCGGTAATAAGTGCGAGGATGATTTTCATGTAGTTTTGGTTGGCATCAGTGAAAAAATCAGACTGCACATTGTCGGGGTTGGTGTCCAGCCAAAGTTGTCCGAACATGGGATGCCGGTCTCAGTTTGACACCGCGCCCCGCCCCGCAGCGTTTGCGGAGCGCCGTTCTCCGATCCGGCGCGTTTGCGGGGCAAGTTCAATCTTTGCCGGGTCGGTGCCCGGCGCTCCGGGGGCAGTCTCGGTCACCCACATAAACCGAGTCGAGTCGGGTTATGGACTTATTTTGGCACCTGGCTTTCGCGCGACCCGCGATGTCACTTTTTGGCACCTTTTGGCACCTTTTGTCTGTTTTTGTCACCCGGTTAAAAAAAATGCCGAAAACGGACAAAAGGTGACATTGAGTAATGTATTTACCTCATGGGCAAAGAGTTGTAACTCGTATTGGGAAACCGTCAGTGGCTCCTGCCGCTGGCGGATAACGGAACTGACTTTACCAATTTTTTACCAGGCAGCGGGCTAACTTATGTAAGTGCTTGATAGAGCATCCGGAACTTTACCTTTTCTTTACCAAAAAAAAGTTTTGGAAGGTAAAGTTTCAAGAAAACAGACGAGACCGCGATCGCGAACCCGAACGGAATCGGAATACGGCACAAGCTTAGGCTTGAACTCCAACCGGGACAAGAAAATCGCTGAGCCGAACCATCCGGCAGCGGGCCATTTTCGGGAGTATGTGATCCAAGATGAACCGAACAATTTTCTGGAATTTTAGCCCCAGCCGCAATAAAACGCAGCCAGCGAACTGGAGGTTGAATTTCAACGGGGACAGGTTCCGGTAAGTCGGCTGCCTATTAAATTAGGGTAGTCAAAGAACAAACGCGGGGAAAAGCACACGGGCCGGACCCGCCAAAAACAACAACTCGTATTTAATACCACTGATACTGGGTTGTCAAAATAAAATATCCGGCGAGTTTATCCCAGCAATCTGGAGCAGGAGAGGAAAAAGGAAAAACGTGCACAGCATGGATGGGCCCGGAAATGTCGCGGACCTTGAAAGCCAAGCATAGTATCGGCTGCCAGCCATTTATTAGCAACGGCCCCCGAACCAAACACGATGGGTTGCGCAAGGTCGCCGCATCCAGTAGGCTCCAATCCAATTCCGATTTTGCCATATGAATTCATCACACAAGATCAGTTTGCTGTTGTTGTCCGGTTGGTTCGCAACGCTAGCCCCGGCGGCGCCGACCGGAGTGTCGCCATCATTTCGGGAATCGACTGAATGGTGCGACATCTGGATCGCGCAGGCGGATCAGACCGGATTGCCCCGCGTCCTACTCATCGGCGATTCGATCACCCGGGGCTATTATCATGAAGTGGCGAATCGGCTGGCGGGCAAGGCGTATGTGGCGCAGCTGGCGACCTCGGCATTTTTGTCCGACCCGATGCTTTTAAAGGAGGTCACGCTGATGCTCGACAGCATGACGTTTGACGTCATCCAGTTCAACAACGGCATGCATGGATGGCAGCATAGCGAGGAGGAATACCGCCGGGCCTTTCCCCAGTTGGTGGAGACCATCCGGAAACATGCGCCGCGCGCCAAGCTGATCTGGGCCACCACCACCCCGCTCAAGGATAGCACGCCGGCAAAACCCGGCGAGGAACGCCCCTCGGACGAGCGCATTGCCGCGCGCAACGCCATTGCGCGCGAAATTGTGACAGCGCAGAATATTCCGACCGACGACCTGTACCAACTCATGGCCGGGCATCCCGAATATCACAGCGACAACATTCATTTCAATGCCCAGGGAATCTCGGTGCAAGCGGATCAGATCGCCGCGGAAATTCAAAAGCTGCTTAAGCCCTGATCGCGGCCAGCCCCGGCACCTTTTGAGATGCACGCAAACCATTGCTTTTGGGTTTAATCCGGCCTCAGTTTGTGGCTAATTGTTGGCCGATGCCAAATCGTCCCGGCTTGATGCTGCTGCCCCGCCCGCGCTCATTGCGACTGCGCGCCGGAAAATTCATCCTGCCAAAGCGGAATCCATTGGCATGCCTCACGATCGCCGACGGCCGTTCGGCCCCAAATCATCCCGAAGGTTACACCCTGACGATTTCAAAATCGGGAATTGAAATTTCCTCCCGCGAACCCGCCGGCTGGCGCGCGGCCATGGCCACCCTGCGGCAGTTGCGGCGGCAATTTGGCCGCCGGCTGCCATGCCTGAAAATCCGCGATTGGCCGGACTTTGCCCGGCGCGGCGTGATGCTCGACATCTCACGCGGGCGCGTGCCGAAGCTGGCAACCCTGCTCGACGTGGCGGAAAAACTTGCCGGATTCAAGATCAACGAACTGCAGCTATACACCGAGCACACTTTTGCCTACCGGAAATACAAATCCATATGGCAAGGGTGTGGAGCGCTCACAGCCGGGGAAATCCGAATCCTCGACGCGCATTGCCGGAAACTCGGCATCGACCTTGTGCCTAACCAGAATTCCTTCGGCCACCTGCGCCATTTCCTCGCCGACCCGCGCCTTAAGAAACTGGGCGAGCTTGCCGCACCTTACGAGTGCGGCGGCGATGCGGGCATCGACGAAACATTTCTGCGCCGCCCGACCACGCTCGCGCCGAATCATCCGGGGACCCTGCCCTTCCTGCGCGGCCTTTACGATGAGCTGCTGCCGAATTTTTCCAGCCGGATTTTCAACATCGGGGGCGACGAGACCTGGGATCTTGGCCGGGGCCGGAGCAAGAAGCTTTGCGCGGAAAAAGGCAAGGGCCACGTCTATCTCGACTTCCTAAAGCAACTGCAACGGGAAGTCGCCGGCCGCAATAAGCAGATGATGTTTTGGGGCGACATCATTTTGAACTACCCGAAGCTGATTCCGGAACTGGCAAAAGCTGGTAGGGCTGAGCTGCCGGTCAGCCAGCGAGGGTTGAAACAGGCTGACCCGCAGGTCAGCCCTACCATTTTTGCGCTGAACTGGGGTTACGAGGCTGATCATCCATTCGAAACGGAGGCTGCAAAGTTCGCGAAAGCTAAAATTCCCTTTTATGTCTGCCCCGGCACTTCCACCTGGCAGACTCTCATAGGCCGGCACGACAACGCGCTCGCCAATCTGCGCGCTGCAGCCAGGGCTGGGAGAAAATTCGGCGCACTGGGTTTTCTCGTCACCGATTGGGGCGACGGTGGGCACCCGCAACCGCTGGCCGTGAGCTGGCCCCTCTTTGCCGCCGGGGCTGCGCTGGCTTGGAATTCAGGTTCGCTAGAGGAAGAAACTATGCTCGCCGTTTTGAGTCGGGATGTGTTTGAGGATCCGGGCGGCAAAGTGGCTAAATCCGGATTCAAGCTCGGTTTCGCCCATCAGAGACTCGGCGTAACGGCCGTGAATGAAACGCCGCTCGGCACGGTCATCGCCGCGCCGAATCCGGCCGAACGGGAACTTTTTTGCCGGAACGGATTGAAATGGTTTGCCCGGATTTCGAGGCGGAACATATTGTCGGCATTGAAAGAAATCCGGAGTCAGCGATCCTGCCTGCACCGGGCCAAACCGGATTCAAAATCCGGAAAGGTTTTGAAGCTGGAATTGGATCTAGCGGCGCGAATGGCGGAACAGTCGTGCCGGTTCATGCTGTGGCAGCAGGCCGTGACGGCCGGAAAAACGTCTGAGGTAAAACGTCTGGCACAAACCGGCCGCCGCGTGCTGCGCCAGCTGGAAAAAGATTTCAACCGTCTCTGGCCAATGCGGAACAAGGCAACGCCGCGGCATTGCACGCCGTTTTTGCGCCGCCGGATGGAGGATTACCGGCGCGGCGATTGGCACTGAGGTTTAGGTGGGGTGAGGGTCCCAGCGAGCCGGGGTCAGAGGAATGTTTTATTCCAGGACGGCTCGCGAGGACGCTCGCCCCACCATTTTAGAAATGATTGATTACCTGCCCGGAAACCTCGGACGCGGCTGGATCGGTGGCGGGGCCGGAATCTTGCCGGTGATTTTCAAAGGCGGCAGCGTCGCGACTTTCGGCGGTGGCGGGACGGTGACCGGGGGCACCAGGTTTTCAGGCAAGGCGGCATCGCCGATTTTCATTTCCGGAAATTTCATCTCGCCCATCTCAAAATTCTTGAACGAGCCGAGGTCGCCGATGGAGTCAAACCGCATCCCCGGCAGTTGCCCGAGCGGACTGGCCGGCAAGGTATCGTAGCCGTTCACCACCCAGTCCAGCTTACCGGTCTCAATTTCAATCAACAGGCCATGCACCGGGATTTTCGGGCCGATGAGCGGACTGTTGCGCGCAAAATTGCAGGCCTTGACGACGTTCTGCCGTTCGCTGCCGAAGGTCCCAAAAAATTCATTCACATTGTCCGGCAGTCGGCTCCGATCCACGCCCACCGCCTTGAGTTTATCCAGCAGCACCGTCGTCGTGGTTTTGGCGACCTGGCAGTCCGAGTGGCCGATGATGGCGATTTCGCGTCCGCCCTTGACGGCGCAGGCCAGCGCGAGCGACCGCATGGTGCTGGTCATCGGGCCGGTGATGATGTTGCCCGCGTTGCGGAGCCAGATAAACTGCTCGGCGGGCAGCGCCAGCGCGTTTGGAAAAAGGGCGTTTAGGCGCGGGTCAATGCAAGTCAGTGCGATGACCGGCAGGGCCTCTGCGAAGTCGGCGGGATGCAGCCCGGCGTTCGCATCACCGCCTACGGCCCGGTGGTTCGCATCAATGATAGCTTCGAAGAGGCGCATGTCTTTTCTAATCTAAGATTTCTTCATGCGCTCAAGCTCTGCTTTCAACCGCTTGTTCTCCGCAACTAGATTATTGTCGTCAGCTTCCGTGCCGGGGTCACTGCCGGATTGGGAATCCATTGTTATTGGACTTTCAACGATTTTGTCGTCGGTCCAATAGACGCCGGAAAACATACTGGTCTTGCAGTATGCCTGATGGACTTTGCCCTGGGCGTCTTCATAAACGACCTCGTAAATACGCTCGTTCTTCGAGCCGAACCAGCCCCGACCAAAGGGTGACCAATTAATGCTGCGTATTTTGCCCCCTTGCTGCTCGATACTGTCACGAATTCGGCCGTCATCCGAAGAGCCGGCGGCAAACCGAATCAAAACCGCAAGCACGATGAATCCGATGACAACGAAGGGAATAATAGCTCCTGCGTTGCCGCCGCCGCTGTTGTGAATGACAAATGAAAGCATTTTATATTAAGCCTAGGTTGACCTCTTCCATGGTTGCATCGGCGGCGGATCAAAGGTTGGTGCGGGCGGCGGTTCTTCCGGCATGAGATACCAGAGCGCCAGGTAAATAACCACACCGGCAAAGGCCGTGAAGATCGTCGCCAGCACCCAGACAATCCGTAGCTTGCCGGAATCCCAGCCAAGATTCGCCGCCAGTCCGCCGCAAACCCCGGCAATCTGATGGTCGTCGTATGAGCGGCGTAGGTTCACATTTATTTATAGGAGACCACTTTAGGGGACTCTAACTTTTTATTTTAATTTGAGCCTCGTCACCTCGGCTCCTACAAGTTGGTTATTTTGTTTCGCCGGATTCATCCTTACCCATCGCCTTGCGGAGCGCGGGCACCTGTTCCATCAATTTCTCAAACTTCACGCCGGTCAAACTTTCGATGATGGGCGGCAACTGGCTGATGATCTGGGTCACGTCGCCGGTCAGCTTGCTCGCGCCGCCGCCGGGGCCGTTGCCGGAATTGATGATGACCATCTTGTCCATCTTGGACAGCGGCTCGCTGACCTTGCCCGCGACTTCCGGCAGGATGCGCACGATCATTTCGATGACGGCGGCCTCGTTGTATTGCTTGAAGGATTCGGCCTTCACACGCATCGCCTCGGCGGTGGCTTTGCCCTGCGCCTCGATGACCGACGCCTCGGCCAGACCGCGCGCCTTGTTCGCATCGGCCTCGGCCAGACCGGTGGCCTTCACGACATCGGCGCTGGCAAAACCCGTGGCCTTCGTCGCGGACGCCGCGCCGGCGGCTTCGGTTTCCAACTGGAACTTTCGCGCATTCGCCAGCGTCTCGACTTTGTAGCGTTCGGCGTCGGCGGGCTTCTGGATGGTCGCCTCCAGCTCGCGCTGCTTGCGGAGAATTTCCTGCTGTTGCAACTCGATGTTCTTCTGTTTCTCGACGATCTGGACCTGCACTTCTTCGGCCTTCACGAGCTGGCCGGTCTTGAATTTCTGCAAATCGTAGGCGAGGTCGGCTTGCGCTTTCTGCACGTTCACCGTGGCCTGATACTGGGCGACGTTGGATTGGTAATCCCGCTGCGCCTCGGCGACTTTCGTGTCGGCCTGAAATTTCGCCTCCTGCCCGGCCTGGTTCGCCTGCGCGGAGCGGATAACGGAATCCCGGTCGGCCTCGGCCTGAGCGATGATGGCGTCGCGCTTCACCTGGGCGATACGCGGCTTGCCCAAGGCATCGAGGTAACCCTGCGTGTCGCGGATATCGCGGATGGTGAAGCTCACGATACCGAGGCCCATGTTCGCCATGTCGCCCGCCGCGACTTCCTGCACCTTCGAGGCGAATGCATCGCGGTTCTGGTAAATTTCCTCCACCGTCATCGTGCCCAGGATCGCGCGCAAATGGCCTTCCAACGTTTGCATGGCGATGTTTTTGATGTCGTCCACGCTCTTGCTCAGGAACTGTTCCGCCGCCGTCGCGATCGAAATGTCGTCGCCCTTGACTTTGATCTGCGCGACGCCGTCCACCTTCACCGGCACGCCCTTGCTGGTGTAAACTTCGGGCGTCTGGACATCAATCGTGAGCAGTTCCAGCGAGAGCACGTCCACTTTTTCCTTCACCGGAATGACGAAAGTGCCGCCCCCCTTGACCACGCGGAAGCCCACCTCCTTCACGTTGCCGTCGGGATCGGTCAGCTTGCGTTTGCTGCCGGAAATGATGAGCACCTGGTTCGGGCCGGCCTTGGTGTAGCGGCTCGCCCAGATGAGGGCGATGACAAATACGACAAAGAGCACCGCACCGGCGGCGACGACGACTTTCAGCCAGGGCGTGCCGGTGGCGTCCATTTCGGCGAGCAGAGGGATGAGTTTCATTTTAGTGGATAGGGGTTAGTGGATGGTTTAGAGCTAAATTCATTTGGTAACTTCGACGTAAAACTGCGTGCCGACGATGCGCGTAATCTTCACCGTCTGGCCGGTGGCAATCGTTCCGCCCTGTTCGTCGCGGGCCGCTGCAGTGTAGCGCGAGCCGGACTGCACATAGGAAATCTCGCCGACTCCGTTCGCGGGGATGGGCGAGATAATGGCGGCGGTCTGGCCGATCAAATTCCCCACGCGACCCTCGCTGGAACTGTTCGCGCCCCGGAAAACCTTGTTCAAGCCCCACCACACCAGCACGGCGATGAGCAGACCGCTGATGAAAGCGAGCGGCGCATGGAGCCATACGCTCTGTGTGGCGGGTATCTCGGTGAACACCAGGCCAAACGCGCCGAACGCGGTAATGAAGCAGGCCAGCACTGTGGGGCTAAGGAAGCTCGCACCCGGCATCCCGTCGGAATTCATGCCCGCGTCCGCGTGGCCACCCGTGCCGATGGCGTCATGCCCGCCAAACAGATGGCCGAGAAAAGCGCTGATGACCGTGAACAACAAACCGAGCACCAGACAAAATGCGTAGATAATCATAAGCCCGTTCCATGTTGGTTTAGCAATGCGATTAGAACACCAAGCCAGCGGTCTTGGCAAGCCGTAAGCACAAAATGTTTTCCGCCCAGTCTCATCGCACCTCCATCCAACCAAAAACGCCGGGGCCGTGCATTGATAATTTCGGGCAATTATTGGAATTGCCCGCTTCACGCTTGCCAAGCCGACCCGGCTTTTCCATCGTGCCGCCATGCAATCGCACGAACTGCTCAGGGAGGTCTTCGACAAAAAGTCCGCGAAGGAAATCTCCGCCGATCTCGAGCTCTCCACCTCCATGATCTACAAATGGGCGCAGCCGCCGAACCAAGAAGGCGGCATCGGCAATCCGCTGGACCGCGTGGAGGCGCTCATCCGCAGCACCGGCGACCAGCGCATCGTGCAATGGATCTGCCAGCGCGCCGGCGGCTTCTTCATCCTCAACCCACAAAACGCGCCGCATCCGCATTATCTGATTCCGGCCACCAACCAGATCGTCCAAGAATTTGCCGACTTGCTGGCGGTTGTCGCCCACGCGGCGGCGGATGAAAAGATCACCGCGCCGGAGGCGGAGCAAATCCGCGCCCGCTGGGAGGAATTAAAAAGTGCCACGGAAGGTTTTGTCGCCGCCTGCGAAAGTGGCGATTTTGGCCCGCTGAAAACGGCCACCGCCAAAAGGGTCGCGACGAAGCCCGACTGAGAACGGGAATTAGCCGCCGATGAAACCCGGCAATGATCGGGGGTTGGGTGCTACAATGATGACGCGCCCACGGCGCTAAAAACTAGCCAGCGCCTTCTCGATTCGCGCCATGACGCGTTCTTTACCGAGGACTTGGAGCAGGTGGTAAAGGCTGGGGCCGGAGGTTTTGCCGGTCACGGCCAACCGGCAGGGGTGCACCATGACACCCACTTTCACACCCAACGCCTTGGCGGTTTCCTTGAGCGCGACTTCCAGACTCTCGGCGCTGAATGCGGGGGCGTGCGCAAAGGCGTCGCGGAGCTTTTCCAGTCGCGGATGGTTCTCTGGCACAAAATCTTTTTTGGCGGCTTCGGCGTCGTATTCAATTTTTTCGGTGAAATAGAATCCGGCGTAGCCAGGCAGTTCGCTGAACGTCTTGAACTTGCCCTTGCAGGTGTCCAGCGCGGCCTTGACGTAGCCGAGCGGGAAGACGTTGGTGTCAACCCCTGACCTCGCGAAGGAGTGGACGGCGAGTTCGTAAAAGCGGTCGTCGGCCAGCTCGCGGGCGTATTCGCCCTGGAGCCAGAGGAGCTTCTCGTAATCGAACCGTGCATTATGGCGGAGTATCTGTGGCAGGTCGAAGCGCTCGATGGTTTCCGCGAGGGTGAGCTTCTCGCGGTTTTCCTTGGGCGACCACCCGAGCAGGCAGAGGAAATTCACGACGGCTTCGGGCAGAAAACCCTGGTCGAGATAACCGGTGAGCGACGCGCCCTGGTCGCGCTTGCTCATCTTGGAGCCGTCGCCGTTCAGGATGAGCGGGATGTGCGCGTAATGGGGCGGCGCCACGCCAAAAGCCTTGAACAGCGCGATGTGCTTGGCGGTGTTGCTTAAATGATCTTCGCCGCGGATGACGTGGGTGATGTTCATTTCCAGATCGTCAATGACGTTGACAAGGTGGAACACCGGCTGGCCGTCGGAGCGCTGGATGACGAAGTCGGGATCAATCTCCTCGCGGTCGGTGAGCTTGCGGATGACATCGCCAATCACCAGGTCGGGGATGGTGACGGGCTCGCGCTGCATCTTGAATTTGATGGCGCCTTCGTGTTCGTAGGCTAGGCCACGCGACAGGAGCCCTTCGACCCGGCGCTGATAGTTATCTTTCCGCTGAGATTGAAAATACGGACCAAAACTGCCCTTACTAGGGCCGGTGGCATCGCCGGTGAGCGGACCTTCATCCCAGTCGAGGCCGAGCCAGCGCAGGCCGCTGAGGATGACGTCCACGGCTTCCTGGGAATTGCGCGCGGCATCGGTGTCTTCAATGCGCAGGACGAACGTGCCGCCGGCATGGCGGGCGTAAAGCCAGTTGAACAGCGCGGTGCGCGCGCCGCCGATGTGAAGATAGCCGGTGGGCGAGGGAGCAAAGCGCACGCGAGGTTTCATAAAGTTGTGGCCGGAGGATAACGAATCATCCGGTGGCTGAAAAGAAACTTGCGCTCGAGCATTTTCAAAAATAAGGGAGCCGTTCGGTTTGGCTAAAGGGAGAGGGCGGTCTTTTTGGGTTTGGGCTTCGTTTCGGCTCAGCCACAGGGTTGCTTTGAACCTGCTCCTTTGCCAAAGCCTCACCAAAACCCAAAAATCCTCGCTCCGAACGGCTACATTATTTCTTCAAACGCTCTAAATCGCGGATTATTTGTCTGCTTCGCCGCTACCGGACGGACGAAACGCTTTCCAGAGGGTGGCAACCAGCCCCGCACCTTGGGAAATTTTGCGCCACCAGGAAGGTTTTTCAGCAGGCGGGGCGGCGGCTTTGCGCCGGCAGGACGCCAGACCGGCCACCAAGGTGGCCACCGCGGATGCCACGGAACGGATGGTGCGCGCCTGGTCGGTGAGCGCGTGAACCTCGCCTTTCAAGGTCTGCCATTCCTGGACCAGTTGCGCGCGGTTGAGTTCGCTTTCCACGATAAGCAATTGTTTCCGAGATTCAAGCGGTTTCATGAGAGGATGCTTTCCAGACCGGCGCGATCCTTGCGCAGCTGTTCCAGCGAGGCGGACAGCGTCTGCCAGTTACGCATCACGCCGATGAGCCGCCGGTAAAGGATAATTCCGGTCAAGGCGTACAAGACGGTCAAAGTCATGAGCGCCGCCCAAGGCGACCACGTCCACAACAACACGACGATGGTCGCCGTGAGCGTAAGACCGGCCAGCAATCCGAAAACCGCCACTCCGAGAGCCAGCAGGAAGGCGTGCAGAAGGCGTTCGCGTTCCTCCTGCACTTCCACCGTCAGCAGTTCGAGGCGGTTTTCCCCGATGGTCAGCAGCCGGCGCGCGAAGGTTTTCGAGGTCGCGGCCAGTTGTTTGAGGCTGACGGTGGCGGCTTCCATAACGGCGTCAGTCGCAGTTGCGGGCGCAACGGCGGGCGAGGAGAAACCCGAGGATCGCCCCGACGCCGACGCCGATGGCGATGGCCTGATACGGGTGTTCATGCACGGCTTCGTCCGCCGCCTTGGCGCCGGCCACGGCCTTGTCGCGGACGCTCCCGCCGATTTCCTTGGCGCGTTCGAGCGCGGCGGCGAGGCGTTTGCGGGCCTGCCCGACTTTTTCGCCGGCCACGTCGGCGGTGGCGGCCATCAGCGCATGCGCGTCTTCGGCCAGTTGTCCCAGGTCATTGCTTACAGCTTGTGTTTCTTTGTTCATAGTTTTGTTTTTGGTTTGTTTGCATTTTTTAACGGCAAGTTTTCCGCATTGGCCAGATGGGCCGCAGCCGGCGAACTGGCCACCGTCAAAATTGAATTTCTTCCGCCGAACGGATTCGCCACGGTTTCCTTCGCCTGCGGGTCGGGGATCCATTTGCCATCCACCACCAGGCAATATTCATAGGTGCCGGGGGCGAGGCTGGTTTCCTTCCACCAGTTACCGACGCCGGAGGAATGCAGCGTTTTGGCCTCGGGTTGCCAGCGGTTGAATGTGCCCGCGAGGTAGACGGTTTTGGCCTTTGGATCCGTGAATTCAAAGCGGACGGAAACCAGCTGCGGGCTGAGGGCGTTGTCGTGGTTATGATTGTGTTTCATGGCGGGGCGGGCGGTGGAGGTTTGAAAAATGTTTCGGCTGCACGTCTACAATATGCCCGCGTATGCCGGCCAGCCGCTATGGGGTGTTCACCCCATTAAAGCCGGCGGGTGCAAAATGCGATGCACGGCTTCGCCCAAATCACGAACGGTGCTGGGCTTGGGCAATATTGCCCGGAAACCCAGCTCGCGCGCTTTTTCATTCGTCATGACGCCGCTATAGCCGGTGGTCAAGAGGATGGCCAGGTGCGGTTGGATTTGGAGCAACTGGCCACCGAGCCTGGCTCCGTCCATGTCGGGCATGGTCAAATCAGTGATGACCAAGTCGAACCGATCCGGCAGGGCGCGAACGGCGGCGATGGCTTCAGCCGCACTGGTCTTGGCAGTCACGGTGTAGCCCAGCCGCTCAAGCATCGTTTTGGCCAGGTTGGCCAGAACCTGCTCATCATCCACCACCAAGATATGTTCGCCTTGCCCGTGCGGAATGGGGGTTGATTCAATGGGTCGGGTAACGACCTCGGCTTCAAATACGGGAAAGTATAAATGAAACGTGGTGCCTTTGCCCGGCTCGCTGTAAACCGAAATGGCGCCGTCATGGCTTTTCATGATGCCATGCACCATCGCCAGCCCCAGTCCAGTGCCATCGCCCACGGCCTTGGTGGTAAAAAATGGCTCGAAGATTCGCGCCTGGGTGGCGCGGTCCATGCCGCAGCCCGTGTCGCTGACGGACAACCGCACATAACGCCCGACGTGCAAATCGGGATGCGTCTCCACAAAATCCTCGTCCACTTCCAGAACATTCATCTCGACCTTTAATATGCCCGGTCGTTCCCGCATGGCATGCCAGGCATTGGTGCCGAGGTTCATGATGACTTGGTGGATCTCCGAGGCATTGGCGAGCACTGTGGGCGTTTCCGTCAGTTCGGTTCGAATCCGGATCGTGGCCGGCACGCTAGCTCGCAACAGCTTCAAGGCTTCCAATACGACTGCGTTAAGTTCCACGGGCTCGCGCTCCGTTTTATTCTGGCGGCTGAACGTCAAGATCTGGCGCACCAGATCAACCGCCCGGTCGGTGGCCTTCGAAATATGTTCCAGATAGGCGAGGATGGCCGGATGATCCTCGGCCGCGACTTTGGTGAGATGGAGATAGCCGACGATGCAGGAAAGGATGTTGTTGAAATCATGCGCGATGCCGCCGGCAAGCTGGCCGATGGATTCCAGCTTTTGGGTTTGATATAAACTCTGTTCCAATTTCCGGCGCGCGGTGATGTCGCGAAAAGACCAGATCCGGCCATAATATTTTCCAGCCGGGTCCCGGATGGGCGCAGAATGGCGGTCCAGAATGGTGCCACACACCAGCTCCACTTCGTCAGTGCCACTCTCATCCGGGTGGGCGTAAAGATAATTCACCCGCTCAATGAATAGCCCGGCTTTTTTCACCCGGCTGGCGGCGTAACGCAACTGGTCGGCTTCGTCTTTGGCCTCGACGATTGCGGCGGGAAATTTCCACAACTCGATCATGCGACGATTCTGGAGTATTTGCTCCCCCCCGGAACCCACCACCAGGATACCATCAATAGAGGATTCCAACTGAGCTTCCAGCAAAGAGGTTTTCCATAATAATTCATTCTCCGCCTGCTTGCGCTCCGTAATATTTTCATGTGCCACCACCACCCGCACCGGCCCGTCGCCGGCAAACCGCGTGACCCGGACCATGAACCAGCGCCTTTCCTGCGCACTGTGGCAGGGATATTCCAGATGGAATTCACCGCACTGGCCAGCGATTACCGCGCGTATGCCATGGGCCACCAATGGCGCCTCTTTGGAAAAGTTTCCGGCAGCCGAATCACAGACATGCAGATAATTGGCACCCACACCGCAGTCGCTACCTAAAAGATTATTCCGTCTGGCAAAATCGTTCCAAGCACCATTAACCTCAATGATCACCCCATGGTCATCAAGAATCGAAATGTGGGAAGAGAGCGCATCGAGTGTGGAGCGCAGAAAGTGCTGAGACTCCAGCAGGGCGATTTCCGCCAGCTTACGATCGGTGATGTCGGTACAAGTGCCGAACCACTTGAGGATGCGGCCGTCCGCAGCTTTAAAAGGCGCGCCCAAAATCCACCACCAACGGTAGACGCCATCGGCCCGGCGGAGCCGGCATTCGAGCGAGTAGTTCCCGGCCGTCGTGACCGCGTTTTGCCAGGCATCCCACGCGCGCTGCCGGTCTTCAGGATGAAACGGCTTGTTCCAACCGTCGCCCAGACTTTCCGCCAGGGTGAGCCCCGTGTAATCCATCCAGCGCTGGCTAAAATAAATATTCCCGCCATCCGCCCGCGTGGCCCAAACGATTTGCGGCATGGCTTCCGCCAAGGTGCGAAATTCCGCCTCGCTTTGCTGCAGTGCCCACTCCACTTGCTTGCGCTTGGTGATGTCGCGCAATACTTTTGAGACGCCGACAACCTTGCCGTTGGAATCCTTGATAGGCGAGGCCGTGACCGAAACATCAATCTGCCGTCCGTCCATGGTTTGCCGAAGTGTTTCGAAGTGCATCACGCTTTCGCCGCGTTTGACTCTTTCCAGAATATGCCTTTCCTCCTGCTGCCGGTCGGTGGGAATCAACCGCAGGATGGAGGTCCCGACCATTTGAATGGATGGGTAGCCAAAAATCTTTTCCGCGCCCTTGTTCCAGCTGGTGATGACGCCGTTCAAGTCCTTACCGATGATGGCGTCGTCCGATGACTCAACAATGGCCGCCAGCAAGCTTGAATTTGCTTCGGCCTGTTTTCGCCGGGTAATGTCGCGGATATTGCATTGGATGACTTTCCGGTCGCCGACCTGATACACATTGCTGACAAACTCCACGGCGATGGGGCGGCGATCCTTTGTTTTCAGCGGCAGGTCTTCGTAGCGCACATACCCGTCTCTCTGCAGCCGTTCCAACATGGCCTGGTTTGACTCAATGTCTTTGAATGGGCTCAGTTCACCAACGGTTCGGCCAACCATTTCGCGGTGGGAAAACCCCAGCAGCCCGGTCAAGAACGGATTTACATCGGTGATGCGTCCGGTGTCTGCATCCAGAATTAGGATGCCGTCCTGCGCAGCTTCGAACAGCCGGCGATAACTTAATTCCGAGGCGCGAAGCGCACGCTCATTGGGTGTCTCGTTGCTAGCCGCAACTTTGTCATTTTGGCTCGTATTCATACTTCTGGCTCACCCGATATATTTCCAACAAAACGAGTCCTATCTCGTCGAACAGTCTTTTGGAAGCCATGGAATAAACATGGATGAAAACGAAGGGTGAGGATATGGGGTGTTCACCCCATTTGCATTTGCCCGGGCTTCAAAATCCAAGCCAAGGTTTTTCCCAGTGCCGGCAAGGAACGCCCTAGTCGCGGCCGGTTCCAGCGGGAGTTAACCATGGGTATGCAAATCACCCTCGGACATACAGCCAGGCGCCCCCATGGCGTTTACAATCGGTTATCCCGATTTGCCCAGCTCAAAATAGTTCTGGGCAGCATCCTGTTTCTCGGACTGCTCTTCCAGGGCATCCCGGCGTTCAGCGCCACCCTCCCCGCCGGAGCTAGCGTCACTCTGGCTTGGGACACGAACGCGGATCCCAATATTGCCGGCTACCATCTCTACTACGGTGGAGCCAGCGGCACCTACACGAACGAAGTCAATGCCGGACTAGCCTCGAGCTCAACTGTCTCCGGCCTGACCATCGGGGTAACTTATTACTTCGCCGTCACGGCGTATGACAGCTTCGGTCAGGAAAGCGGTTACTCGTCAGAAGTCACCTATCTCGTGCCGGAACCGCAACCGACTTTGCAAGCCAGCAGCGCGATCACCGGCCAGTTCGGGCTGATGGTCACCGGCATGACCGGCCACACCTACAACATTGAGGCCACCCAGGATTTCAAGGTCTGGACCGTCATCGGCACCGTCACCATTGGTGCCGGCGGAGGAAGCAGTTTTACCGACACCAACGCCGCGAATTTTCCGCAACGGTTCTATCGCACCCATGGCTGACCCTGAAATCCAAAATAAAATATGAAACTACAAATTAAATTCGCCGAAGAAATCCGTTTTGATGTCCCGCAACGGACCATCGTCCGGGCCTGGACGCGGTTATTGTCCGGCACCCGGTATTCGATGCGCTCGCCGACCCGGGCCGAATTGTCGAAGTCCAATCGGCGCTCGGCCATTTGAAAGATTGCGGGCGGCTATCAGCCGGCAGCCAGCTTTTCCTCGGGGATTAAGCCCACCCGCAGGGCGAAGCGCACCAGACCCGGAATATCGTGCAGGTTCAGGCCCGCCATCAATTTCATACGATGGTATTCCACGGTCTTGGGGCTGACCTTGAGGATGTCGCCAATGCCTTTGGTGTTCTGGCCCTCGGCGATGAGTTGGAGCACCTCGCGCTGCCGGCCCGTCAACTGTTCCAGTGCGCTCTTCCGGCCGGTGAGACCTTGCAAGGGAAGCTTCTTGTACAACTGCGCGGAGATTTCCCGGCTCAGATAAATTTCCCCGCGCAGCACCTGGTGCAGGGCGGTATCCAGTTCGGCCGTGGCCGATTTCTTTAGCAGGTAGCCGGCCACGCCCGCTTTCAGCGCGCGCAGCACGTATTCCTCGTTATCGTGCATGGTAAGGATAATGATCCGCACCCCGGGAAAATCCCGGGCCATGCGTTCCGCCGCTTCCAGGCCATTGAGACCGGGCATGGCGATGTCCATCAATACCACGTCCGGCGGCTGCGCCTTGACCAGATTCAAAACCTCGCGCCCGTCACCGGCCTCGCCGACGACCTTCACCGCCGGCTGTTTTTCCAGCAGCGCGCGGATGCCCGCCCGCACCAGCGTGTGGTCATCCGCCAGAATCACCCGGATGGGTTTGACGGTCTTGTTCATGTCGGTTTGGTTTCCGCTGCCGTTCTCCATTTCAATGGAAACCAGGCGTGGACTTCCGTGCCTTTTCCGCGGACAGACTTGAATTCCACCCCGCCGCCGGCGAGTGCCGCCCGTTCATCCATGCTCAGCAGCCCAAGGCTGGCTCCGCGCACCGCCTCTTCCCGCACGCCCCCCACGTCATACCCCACGCCGTCATCGCGCACGCGGAGGTGTAGTTCTGTGCCAACCTTGCGCAGGTCCACGTGCACGGATTTCGCGCGGGCATGGCGGACCACATTCGTCAGGGCTTCCTGCGCCACGCGGAAACATTCCGTCTCGACCACCCGATTCAGCCGATGTTTCAACGGCTCGGCATGGAACCGGGCTTGTAACCCCACCAGTGCCGCCTGCCTCTTCGTGAGCCAGCGCAAGGCGGGTTCCAACCCCAGATCATCCAGGATCAGCGGGCGCAAATTGAGCGAGATGTCACGAACCTGCTCCAGGACCTGGTCCACCATTCCCAGACTTTCCTGCAAGCGGGGCGTGAGATCATTTTTAACGGCGGTCGATTGCAGTAACGCCTGCAAATTCAGTTGAATCACCGTAAGTGCCTGGCCGATTTCGTCGTGCAGTTCGCGCGCGATGGTCTGGCGCTCCGTCTCCTGCGCCTCCACCAAGCGGCGCGAAAGCACCTGCAGCTTGCGGCTGTAATCCTTCAACTTTTCCTCCGCCCGCCGGCGTTTCGTGATATCGCGGATGTTGCATTGCACCACCCGGTCGCCGTTCACCCGATAAATGTTGCTCACGAACTCCACATTGATGGCCTTGCCGGCACTGGTTTCCAGCGGCAGATCCTCGTAGCGGACATAGGCTTTCCGCTGCAACTCCCGGAACTCCGCCTTGGACGCCTCCACGTCCTTAAACGGGCCGATCTCCCAGAGTTTGTTTCCCAGCAATTGCTCGCGCGAATAGCCCAGCATATCCGTCAGAAACGGGTTCACATCATCAATCTCACCGTTTTCGGCATTGAGGATCAGGATGCCGTCCTGCGCCGTCTCAAACAGCCGTCGATAGCGCATTTCCGAAACCTTCAGCGCATATTCCGGCGACCCGGGTTTGGCGGCGACCGGTTTCAGGGTTTCGGTTTTGGTTTTCATGGTTAGATAATAATTCCTTGCAATATGGGACAGGTGGGATACCTCCCTCCCTGCGCAACGGCTTGGTGAAATAAACGATTGCGGTGGTAATTTTGGCGGACAGAGTGCGCCTCCCACACCGACCACCGGGCAAATGTTAACTTCGTTTGGCGTTGTTCATGTTAGGACCATGGGTCCGGCAGCAGGGGCTCCCACTTTGCCACTACTTTCCCGGAACTTGAACCAGGCGCAACGTACAATTCGCTGACGCTGACCGCGGTCGCGAATTAGGTGGAAAGCCGCAAAAGTGAGCGCCAGCCGTGCCCGACGTTCCGGGCGCGGAGGGTTTCCCGCGCGGGCAGGTTCAGGATCGGCTGCCACGAAAAAGCGCTCGTTCGGATCCGCCCGGCTACCAGCGGGCGCGGCCGGCTTTTATTGCCGCCAGGTTCAACCGTTCCATTCATAATACTGCAGGCTTGGTAAAATGCCGGCTACCGCACCTGCGGCACCCGGATATCTCCCGTATGACCGATGACACCAAAAGCGGACAACAGCCACACGACCACGCAAATGACCACGACCACATTAAGGATCTGCTTGATTTTGCCATCCATCGGAATGTAGCTGTTGACCAGCCATAGCAAAACGCCCACTACAATCAGGGTGATGATGAGGGAAGTTAACGGCATAAATCTCCTTTGGCTGAGACCGATAATTTATAATTCATGGGCGAACCTACACCCCGGAGCGGAAGATCGCCATGGGGTATAACCCTACCGGTTTCAGCGCTGCGCCTCTGAGAGGCAGAAATGGCTTAAAAAGAAGTGGATAAAGCCCACCCGCCGCAACACCTGCCGAGGGAATATCGACATCTCAATAGTGTTTTCCCCTTGGCCACCCAGTTTGGAAATAGGTATCATGTTGGTAATATCATGTTGCTCCAAGAGCTTTCCAATGCCGTCTCCGCCGAATTCCAAAAATACTATGGCCGGCCACCCCGGTGGATCGTGGCCGCTCCCGGTCGCGTCAATGTCATCGGCGAGCACACCGATTATAACGACGGATTCGTTTTGCCGATGGCCATCGAGCGTTACTGCGTTATGGCGGCGGACAGACCATTGGATGGCCGGAATCTCATAAACCTGCGCAGCACGCTCGAAGCGGAAGAGGCTACAATTGATCTTTCGGCGCCAATCAAGCCCGGCATCCCCAAATGGGGCAATTATGTGCGCGGGATGGTGGCCGGGTTTCTCGCCCGGGGGATCAATCCCGGCGGACTCGAGGTCCTGTTGCACTCCACTGTGCCGCCGGGCGGCGGCTTGAGCAGCAGCGCCGCGCTGGAGGTCGGCACCGCGACGTTGATCGAGGCCGTGACCGGCCAGCCGATTGACCCGGTTGAAAAGGCGTTGCTCGCGCAGAAAGCCGAACATGATTTTGCCGGCGTACCCTGCGGCATCATGGACCAGTTCATCTCCACCCTGGGACAAGCAGGCCATTTGCTGCTCCTCGACTGCCGCACGCGCAAAACGGAATTGATACCGATGAACGACCCCTCGGTGATGGTGCTCATCGTCAACACCAACGTGAAGCACGAGCTCGGTTCCGGCGAATATGCCAAACGCCGCGCCGAATGTGAATCGGCCGCGAACCTTCTGGGCGTGGCTTCGCTCCGCGACGCGACGCCGGACCAGCTGGAACGCGCCCGAGGGGAGATGAGCGAAGTAATTTATCGGCGCGCACGGCACGTGATCAGCGAGATCGAGCGGACGGTTCACGCCGCCGAAGGCATCCGCGAGTCCAACTGGCCGGGCGTGGGCAACCTCATGTATGCCAGCCATTATTCGCTACGCGATGACTATGAAGTGAGCTGCCCGGAACTCGACACTGTTATAGATATTGTCGAGGACATCGGCTATCGCGGCGGCGTCTATGGCTGCCGCATGACCGGCGGGGGTTTTGGCGGTTGCGTGGTGGCTTTGGTGAAGGCGAGTGCTGTGGAGGCCATCAGCCATAAAATTGCTGCAGAATATAAAATCCGCACTGGAATTGAAGCCGGCATCTTCAGTTCCCGCCCCGCGGCCGGGGCCACAGTTATAAAAGGATGAAAGCGCCCCTCAAACCGGCCATCCCCCATGGGAAGGTGTCCCGGAGGACGGATCAGGAGGAAGTCAGGACGCTCTGATAGCAATTGAGCATGGAGAATCTTTATTTTTGCGCGGGCTCGGCGTCTTTCACGCAACGAAAGCCGAGATGGTTGCTGCCGGTGTCAATGTCGCCCTTGCCGCGCGTTCCCATCATGTAGCGGGTGCAATACTGGTCGGTGCAAAGGAAGGAACCGCCGCGCTGCACCCGCTGGGGCTGGTCATCGCCGGGGTTGTAGCTTGTCTGGGGGCCCTGCGGATTGCGTGCCACGGTCACGCCGGCCAGCTTGAGCCGCGCATAATAGTCGGGCCGATACCAGTCGCTGCACCATTGCCAGACATTGCCGGCCATATCGTAAAGGCCATAACCGTTCGGCGGAAACTGACCGACCGGCGCCAGGCCAGCGAAACCATCCGCGCCGGTGTCATTCATCGGGAAACGGCCCTCGTAGATATTCGCCATCCATTTGCCGCCGGGGCGCAATTCATCGCCCCACGCATAGGTTTTCCCCGCCAGGCCGCCGCGCGCGGCGAATTCCCATTCCGCCTCGGTGGGCAGCCGCTTGCCAGCCCATTTCGCGTAGGCGACCGCATCGGCATAGGCGACCTGGACGACCGGATAGCTTCCCCTGCCCTGCAAGTTGCTGTCCGGCCCGGTGGGGTGACGCCAGTTCGCGCCGTGCACATAGCGCCACCACTGAAAATAATCGTCCAGCGAAACGGCGTTGGTCGTGGGAGTGAAGACGGTGGAACCCGCCACGAGGTTTTCCGGCGGCGCGGTTGGAAATTGCTCCTTGGTCGGGGGAATTTCAGCAATGGTGATGTAACCGGTGGCCTGAACAAAACGGGCAAACTCGTCGTTGCTCACGTCATATTTATCCATCCAGAATCCGTCCACATAAACGCGGTGGATGGGCTGCGAATCCTTCACGGAGTCCACGGTGGCGACGGAACAAATGCCGTCGCTGGGAGCGAGCCCGCCCATTGAGAATTCGCCGCCGGGGATCCACACCATGCCGGGCGGCGCGTTGGTGGGCGCCGGATTTTTATTGGGAATCGTGGGGCCAAAGGGGTTGAACTTCGGCGGCAGGGAGGCACCGGCGGTGTCGACGTCAAGCTGGGCCGGCTGAGCCTGCGCGGACAGCAGCAGCAACGCGGAGACCGAGGCGGTCATGGCGGCGCGGGTGAAGGAAGATTTCTTTGAGGCGGCCCGGGCCGGGGCGGTTTTGCCGCGCGGGCTGGCGGCGGCGGGGGTGGATTTCACCACGATACGCGGCTGCGGCGCCGGCCTGGCCGGCTTCACATTCTTGACCTGGCGGATCGGAACTTTTTTTGACCGGGAAGTCATTTCTATTTCCGGCTCCGGCTCGGCGCCGGCGGCCAGCCAGGTGATGGCCTGCTCATAACCGTCGAAGGCCTGAACCTTCCAGCCGCGCAAGGTGGCGATGAAGGAGAACAGCCGGGCGCGATGATGCGGGTCGGAGCCGTAAAGCACAGCCAGCCGGTCCTGGTGGGTGAACCCGATATCGTGAAACGTATTGACCAGGATGACCAGGTCGTTGGGCGCGAACACCGGCTTGGGGCCCGGATGCAGTTCGCGCAGATCGAGCAACGCCTGATGGATGCTGCGTTTCCAACAGGAGCGGGCCAATTGCGCCAGCGCGGCCTGGCTGGCCTCGAGGTCGAAATGGCCGTGCGCCCCCAAGCGGATGAATTCCTGGGCGCGGATGATTTGAAGTTCCATTGGCATATTGGTGACAAAATAAACCGGGCTCCTCACTGTGACAACACAACAAAATCGTTGAAAGGTTGAGGAGTTGAAGCGGTTTCCTTCAAAATCACGGCGGTCATAGACCGCCGCTACAACCAAAGCCAACTTTTGCAGAGGTCTCTAAGAACTGGGTTAAGTTGCACCCCAGGCTAATTGCGGCTCGCTATTTAGTTTGTATTGCCGGCGCCCGCATGATGCACTGCCCAAAACGATGAAAGCCTGCTTCCGATTTTTGCTCCGGGTCGGGTTCCGTTTCCGGGCCTATAACCTGGACGCGCTGAAGACGCCCGGGCCGGTGCTGCTGGTTCCCAATCATCTTTCCTGGATTGACTGGCTGTTTCTCTGGGTCGTTCTGGATGGGGATTGGAAGTTTGTCACCTCGAGCATCTCGGCGCAGGCGAGCTGGCTGCATCGGGTGCTGATGATCAACCGCTACACCCTCCCGGTTGATACCCGTTCGCCTTACGCAGTAAAGCACATGGCGGAGTATCTGAAAGGCGGCGGGCGGCTGGTACTCTTTGCGGAAGGGCGCCTCTCGCGCACGGGCACCTTGATGAAGCTTTTTGACGGGACCGGATTCTTGATTTTCAAAACGAAGGCGAAAGTCATCACCGCCCGCCTGCGCGGCGCCGAATCCCTGCCCTATTCCCCTAATCCCGGCTCAAAAAAGATTTTTCCGGAAGTAACCATTCATTTCAGCGCCCCGCTGACCGCGCCTGAGCTGGGTGAAATCAGCACCGGCGGCGCGCGGACACGGCTGACGAGCTGGCTCCGCGACCTGATGGTCCGACAGCAGTTTGAAGTCGAGATGGAATTTGGTCCACCGAATCTGCTCGCGGCGGTGGCGGAGACCGCCCGCAAACGCCCGGGCCAGATCATTCTCGAAGACGCGATGTCAAAGTCGCTCACCTATCGAAAACTGATGGCGGGGGCGGACGTGTTGTCGCAGGCCCTGCATCGGGAAGTTGCGGGCGGAGGACGGGTGGGCCTGCTCCTGCCCAATGTCAGTGCGACGCCAACAACCATTCTCGCGTTGTGGAGCCTGGGGAAAGTGCCCGCCGTGCTGAATTATTCCTCAGGAACGCCCACGATGCTCGCGTGCGCGGAACTAGCCGGACTGAAGCACATCATCAGTTCAAAGGCTTTTCTGGAACGCGCTAAAATCAAGGGCGAGGATTTTGTGAAAGCGGGCATCGGCCTGATTTACCTGGAAGACGTGCGCGCCGGCGTCACCGGATTGCAAAAGTTCGGCGCCTTGCTCCGGCAGGTTTTCCACTGGCCAGCTGCCAGCAACCGTTCGTTCCCCGCAGCAACCACCGCCGTGGTGGTTTTCACGAGCGGTTCGGAAGGCGTTCCCAAAGGCGTCGAGCTAACGCACGGAAACATCCTCGCCAACATCCGCCAGATGCTGGCGGTCACCGACATCACCGACGGCGACCGGCTCTTCAACTGCCTGCCGCTGTTTCACAGTTTCGGGCTGTCGGTGGGGACCTTTCTGCCGCTGGTGCGCGGAATCCATCTCTTCCTCTATCCTTCGCCCCTGCATTATCGCATGGTGCCGGCCGCGTTTTACGAACACGACTGCACGGTGTTCATCAGCACCAACACTTTTCTGAACGGCTATGCGCGCAAGGCGCATCCCTACGATTTTCGCAGCCTGCGGTATCTTTTTGCGGCCGCCGAAAAGTTGCAGGAAGCCACCGCACTCACCTGGTCGCAGAAATACGGCGTGCGCATTCTCGAAGGTTATGGTGCGACGGAGTGTGCTCCCTGCGTGAGCGTCAACACCCCGCTGGAACCACGCTACGGCTCCGTGGGGCGACTCTTGCCAGGAATGGAAGCCAAATTAGAGCCGGTAGAAGGCGTGACCAAGGGCGGACGGCTCTTCGTGCGCGGACCGAATGTGATGAAAGGTTATTTGAACACAGAGGCAAACGCGAAGTTTCAGGCTCTCGGCGGGTGGTATGACACCGGCGACATCGTGAGCCTGGATGCGGAGGGTTATCTCGACATTCTGGGCCGGATGAAACGCTTTGCCAAAGTCAGCGGCGAGATGGTCAGTCTAACGGCGGTCGAAGACGCGCTCGCAGGGGTGTTTCCGCAATATGGCCTGCACTGCCAGATTGCCGTCATCACGCGCCCCGAAGAAAACAAAGGCGAAGCCCTCATCGCGGTGACCAACGAACCGAAACTGACCATGGATGAAATCCGCGACGCCATCAAAGCGAAGGGTCTGTCAAATTTGAGCATTCCGCGCGAGATCAAGGTGGTGCCGGAAATTCCCAAGCTCGGCACCGGCAAGGTTAACCACCGCGAACTTCAAGCCCAGTTGTCCGCCGCGAAATAAGCGATCAGGCGGACCGGGAATCGCCAGGCCCGCCCCGCTTTGTTTTCAAGGCAAGCGCCAGCCAAAGAACGGCCGCTACGATCAAGGCCACGGGCAAAATCAGAACGGCCTTCGACAAATTTCCGCCCAAGGAATCCGCCAAACGGCCGACAATCTCCGGCGACCACATATCGCCAAACAAGTGAATCGTGAAAATGGAAACCGCCATGGCGCTGGCGCGAAGATTCAACGGCGCCGTTTCCAGGATCAGCGTATTGACCGGTCCGGTGGACAGGAACAGGAAGAACATGGCGGCCGCCAGAAACGTCATGGACCAAAAGGTTGATGCAGCGAGGAACGCGCCATACGCCAACGGCACGGCAACCAGCACCGAGAGCCCGAGTGTCCACGCGTAGCCGGCAGGATTCCGCTTTTGCCACGCCGTCGCGGCAAATCCGCCGATTAATGTGCCCACAAGTCCGGCGACCACGAGCACGGCGCCAAAAAATTCGGCCGCATTTTCCACGGCCACGCCATGGGCGCGATGCAGGAAGGTCGGCCCCCAATGACCGAACGCACCGAGCGCAAACGTGTAAGCGGTGTAGCCCAGCACCACGAGCACATATTCCGGGATACGAATCAGGTTAACGAGGTCGCGGAGGGAAGGTTTTTTTACCGCGGCCACAGCTTTGCCATCAGACTGGCCGCGTTTGAGCTCAGCGAAGGGCAACATCACGAGCGCGAGGAACAACCCGGGCACACCCGCCCAAATGAAGGCATGCCGCCAGCCCCAGTGCGCGGCGATGAACCCGCCCATAATGGTGCCGAGAGCCGCGCCGACGGGAATGGCGACGTAGAAAATAGTCAGCGCGTTGTTCCGTTTTGCCGGGGCATAGCTGTCAGAAATTAGACCCGGACTGATGGTCGCATAGCTCGCTTCGCCGACGCCGACGAGCACCCGAAACGCAATCAAGACCGCAAACGTCGCCGCAAATCCGGTCAGGACCGTGCCCACGCTCCACACCAAAATGCCCGTGGCGATGAGCCACTTGCGTGAACCGCGATCACCCAGCCAGCCGAAGACCGGCGACGTGACGAAATAGCCGATCATGAACGCCGTCACGAGCCGCCCGGCCTGACCGTCATTGAGGCCGAGATCTTTTTGCAACGGGGTCAACACCGCCGAGAGCACAAAACGGTCGAGATAATTGAACAGGTTCAGGCCGGTGAGGATGAACAGAATCCAGGCGGGCGAGAGCTGCTTGCGGGCGGCGGAAGCGGTCATTGGCGGCAAAGCTATTCATTACCGTGCGGAATCGCAAATGGAGAAACTTTGAGCGGCAGCGAAAACATAGGGTCGCTGATGAGGGCGTGGCTTAGAATTACGCGAGGCGCTGTATTCTAGGCAATAGACTGGGTGACCAGCTTTGTTGATTGACTCCTACTTGAAGAACAGTAAAAGTGATAAGTCACGTCCCAACAACAGCTCATCCATGAAAAACATCTTATTGCCCCTTTTGTTATCACTCGCGGTCGTGGCTGCCCGCGCTAACGAACCTTACCATTTTATTAAGGAAATACCCATTGGCGGTGACGGCGGCTGGGACGCGTTGACGGTGGATTCCGCTGCCCATCGGCTTTACGTTTCGCACGCGACGAAGGTGGTGGTCATTGACCTGAAGCGCGACCTGATCATCGGCGAAATCACCAATACGCCGGGCGTTCACGACATTGCAGTCGCGCCGAAATTGAACCGCGCCTTCGTCAGCGGCGGCCGGGAAAACAAGGTCACCATCGCGGACACAAAGTCTTTGCAGACAAACGCCAAAGTGGACACGGGCGAAAATCCGGACGCGATGCTATTTGAGCCGGGACAAAGCGAAGTGTATGCGTTTAATGGACGCGGCCAGTCGGCAACGGTGATTTCCGCCAAATCGGGAAAAGTCGTCGCCACGATTCCGCTCGGCGGCAAACCGGAATTTGCGAAGGCGGATCCCAAGGCCGGCCGGGTTTACGACAATCTTGAGGACAAAAGCGAAGTTGCGGTCATTGACACAAAAACCCATGCGGTCGTCAACCGCTGGCCGATTGCACCGGGCGAAAGCGCATCGGGGCTGGCGATCGACCTGAAAAATCACCGGCTCTTCCTCGGCTGCGACAACCACCTGATGGTCATGATGGACTGCACCAGCGGCAAGGTGCTCGCCACCGCGCCCATTGGCGAAGGCGTAGATGGGGCGGCGTTTGATCCCGGCACCCAGTTCGCTTTTGCCTCGTGCGGCCAGACCGCGACCGTCACGATTGCGCGGGAAGACGCGGACAAACTCACCGTCGTTCAAGTGCTGAATACCGAGCGCGGCGCACGGACGATGGCACTTGACCCGGCCACGCACAAAATATATCTCGCCACCGCCAAAATGGAACCACCGCCGGAAGGTCAGCGACGCGGAAAAATCATTCCGGGCACGTTCAAAGTTCTCGTCTACGGCATGGACGAGCCGAAGAAATAGATTTCTGCGCAGACTAGTCGTAGAAAACGAACAGAAGACCGCGAACGGTCACGGGGATACATTGTTCACCACAAAAAGCCCATCTTGATGTGGGTGCGGGCCCTTCGGGGTTGATGGGGTGAACCCGCCTTCACCGTATATTCGTTTGCTTGGCTGAGTAGCCGGTTAGGTAACCTGAAATAATAATTAAGCTTAAAAGCGATGTTGTTTATACGGCCGATTCCGATCGGTGACGAATTTTATTTGTATTTTCCGGGAATCAGGCGAGTTTGCCTCAAAGCGGTTTAAATTGAAGGATCTAAAAGGCATGAACATTCCAAATCCAGTTGAAGGGAGAATGTCGTTGATTGTGGAAGCCTCACCCTGTGCCATTATCCTGTTGGATGCACAGGGGAAAATCATCCTGGTGAACGCACGAACTGAAAAGCTTTTCGGCTATGCGCGCACGGAGTTGCTGGGACAAATGTTGGAAATGCTGATTCCAGAACGGTTTCGAGGGCGACATCCGGATTTACGCCGCAGTTTCCACAAGAATCCAATCGCCCGGCTGATGGGCGATGAGCGGGATTTGTATGGCCTGTGCAAGGACAGAACGGAAGTTCCCATAGAGATCGGCCTCAACCCGGTTGAGACCGGGGAGGGAATTGTCTTGCTGGCCTCAATTATTGACATCACCGAACGCAAGCACGTAGAGGAAGCGCTGATTCTCGAACGGAACCTGCTGCGCGCCCTCATTGACAACCTGCCGGATTATATTTACGTGAAGGATCTGAACCGGCGTTTCCTGACCGCCAACAAGGCGGTGGCCCGGCTCATGGGCGGCGAATTTCCGGACGAATTGTTCGGGAAAAGAGACGAAGATTTCTATCCGGAACATGCCAGTGAGAAGTTTTGCGCCGATGAAGAAAGGGTATTTCGGGGAGATCCCATCATCGACAAAGAAGAACCAAACATCGACAAACAAGGCTGGCGGACGGAGATTCTCACCACGAAGCTCCCGCTGCGCGACGGGTCTGGAAAAATCATCGGCCTGGTCGGAATCAGCCGCGACATTACCGAACTTAAAATCAAGGAATACGCCTTGCAACTCACATTGAAAGAGAAAGAAAAGCTGGTCGCGGAGTTGCAGGAAGCTTTAGAACAGGTGAAAGCCTTGCGCGGTCTTTTGCCCATCTGCGCATGGTGCAAAAAAATTCGCAATGATAAATGGTATTGGGAAAAACTGGAGACGTATATCAGCACTCATTCCGAAGCAGAGTTTACGCACAGCATTTGCCCGGAGTGTTTGGCCAATGAAGAAACAAAGTTTATTTTAGCCCACAAGCCCGTCGCAAATCCGAGCTAATCGTGATGACGCCGCGATTCGGCTGACTCCTCCAACGAAAACAAATGAACCACCGCCGACCCGGGCAGTAAACCGCGACAGTGGAACCGACCGCACCAACGGCGGTTGGCAAAATTGGATCAGTCGAGATCCTGCAAAATCGTGGCGGCACAAGCGAAAGCGTGGTTGATTCCATGGTTTTCGTCGCATTTGCCTCGCCAACAAGTCGCGTGATTATACTTTGAAAATCTGTCAAATGGTAAAACGGACCTCGGAAATGCTGTGAGATACTCCGAGCGAAATCCGCTTAAGCAGTCCAACCCCTCAACGAAAAAAACAGCGCCAGAGAATAATCGGAGCAGGCTGCGAAAAAATCCTTGTAAATCTTTGGAGCAGGCAGAGAATTTAAAAAAGGCCGCTCTGGCCGTGGAAACGAAACTATATGGGCAGTCAAAGATATTGCCGGGGATAACTTTATGGCTGAATTCAAATTCTTCTGTCCGCAATGTGGCCAGCACATCCTGTGTGACAGCAGTTATTCCGGACATCAAATCAATTGTCCGGTGTGCCAGCAGACCATCGTTGTTCCCCCAATGCCGGCAGCGGTGCCGATTTCCCCACCACCGCCAGCACCCGTTTATGCGCTACACCAAAACCCGGCTCAGCCGGCTGGCCGCCCACATTCAGTCACACCAGTGGCTCAAATGGCGGTTCCAGTGAAGTCGCGCGTCTGGCAGAACATATTGATCACCACCGCCGCGGTGCTGGTGCTGGCCGGAATCGGCGTCGGTGGCTGGTTTGGTTACGGCAAATACAAGCAGTCACATTTCCCGCTCGGCCTCATCGCGTTGTGGTCTGGCGAAGACAACACCAACGACAGCGTGGGCAAGCACAACGCCGAATATGCCTACCATGTTGAATACGTGCCAGGCAAGGTGGGCAAGGCCTTCAGTTTCAATGGCACGGACGCTTCGGTGGACCTGGGCAACTGGTTTGACTTGCAAGTTTTCAGTATCAGCCTATGGGTCAAACCCAGCGCTTCGCAGACCGCTTATGCAAACATCATGGACGATTACGGCACCGGCGAGGAGGGATGGAATTTGCAATATGACAACCAGGGCATGGAATTTCATTTGGGACTAGTAGAAGGCGGCCCTGGTTTGGGTTCGCTTGGGCACGTTATCATTTTCTCGCTGGCCGCCGATACCTGGCAGCATCTGATGTTGACTCGAGATGCCAACAATAATTCAAGCCTGTACCTCAACGGGAATTTGGTCGGGACTATTGCTGGAGCGAGGCCGATTAACTACACCGCGAACAAGTATCTGCGACTGGGGCGATGGGGTGGCGGAGGCCGGTTTTTTAATGGACAGATGGACGAAATCCAGATTTACAATCGCGCGCTTTCGGCGGCGGAAGTCCAGGCGATTTACACGACGTCGAAATAGTGGTGAAGGGGTTTTATAGCGGCGGCCACGCATCCGCAGACCACGGAAAAGTGACAAACCCGATCCAGGATAGCCCGAAGCAAAATAGCCGCGATCACATCCATGGCAATCGGCGATGGCATCTTTGTGCCGGTGAAAGTTCTCCGAATTTAAATAAACAGTGTAACCCACGTGAGGGACGCTGCGTAGAAGCTGGTATGAAGATGAAATGCATGAGCGCAGCCATTCAACGGCGGCTCCGTCTTCACTTGATTCCGCCGGCTCCGGGCAGCGAGTCCGGCACGGCGGCGGTTAGTAATCCAATCCTATGAAAAACCTATTGATGGCAGCATTATGCAGTGCCGGTATTTTGGCCGCAGGTTGTGCGAGCGCCCCTAAATCCGATGCGCGTGCGGCGGAAGGGTCCTGGCACGGACAGGAGGCGGGTGTCGTTTCGGACCAAGGTTCGCCCACGCTGATGATCCAGGGCGACCGGGTGGAATTCCACGATGCCAATCCGATCATCTGGTTCAAGGGCACATTGACGCTCGATGAAAGTCCCACCCCGAAACAGTTCGCGTTGCTGGTGACGGAATGTCCGCTGCCCCCGCTGGTGGGCCAGACCATCCACGGGATTTACCGGCTGGTGGGCGGCAAACTGACCCTATCTGCCTACGGGCCGGGGGCAGCGCCTGTGCCAACGGCCTTCGACGCGCCCGGCGCGCATCAATTTGTCTTCACCCATTAATCGTCGCCACTGTTGAATCCGAATATTGGCTACGCTCCGGCATTGGGTGAATAGATTATACTGGATCGCTTTCAGAGCGACATGAATTCCCCCTCATCCGTCCTGCGGACACGTTGACTCGCTCGCGCCCGCTCGTTCGGCCTTTCGGCCTTCGCCTTGGGGGGCCGGGTTGAGGGGGCAATTCGTAGCAATTTGAAGGGTTTTTAGAGCATTTCAAAAATACTGTAGCCATGCGGTTAAGAAAGATTCGATAAGCGGTCTTTTTGGGTTTTGGCTTTGATTTGGCCCACAGTCACAGGCCGTTGAGAGCATGCTCCTTCGCCAAAACCCCGCCAAATTCGCAAAACCCTCCCTGCGCATGGCTACAGTATTTCTTCAAACGCTCCAGTATAATAAATTTCCCAGGCCGAAGCTCAAATTGGAATTCCGTTGATCAGACAACGGCTGCCCATGACTTTCAACTGGGCAACGCTTATTGCGTGGTTCACGCTAAAACGAAAACGCCTGGTAGTCCCGTCACGAACCCGAAGGTGTTTTGAGCTGCCGGAGTCGGCCGCGCAGGGCGAAGATGAGCGCCATGACGGTGATCTCGGAAGTGAGGAATGGTTTGCTCAAAAGGTTGTTCCCGCCGCATCGAACCATCTGGTCGCGCACTTGGTCGTCGGCCTGGCTGGTCACAAACACCACCGGCGTGGCGCGATTGGGACCGGCAGCGCGAATTTTGGCGCAGACTTCAAATCCGTCCATGCCGGGCATGACGATGTCGAGGAAAATTACGTCGAAGGGTTTCTCCGCCGTCAGCATGAGTACCTCCCCACCGTTCTCCGCACTTTCCGGTTTTTCAAAAATTGTTTGCAAGATGCCGGTGATCGCCCGCCGCGCGATGAGGTCGTCATCCACCACCAGCAGGCGGATCGGCGGATGAAGGGCGAAGCCGGCCGGCAAGCCCGGCTGGCACAAGTCCGCGAGCAGCTCCACGGCGGCGGCGATGGTGGCCGGCGCGGACGGCGTGAAATGGTTCGGACTCTCCAGAAGTTTTTTGAACAACCGTTCCAGTGCGACGCACATCCGCTGGCCGGGATGAACCACCGCGAGGGCGGTCCGGGAAGTCAGCGAATTGATCAGCAGGAAGCCGGACGCCAGCAGGTTCTGCCGGACCCCGACCTCCGGGGCTTGAAGCAGCTGCCGGCAAAATTCACGCAGCGGGCCAAGCTGGGTGGCGACGCGAGCCAGGAACACATGGGTGAACATGTTGGGCGCCGCAGGAAGGGACGGCATCGGTTCCAAAGCAGTGGTGGAACCGGTGACGTCCCGCGCCATCCCTCCGCAGGGTTCGAGCGGCGGTAGCATTTTCTGACGGTCGCGAAGCCGGCTGGACAAGGCGAGCGTAAGCGCCTTGACGGCGATTTCAAAGGTGAGAAACGGTTTACCCAGAAGATCGTTGCCGCCGGCGAGGGTGGACCTGGCCCGCGCATTGAAGTCACACTGGGAGCTGACAAAGACGACGGGGGTTAGCCACGGTCAGCCCTTTGGGAGGCAGGGTCGCTCCATCGACCACCCGGACCGCTCCCAGACTGGTGCCCGGAAGCGTGCGGTTGTCCAGAACATAAACGGAAGACAGGTTCGACCCGATGAGGGAGGCGCGAACTCCGGCGTTGGTCCGGCTCCACGCCGCAAGGTTGCCAACATTAAGATCAATGGGCTGTACCGTTTTGCCTTCGCGCGCGTCATAGAAACTATTGGTGGTCGTAATGAACAAGGCCAGGTCATTGGTCGGAATCCGGGTCGGCAGCCCGTCGGAACTCCCGCTGATGGCCGTGACCGCGTTGTCGGAAACGGTCACGAGGAGGTCACATTGGTTGTAATAGCGCAACTGACCGAGAGGCGACATGGGGTCTTCGCCGGCGGGCGGCGGCTCAATTATTTCCCGGACGGCTTCCTGGGTGTTAGTGGTGCCAATGGGAAGCGTCAGGGCCGCAACCGGGGATTGCTTTTGATCCGGCTCCACATAAACCACCGAGCCGGCCGGCGGGCGGCGGGTGTCCAGCGGATCGCGCTGAAACGCATTGGTGATCACGGCGGTGACGGCGGATTCAAACGTCAGCAACTTGTCCGGCTCGACATAAAGTTTGCCGTTGGAATGCACCGGGCCGGTGACGTCGAACGGCTGGCCGCAACTGATCTCCATATTTCCGGAGGAATACAGGGCAAACTGGAAAATGGGAATCCGGGCCAGTTGCAATTCCTGCAGCACGCCCACGGTGAGATCCTGCGGGCTGGCCAAGTCCCTGCCATCCGATACCACCGTGTAAGTCGAGACATACGCCTGCAGGTTGGTGTAAGGCGGGCTGATCGTGACGTAGCTGAGTGACGTCCCGCGCTGCACAAAGGTATGGTCAGAATTCCCGCTCGCGTCGTTGAACTGCCAGGTGCTCCAATAGGCGGAATCCGCCGGCGTGGGCACGATGCTTTGGTAGGCGCCGAGGTTGTTGATGACCATGGTATCACCGCCCTTAAGGAAGTCCCGCGCGATCTGGCTCACCACTTTTTCCGTGGCCGCCTCCGCCGCCGCCTCCGACCGGGTGTATTGGATGGAACGATAGGTCAACCGGGTGCTGCTGGCCGACCAGGACATCGCCCCGGCCAGAATGGCCAAGGCCACGCCGCCCATGATCAGGGTCAGCAGCAGGGCGCTGCCGGCCTGGTGAGGCCTTTGTGTGGTGAAAATGGTCTTCATGCTACTGCACAATCCGCTGTTTCATCGCGATCTCCAACTTGTAATAATCCGCGTCCTTCAGGTAGCTGCCCGGATGATAAAATTCAAGGGTCAGGTGGATCACCTGGTTGTTCAGGACGTTGGTCAGCACATTCCCCGAATAGTCCTGTGCGGAAAAGGGCAGAGTATTAGTGACCGAATCGGCCAGCTTCACGGTGCTGCCCGGCTGGTCCGTCCGCCGGAAGGTCTGGTCCGCCGGATTCACAAAATACAAGGTGTAGCTGTTGGTGTCGGCCGTCGGATTAATGAGCAAGCCGTTGCCCTGCTGCGTCTCCCCGTCCAGCAAGGCCGTCAAACTGCCATCCGGCGCGATGTTGACCACCTGCGCGCTGTTGCAGGTGTGTATTTGATCGGTCAGGTGCTGGATCGTATCGCGGGACCACTGGGTCACGATGAGCTTGGTGTTCGTCAACTGGAACATTCTCAAGCCATACAAGTGGGCAAACAGGACGGCGGCAATCACCACCATGAAGATCGTTAGCGCGATGAGAATTTCCGGCAGGGTAAAGCCCCGGTCCCGCCCGGAAGGGCGGGCGCAGCTGGAAGCGGAAAATGAAGCTGGCAGGTTCATTGATCCGGGGATCGGATGGTTTCAACGGAGTTGGTAACCCATTCGCCCCCCATGAATTGCCAAATGCAATCAACATGGATGGTCCGCAGCGGTGGCGCAAGCGGGGCTAGGGAAACCGGGGCTATTGTGGTCCGGATGGTGGCCGCCGTGCCCGGCGCGTTGTTCCCGGGCAAATCCAGAGAGACAACCTCATCCGGAAAATTCGTGGCCAATAGCTGGTCCACTCCCGGGTAACTGGAGGTGTCCCACCGGGCGCTGCGGGTTTCCTCAACGCGCTGCATCGCCCGGGCGTTCGCCGCCTGGGCCAGTTCAGCCTTTACCGCGGAATTCGCGCAGTAGATATATCCGCTGACGATTCCCCCCACGGTCAGTCCGGCGATTGCGAGAGCCACGATAACCTCAACCAGCGTCATTCCCGTCAAACCCCGCGGCTTTGATGGAACGGCTTTTTGATTTGGAATTCCAATTTTCAAGGATTCTGGTTCTCTTCTACAACTGGAGCTTTGCTGGTTATGAAAACACCGCCCGACTCACGCCTCTATGGAAAGCATTAGCACGTTTAAGCTGGTCTTGCAAAGATTATAACCATTGATTTCTGGATTACGCTTGAACCCCCGGCCGCGGCAGCGGGCGAAATAACCGCGGCTGTACCTAAACGTAAAAAGCCGCCCCGGTTTCCTGGAGCGGCTTTGAATTGGTAGCGGCGTTTGTGAAAACGCCGACCGGTTCCGCGCTTTCACAAGCGCGGCCACGCGATCACTTTTTCTTCGCGGCTTTCGCCTTGCGCTTTTCCTCGATGGCGGCCTGCGCGGCAGCGAGCCGCGCGACGGGCACGCGGAATGGCGAGCAGCTCACATAGGTCAGGCCGGCGCGATGACAGAACTTCACGGAATCGGGGTCGCCGCCGTGTTCGCCGCAGATGCCGAGCTTGATGCCGGGCCGGGTCTTATTCCCCTTCTCCGCCGCAATCAGAATGAGCTGGCCGACGCCGGTCTGGTCGATCGAGGCGAAGGGGTTTTTCTTGATGATTTCGTTCTCGGTGTAGGCGCCGAGGAAAGAACCGGAATCGTCGCGGGACATGCCGAGGCAGGTCTGCGTGAGGTCGTTCGTGCCGAAACTGAAGAACTCGGCGGTC